>NZ_JBEPRF010000005.1:0-370956 GCF_040548225.1 Bradyrhizobium sp. S3.12.5
GATGCCCGAGTTCAAGTACTCGGAGTAATGCGCTTCTGACCTCCTAAACGAAGCGGGGGGGGGGGGGGGGGGGGGGGGGGGGGGGGGGGGGGCGGCCCCCCCCCCCCGCCTCGGGGATCAGTCGCGAAGGATCAGTCCTTCAGCCGTACGCCCCGGCAGCAGGCGGGTATGGTCCTCGCCGCGCACCGCCTCGAGCTCGTCCGGCTCCAGGCCGAGCGCCCTCAGGATGGTAGGCGCGACCTGCCTGTTCGCGACGCGCTCATCGACGACCGAGGGACCCAGTTTCGGATTGGAGACGACGAGCAGGACGTGCGTATCGTCCTCGGCGAAGCCGCCGTGCTCGGCGATCTTCTTCTTGCTCGCGCTATAGATCGTGCCGGCGATCGGCTGGATGATGATATCGGGCGTACGGCCGGCCGCGGGATCGCCGAACCGATCTACGAGCTCCTCGCCGGCATAGATCTTCTCGATGTGAGCCCGGTTGCTGGCCTTGCGGTCAGCCTCGAGGATCGCGGCGGCTTTAGCAGCGTCATTCTGGTCCTTGAGCCAGATCAGGGCAACGTCATCGGCGGTTTCCTGGGCCAGTGCAACGCCACCATTCGTCAGCAGGTCAGCCGGATCGGTTACGTCGGCGCGCGTGCCGCCGCCCAGCTTCGGGTTGGTGCTGCCGGTCAGCATGTGAAGCTTGTTCACGTCGATCGGCGACTGGCCATGCTTGGCGCCGACGATGATAAGCGTGTCACGGGCGAGGTGCTGGTCCGCCAGCGCATCCAGCATCTGGCCAAGCGAGGCCTCGACGAAGTCGAGCGACGCCTGTAGTTGCGCACTCGGCGTTGCCGCGGCGTCGAGATAGCCGTCGGAGGTCACCTTCTGGCCGACGCTGACGGCCTGAAAATTCATGCCAAAGATCGCGGGAACGCCGACCTTGGTTGTACCGGTGTGATCGAAGCCCTTGATCCAGTTGAGCACGGCCTTGACCTTGAGCTCGTCATAGGTGCGCGTGAAGCTCGGATCGGTGGTCCAGTCTGCGCCGGGCTGCCCCGGCACCGAGGTCGAGTTGATCTCGGGCGTATAGAGCTCATCGAGTCCCTTGCCGGACGGACCGCTGACGATTTCGTAGGCGGGGTGCTTGTCCGACCAGGCGGTGCGCCGACCCGCCTCGTGGATTACTTCCATAATGGTGTTGAGCCGCTGGAATTGATGCGGATAGACCGGCTCGCATTTGCCGGCCTTCAGGCGCATGGGCAGGTGCGTCGGATCGATATGGTTGGAGCCGGCGGGGCCGCCGCCGTCGAGCTTCGCCAGGTCATAGTCGATCGATTCATCGAAGAGCGTCTCGGTTCCGGGATTGCCCTGGCAGTTGCTGCCGGGTGCGAACAGTGTGCGGTCGTAGGAATCGTCATAGAACACGCCATGGGTTTTCGGCGAACCGCCGGTCATGAACGCAAGGAGGCCCGGGAAGGAGTCCGAGGGCCGGGAGGTATGTGCATCGGTGAAGTGGACCCCATGCGCGAGCAGCCTGGCGAAGCTCGACGCAGGATGGGAACCGACATAATGCTGAAGGTCGACCTCATGCATGCCGTCGACGCTGATCAGCAGGACGTGCTTGACGTTGCTCTTGTCCTTGTCCTTGCCCCTGTCGTCGGCGTGCGCGAATGATGGTGCCAAGAGCGAAAGACTCAGGGTCGAGGCAAAGGCAAGAGCGACGGCCGCATGAGGCCGCTTTTCGATCGTCATTGTTGGACTCCCCAGTGATGTCTGTTGTTGGTTGACGTGCAGTCGCACGAGACCGCGCAGCGGAGAGCCTGGCGCTCCCGTCGCGTGCGTCAATTTGTAGCGTTGGGAAAACTAGGTAGCGGTGATGAACGCTGGATGACACCGCGATTACGTGGGGCGCGAAAATTTGCCCGTGTGCGGCGGCGTCAGCTCCTCAAGTCGGATGAGCCAACGCGGAAACACCTATTGCTGCGCGCGCGGCAGGAGCGGGGCCAGCAGCCCGCGCGTGACGCCTGGCGGCACCGCATCCAGGCCGAGCACTGCGCTCGCAGCCGGCAGTGTGGCGTCCGCCATCGCGGCGTGGCCTTCGGCGCTCGGATGCACGGCGCCGCCATAGACGGCCGAGAGCACGCCCCAGGTCGCGTCGTGGATGTCGGTCGGTTGGCTCGCCGACGGCAACCCTTGCGGATAAGTCATCGCTGCAAAATAGCTGTCATTGGCATCGCGGATCCAGCGCGCGCGCGGCAGGTAGGCGCGATATTCCGAGGCGCCGCGGCCGCACAGCATCGGCTGGCTCGCCGCGCTGACGATATCCGGATTGAAGCTCTGGCCGTTCTCGGCGAAGCAGGTTCGATCGAATTCGGGATCATTGCCGGAATGAGCGCAAAAACCGTGATCGGCGAACGCAGCCTGATGCGTGTCGACGAAGGTCATGCGGTCAGCCTCGGGATCGCGGCACAGCGCGCCGTTCGTGCAGGTGGCGAGCCCCTTCAGTTGTGGCAGGAACTCGGTGTCGACGAAGGTCGAGACGCGGGCGAGACGTTGCGGATCGGCATTGAACGCGGGATGGATGTCGAAGCCGCCACGGCCACCGCGGCAGGGCACGCCGCCGTCGGCCAGCGCCGGATTGCCGTAGGAGACGTAGACCACGTGCGAGAGATCGTCGCCGACCAGCGGCTTCAGCGCCTCGCGCAGCTTGACGAAATTCTGCGGCAGCTCGCGCTGGAGCGCATCGCGGGACTCGTCGACGCTCGCCATCACGCCGGAGCGGCGGAACAGGGCACGCTCGGTTGCGGTATCGACGATGACGTCGGCGACGAGACCGGAGAAGTAGACGTCGTTGGCGCCGATCGAGAGCAGCACCAGATCGAGATTGCGATCCGGCTGGCGTTTCTTGGCCGCGGTGAGCGCCTCGCGCAACTCCGCGACCTGGGCATTCACGCTGGTGTTGCAGACGCCGCTCTTGCCGGGCGGGCATTCGCGGGCGCGCTGCGAGCCGAGCAGCCCGTCGCTGATGCTGGCGCCGGTGCAGGCGAGCGGCAGATAGGTGACGGCGATATGGGTGTAGCGCACCGCGAGCGCGAGCGCGGTGCGGGCCTGGTAGCTGTAGAGCGAGCGGTGGCAAGGTGAGTTGAACCAGAGGGCACCGTAGCGCTGCCAGTTGGCGAGCGTATCCGGCGCCTCGCAGGCGCGACCGCCCTTGAAGCCAGCGCGGCTCGGCCGGTAATACTGTCCGCCGGCGGTGCCGAGATAGGAGCGGAAGCAAAAGCCCTCGTCCGACAGCGCCAGCGGCCGGTCCGGATTGCCTTCGCCGGAGGCGATGCTGTCGCCAAGGCCGGCGATGAAGATGTCGCGGACCTGGATCTCGGTTTGGACGCGCTGGCTCGGATCGGAGCCGGAGGAGACGTCGACGCTCGCGACCGTCTGCTTGCCGTAGCGGACCCGCAGATTGACCGGCTCGGCGCAGTCGAAGGTCGAGGTCTGTGGTCCGTCGCCGTCGTCGAACGACCAGGCGCAGGTGGCGCCGACCGGCACCGCGCCGGTCAAGCGCACGGTAATGGGGTGGTCGATCGGGGTGATGTAGTTCTCTTTGACGTTGTCGCGGGTGCAGGGCTGGTTGACCCGGCCCTGGAGGTCGATGCAGAGCCGGTTGACCATGTTGCGGGCCCAGCCGCGGCCCTCGCTCTGCAGCTCCAGGGACTGTTCGGCGGCGAGGATGCTGCGGTTACGCGCATTCTCGACATGCAGCAGGAAGTCGCGCTCCTCGCGAAACAGGCGGAAGCGGTTGCGGACCTCCCAGTTGATCTGCATGGCGCCGGCATCCTGCGCGACTGCGCGCTGAAGCGGCAAAACGGTAAGGAGCCCGGCCAGCAGCAGGGCGCCCGAGAGAAAACGGCGAAGGGAAACAGGGATCATGGCCCGCGTCTTCAACGGCAAAGTTGAGGCGGAAATAAGAGAGCATAGCTCTCCGCCCCGCAACCTTTGTCTGCCGCCTTTTACGGGCTGCCGGCGTGACCGCTGGCTGGCCGTTATCGTTTGCTGGCCTGGCGCACCAGCCGCTCGCGCTCCATCGGCGCCACCTGCTTGGGCAGGTTGGCTTGCGCGCAGGCTTCCGCCAGCCGTCGCCGCTCCTGCCAGGGCCGGACGACGTTCATCCAGAGCTCGCGGGTGCCCATGATGGAGATGGCGAGGCCGAACGGGATCACGAAATAGAGGATGCGGAAGACGAGCAGGGTCGCCAGCAGCTGCTCGCGGCCGAATTCGGGCAGTGCCACCAGCATGGCGGCGTCGAACACGCCGATCGAGCCCGGCGCATGGCTGGCGAAGCCCAGCAGCGTCGCCAGGATGAACACCACGGCGAGCGACAGGAAGTCGATCGGCGGATTGGCCGGCATCAGCAGGTACATCGCAAGAGCGCAGAAGCCGAGATCGACCACCCCGATCAGGATCTGCACCAGCGTCAACGGCGCGGACGGCAGCACGACCTTCCAGCCCTTTTGGCCGAGCTCGCGGCGTTTGTCGCCCATGCAGAGCCAGACCAGATAGGCGGCAATCGAGGCGAGGCCGCCGAGCGCGATCAGCCGATTGATCGACGACGGCAGCTGATCCATGTAGGAGGCCGCATCCGGATGGATGGTCATGCCGATCGAGAGCACGAAGATGTTACCGAGCCAGAAGGTCAGGCCGGAGAGGAAACAGATCTTGGCGACGTCGATCGCATTCAGCCCGTAGTCCGAGTAAATCCGGAAACGGATCGCACCGCCCGTGAACACGGTGGCGCCGATGTTGTGGCCGATCGAATAGGACGTGAAGCTCGACAGCGCTGCGATGCGGTAGGGCACGTGCTTCTTGCCGATCGTTCGCAGTGCAAAAAAATCGTAGAAGGTCAGCGTACAGAACGCGAAGAACACGCAGATCGCGGCTAGGCCGATATGCCCGCGGGGAATATCGCTCAATGCGGTCAGGATGACGCCGGTATCGATGCCCTTGAGGGTCCGCAGCAGCGTGGTGACCGCGAAGGCGATGATCATCACGCTCGCGGCAATACCGAGCCGTCGCCAGCCGATCCATCTCTTGAGGCCGCGTTTCAGCGCGGGCAGCAGTCCGTGCATTCATCCTCCCGGCGGGGGGCAAAACCGACCGGGCCAGACATTGGCCGGTCGGTTGCGATCAGTGCCCGAAATGAGCGTCGATCGCTAGGCATGATGTAGCTCATTTAAGGCAAAAACAGAGGCTTGTGCAGCCCTTGACAACGATAGGTTCTGCGCCGCACCGGCTGTTTTGTCATAAGTGGTTCACATGGCGCGCGCGTTAAGCATATGAGTCGGGGACCGATTTGCATCATGCACCCCGGACGTTCAGATGGTTTCAAATCCTGCGGTCGCAAGCATTGTTCCAGCGCAACGCTGCGGGCTTTCTTTGGAACGACGGCGCCGTGGACAGGTTAGCGCCCCATCAGCGATCGAACACGGCGAAACAGCGGCTTTGCGTGCAAGCCGATGCCGTCGTGTTCCCGAAACCCAGGAGGATCGGAACGATGGGACTGTTCACAAAAGACATCAAGACCATGAACGACCTGTTCGTGCATCAGCTGCAGGACATCTATTACGCCGAGCAGCAGCTCACCAAGGCGCTGCCGAAAATGGCAAATAAGGCGACCGATCCGCAGCTGAAGCAGGGCTTTTTGACGCACCTTGAAGAAACCAAGCAGCACGTCACGCGGCTCGAGGAAGTGTTCAAGATGCATGGTGCGCAGGTGAAGGCGGTCGACTGTCCCGCAATCGACGGCATCATCGAGGAGGCCGCCGAGACCGCGGGCGAAGTCGCGGACAAGGCGGTGCTCGACGCGGCGCTGATCAACGCTGCGCAGGCCGCCGAGCATTATGAGATCGTCCGCTACGGCAGCCTGATTGCCTGGGCCAAGCAGCTCGGCCGCAGCGACTGCGCGTCCGTGCTCGCGAAAACGCTCGAGGAAGAGAAGGCGACGGACAAGAAGCTGACCTCGCTTGCCGAGAGCAAGGTGAACCTGCGGGCGGCGAGCTAAGGCTTAGCCGCAAGAGCGCCGCGCGGTCATCCGCGCGGCGCTCGCCTGTCGCGCATCCATCATTCGGTCATTGTCGAAACATGACGGCGGGCCGGTGGCGTATATGTCGCATGGGGCTGCAATCGAGGTGGCAGCATGCGAGCCAGCACCATCAAATATGAAACATTCGACGCAGATGGTGCCCCACGCACCGCATCGCACCTTGCAACCTCGCTCACGCTGGCTGCGATGAGTCTCGGCTATGGCGTGGTGCAGCTCGATGTCACCATCGTCAACACCGCGCTCGATGCCATGGGCAAGTCGCTCGGCGGCGGGGTCGCCGAGCTGCAATGGGTGGTCAGCGCCTATACCATTGCCTTTGCCGCCTTCATCCTGACGGCCGGCGCACTTGGTGACCGGATCGGCGCCAAACGCATCTTCATGGCCGGGTTCGCGATCTTCACAGCGGCCTCGCTGGCCTGCGCGCTATCTCCCAACGCCATCGTGCTGATCAGTGCACGGCTGGTTCAGGGGCTGGCGGCGGCGATCCTGGTGCCCAATTCGCTGGCGCTGCTCAATCATGCCTATACGGACGACCGCGCGCGCGGTCGTGCCGTCGCGGTCTGGGCCGCAGGCGCGAGCCTGGCGCTGACAGCCGGTCCCTTCGTCGGCGGCGCGCTGATCACGCTGGTCGGCTGGCGCGCGATCTTCCTCGTCAATCTGCCGATCGGCCTCGCTGGTCTGTGGCTGAGCTGGCGCTTTGCGAGCGAGACCACGCGGGCGCGCTCGCGCGAGATCGATCTGGCTGGCCAACTCGCGGCGATCGGCGCGCTCGGAGCCCTCGCGGGCGCGATCATCGAGGGCGGCGCGCTCGGCTGGCAGCATCCGCTCGTGCTTTCGGCTTTCGCTGCGGCCGCGGTCCTGGCCACGTTGTTTGTCTGGCGCGAGAGCCGCACGGCGCAGCCGATGCTGCCGCTGTCCTTGTTCGGTCACCGGCTGTTTACCCTGACCACGGTCGTCGGCCTCCTCGTCAACGTCGCGATCTACGGCCTGATCTTCGTGCTCAGCCTCTACTTCCAGCGGATCAACGGGCTCTCGGCCTGGTGGACCGGGCTTGCCTTTGTGCCGATGATGGGCGCGGTGTTGCCGGTCAATCTGCTGGCGCCGCGCTTGGCCGAGCGCATCGGCCCGTGCCCGACCATCGTCGTCGGCGCCTGCATCTCGGCGCTTGGTTGTCTTGGTCTGGTCTGGATCGAGGCGGGGACGAGCTATTGGGCAATCTTCGCGCAGATGATCGCGATCAGCGGTGGACTTGGCCTCCTGGTGCCGCCTCTGACCTCGACCTTGCTCGGCAGCGTCGAGAAGGCGCGCTCCGGTATTGCCGCGGGTGTGCTCAATGCGACGCGGCAGACCGGCAGCGTCCTTGGTGTTGCGTTGTTCGGTTCGCTGGTGGCGTCCGACAGCGCATTCATGATCGGCCTTCATCAGTCGCTAATCATATCGGCAGCCGTGCTGCTGCTGGCCGCCGGTGTGATCGGCCTCGGCGCAAAGGCGCACGGGCGAGCAATGTGAGCAGCCGCGCACATTCCCTGTTCACCATTCCGGCAACCGGTGCACAGCCGGTTACCGACTGTCCATCTCTGCCGGTTCTAGTGCCCGATGGAATAGGGGCCGGCAATGTATCAAGTTCTGTTTTGTCTCACGGACCAGCATGATTGGCGTCTGGTCGTCCTTGGCGGGGCGGTATGCCTGCTCGCCAGCGCGGCGGCAATCAGCCTGTTTCATCGCGCGCGTGCGGCGAGCGGGTCGGCTCGCCTGGTTTGGGTTGCGCTCGATGCCGTCGTCGCCGGTTGCGGTATCTGGGCAACCCATTTCATCGCGATGCAGGCCTACGGGCCGGGCGCCGGTGGGGCCTACAACATCCCCGTAACGGTCCTGTCGCTGCTCTTTGCGATCGCAGTCACCTTCATCGGTCTCAGCATCTCGGTTTCGACGACGCACAGGGGTCTGGTCGCGGTCGGCGGCGCCGTCGTTGGCACCGGCGTGGCCGCGATGCATTACACCGGCATGATGGCGTTCGAGATTCCTGCCCATGTCGGCTGGACCGCCGGGACCGTGACGGTGTCGATCTTGCTCGGCATCGTCTTTGGATCGTTCGCCCTGCACGTCGCGGGACGAGGCGATAGCCTGTCCAACGCGCTTGCCGCGACGATCCTGTTGACGGTTGCCATCGTCTCTCACCATTTCACCGCGATGGGCGCGCTGGAATTGACGCCCGATCCGACGCTTGTGATCAGCAGTCTTTCGATCCCGCCGACGTCGTTGTCGATCCTGACCGCCAGCGCGGCCGCTGCCATTCTCGTCATTGCGCTCACGGCGGCGGTGCTCGATCGTCGTGCCAAGGGCGAGATCGGACGCCAGCAGGTCGTGCTCGACACCGCGCTCGAGAACATGTCGCAGGGGCTGTGCATGTTCGATGCCGAAGGCAAGATCATCCTGTTCAACGAACGCTATGCGACGATGCTACGCCGCTCCGACATGCAACTTACCGGCCGCGTCCTGCTCGACGTGGTCCGCGAGGAGGCGGCGAAGGGGCAGTGGAATGGCGAGCCCGAGCAATTCTTCGCACGCCTTGTCGAGGACGCCCGGGAGGGACGTACGACGACGGACGTCGTTCGACGGTTCGACCGCTCGATCCGCGTCGTCAACCAGCCGATGCAGGGCGGCGGCTGGGTCGCCACCTTCGAGGACATCACCGAATGGCTGGAGGCGCAGGCCAAGATCTCGCACATGGCGCGCCATGACGCGCTGACCAATCTGCCGAACCGCGTGCTGTTCCACGAGCAGCTCGAACAGGGGCTGCGCCGGGCTGGTGTGAACGACCAGCTCGCGGTGCTCTGCCTCGACCTCGACCATTTCAAGGACATCAACGACTCGCTCGGCCATCCCATTGGCGACGCGCTGCTGAAGGAAGTCGGGCGCAGGCTGAAGGCCACCGTCGGCGAGCACGACACCGTGGCCCGCCTCGGCGGCGACGAGTTCGCCGTGGTCCAGATCGGTCGCTCGGAGGAAGCCGCGGCGAGGGCGCTCGCCGGCGGCCTCGTCGAGGTGATCTCCGCGCCTTACGAAATCGACGACCATCAGATCGTGATCGGCGTCTCGATCGGCATCTCGCTGTCGCCGCAGGACGGCAGCAATCCCGACGAGCTGCTGAAGAACGCCGACCTCGCGCTGTACCGCGCCAAGGCCGACGGCCGCGGCACCTATCGCTTCTTCGAGACCGGCATGGATGCGCGGGCGCAGGCGCGGCGCTTGCTGGAAATGGATATGCGGGCGGCACTCCAGCGCGACGAGTTCCAGCCGTACTACCAGCCGATCCGCGACGTCGCCAGCGATCGCGTGGTCGCCTTCGAGGCGCTGTTGCGCTGGAATCATCCGCATCGCGGCCTGATCTCGCCCATCAACTTCATTCCGCTTGCCGAGGAGACCGGCCTCATCATCCAGCTCGGTGAGCTCGTGTTGCACGCTGCCTGCGCGGATGCCGCGACCTGGCCCGACGATATCGGCGTCGCCGTGAATCTCTCGCCGGTGCAGTTCAAGAATCCGAACCTGATTGCATCCGTGACCGACGCACTGGAGAGATCGGGCCTCGCGGCGCGCCGGCTTGAGCTCGAGATCACCGAATCCGTGCTGCTCCAGAACAGCGAGGCGACACTGACCACGCTGCACGAGCTGCGCGCCATGGGCGTGCGCATCTCGCTCGACGATTTCGGCACCGGCTATTCCTCGCTGAGCTATCTGCGCAGCTTCCCGTTCGACAAGATCAAGATCGATCGTTCATTCGTGTCCGAGCTCGCCACCCGCGAGGATTCGGTGGCGATCATCCGCGCCGTGACGGGCCTTGGCCGCAGCCTCGGCATCGTCACCACGGCGGAGGGCGTCGAGAACGACGCGCAGCTCGAGCTGCTCCGGCGCGAAGGCTGCACCCAGGCGCAGGGCTATCTGTTCAGCATGCCCAGGCCCGCATCCGAAGTGGCTCTGATGCTGGAACGCCCGCGGCTGCTTGCTTCGGCCTGAAGAGGCTTAGCCGCGGCGCAGCGCGAAATGCGCGCCGCAGAACGCCATCACGGCGCCGAGACACAGCGCCGCGAGGCCCGCCAGCACGCCGGAAATGGTCGGGATCGGGCTCGGCGCCGAGGCCGCTTGCCCGGCGCCAGCGAGCAGGAGCACGCCGACCGCGATCAGGAATTGGCGCATCCGTTGCGGGATCTGGCCGGAGACGGCGCTTTGCATCAAGGACGCGGTGAAATAGCCGCCGGAGAATCCGACGGTCGCAATCAGCCACCAGGCCATCGCCGCGCCCGTCGGCATGAACTCATGCGTGTCCGAACGCCAGAGGCCGCCGAGGTCGAGCCCGTAGCGCGCGCCGAGCATATGCACCGCGAGCGCGAGCAGCACGCCCGAGATCATGGCGGCCCCGAGAATCAGGCGGCGCGGAAAATAGATCGTCTCAGCCATGCCCCGCTTGTAGGATGGGGGAGGGCGATCGCGCAAGCGGATCGCGGACGGGATTGACAGATGCAGGTTTCGGACGGGCAGGGCCGGTCGGTCACGAGCTATGCCTACAAGGCGTCGCTGATCGGCTCGGCGCATCGCTTCGAGCTGACCGATGAGGGATTGTCCTGGCACATCGCCGGCCGCTCGGGTGTCTGGCGCTATGATGAGATCAGTGCTGTCAGGCTGTCGTTCCGTCCGGTCTCGATGCAGCAGCACCGCTTTCGCGCCGATGTCAGCCGTACCAGTGGCGGCCGCATCGCGATCCTGTCGACGAGCTGGCAGACCGCGGCGCTGATGGCGCCGCAGGACAGAGGCTTTCGCGATTTTCTCCTCGAGCTGCACGCGCGGATGGCGAAGGCCGGCAGCCGCGCCACGCTGACCGCCGGCCTCGGTCGCAAGACCTATGCGGCGGTGCTGGCGTTCCTCGCTATGCTGGCCGTGGCGATGGCCGGGTTGTTGATCCGCGCGCTGATGATCGGGGAGTTCGCCGGCGTGCTGTTCATCCTCGGCTTCGCCGCGCTGTTCGCCTGGCAGGTCGGCGGCTTCGTCCGGCGCAACCAGCCGCGCAGCTACAGTTTTGATCGGCTGCCGCCCGGCTTGCTGCCCTAGCACTTGCAATCGGCCGCAATCAAAATTGACTTCGCAGCCGTGCGCCGGTCCCGCATCGTGCCGCGATGACAGTCATGGATCGCAGCACGCGCCTGCCGACGGCGGACGAGATCGCCGAGATCAATCGCACCCATCTGATCGATACGCCGCTCCAACCGGCCGATTTGCTGTTTCTGTTCGGCACCCGTGAGGACGTCGCGCTGCGCGCCGAAACCGCCGCGCGGCTATGGCGTCAGGGCCTTTTCCGCTGGTCGATTGTCAGCGGCGGCGTGACGCGCGGCTCGGAGCAATCCGAGTGCATGATCATCAAGGCGGCGATGGTCGATGCGGGCATTCCGGCGGATCGAATCCTCGAGGAGCATCGCGCGATGAACACCGAAGAGAACGTGATCTTCTCGCTGCCGATCATCGATGTGGCGCTGGGACTGCGCAACATTCGCAGCGTGATCTGCCTCGGCAACACCTGGACCGCGCGGCGCTATCCGATGACATTGCACCGGCACTGGCCCGAGGTGACGAAGCTGCTGCTCACCGTCGACAGTTTTGCGACGCCACGCACGCTCTGGCATACCGACGCCGAATTTCGCCGTCGTGTCCTGCACGAATGGGACAAGATCGAGCCGTACAGGGCGACGGGATTTATCGCGGAATGGCCGGAGCGCTGACCGGCGAGGGGCTACTCCGTCGAGTCGAAATCTTCCTCCTTGGTGCCGAGCAGCGAGACAATCGTGCGCAGGCCGGAATCGAGCTGCTCGAACGAGGGCGGGGCGAGCGCCAGCCGCACCGCATTCGGGGCATGGCCATGCGCGACCGCGAAGGTCGAGGACGGCGTCAGCGCGATGCCGCGCCGGGCCGCCGCGGCAACGAAAGTCTGCGAGCGCCAGTGCGATGGCAGCGTCAGCCAGAGATGATAGGAGCGCGCATCGGCGGCGATCTGGTAACCGGCGAGCAGTCGTGCCGCGGTCTGCTGGCGGCGTGCGGCGTCGATGCGCTTGAGCCGGGTCAGCTCGGCGACGGTGCCGTCGGCCATCAACCGCTGACCGGACGCGAGCGCGTGGCCCGAGGCGATCCAGCCGCCGGTGCGGACCGCGCTCATCACGCTCTCGCGCAAGTGAGGCGGCGCGACGAGGATGCCGAGCGCCAGACCCGGCGCGACTTTCTTTGAGAGGCTGTCGAGCACGATGCAGCGGTCGGGTCCCAGCGCGGCCAGCGGCGTGTCGTCGGCGAGGAAGCCGTAGACGGTGTCCTCGATGATGGTGAGGTCGAGCTTCTCGGCGATGCGCATGATGTCGGCGCGCCGCGTCGCGTTCATGGTGACGCCGAGCGGGTTTTGGATGATGGGCTGAAGATACAGCGCCGACAGATGCGCCTCGCGATGCGCCTTCTGGATCGCGTCAGGCCGCGCGCCAAATTCGTCCATCGGGATCGGCACCAGCGTGATGCCGAGCCGCGCGGCGATGCTCTTGACGTAAGGGTAGGTCAGCGCCTCGACGCCGCAGCGGCCGCCGGTCGGCACCAGTGCGGCGAGCGCGGCCGCGAGCGATTGCTTGCCATTGGCGGTGAACACGATCTGTTCGGCCTGCGGCGTGAAATCCTTGCGCGCGAGATAGGCGGCGGCCGCATTGCGCGCGCTCTTGGTGCCGGTGCTGGTCGAGGCGCGCAGCGCGGATTCGAGCGCGTCGACCCGTTCGAGCCCGGCGAGGCTCTTGGCGATCATCGCCCATTGCTGCGGCAGGAGCGGATAGTTGACCTCGAAATCGATACGCGCATCGCGCGGCTCGGTGATGATCTCGATCTCGCGCCTGATGTCGCCGGAGATGAAGGTGCCGCGGCCGACCTCGCCGACCACGAGCCCGCGGCGCAACAGCTCCGTGTAGACGCGGCTCGCGGTCGAGACCGCAATGCCACGGTCATAGGCAAAATTGCGCTGCGGCGGCAACCGGTCGCCGGCTCTTAACGTGCCGTTAGAGATATCCGCGGCAATGGCATCCGCAAGCTTCACGTACTCAAACTTGGACATATTGCACCGAGAGCAATGTTTTCCTTGCTCCGAGCAATGTACTGGAGCATTTAAGTTCCATCAAGGTCCGCGATTGAGCCGAGGAAAGCGAGAGCAATCCGACGGCAAATGAGGTGCAGGCGCTCAGGCGTTTGCGCCAACGGCATCCGCTTCGCCGCGCAGGACCAAAGGCCGGAGAAGAAACATGACCACGATCTCGCAAACTGCCGGGCGGAGCTTGCGCCCATCCTCGTCGAGCGGATTTTTTGGCACGCTCGCCACCGCTGCCTATGCGCTGTTCGACCGCCTGGAGCGCCGCTCCGCCGTCAAGACGCTGAACGAGCTCGACGACCGCGCCCTGCGCGACATCGGGATCAACCGCAGCCAGATCGAAGACGCCGTCTACGGGCAGTTCAAGGACGAGCTGACGCGGTATCTGTGAGGTTTCTCTGTCGGGACGTCCCGCAAGGCAGGGCGTCCCGATATGCGCAAATGTTTCCTCAGCGTCATTGCGAGCGCAGCGAAGCAATCCAGAGTCCCTCCGCAGATGCAGTCTGGATTGCTTCGTCGCAAGAGCTCCTCGCAATGACGGAGTGCGGGTGATACGGTCGCTCCACCAATCCGCATCGTCATCACAGACACACCTTCGCAGCCTCGCGGCTTAATTCACCCGAGCTTTGCTTCGTCGCCTCACCCTCAATTGAAAGAGGGCGCAGGGAAGACCGGGTGCCGGCTGGCACCCGCGGTCCACTGTGCGATGATTGCGCTATAAAAATCTGCACAGCGGCATACAGGTGAAGCCAAACATCCGGCCTTCCCTGCGCAGTGGGTTTACGGCTTATGTCGTGCTCTCCCCGGGGAGCGATGCACTATTGCCCCCGTCGCCTTGCGGATGATCGATACGCATGTCCGGTTGGACACAACGCATCACCGCAAGCCTTGACGCACAGGCTCCGGGCGCCAGGACCACACGATTTTGCCGTACGCGGATCACACCGGTCGTATGCGCGAGGCCTTCGCTCACGGTTGCCCGCCCTGCAAAACCCTTCGCGCCGATGTGACCCACGCCCACCGCGGCCCGGCCCGCGTTCGTGACGATCGCGATACGCCCCTCTTCCTTGGGCCGGAGTGGGACCACACATACGCCGTTTCCGAATTTCGGTAAAGTGGAATATTTTTTGTGATGCGGATTGACCGAGAGTTCGGGTGTTTTGCCCGTCAGGCAGCACAAGACCTTGTAGAAACTTTCCGCGATGGCAGTCTGGATTGCTTCGCTGCGCTCGCAATGACGGAGCAAGCGTCAGTGTCTCACCACCAGCACGGAGCACTTGGCATAACGCACCACATGCCCGGCATTGGAGCCGAGAAAATAAGTGCGCATCGCAGGCCGGTGCGAGGTCATGACGATCAGATCGGCCTTCATGTGCACGGCTTCCTCCAGGATCTCGTGATAGATGCCGCCCTGGCGCACCACGCTGGAGATGTGAGAGGCGTCGATGCCGGATTCGCGGGCGACGATGGCGAGTGCCTCTTCCGAGGTCTGGCGCTGCTGCTCGTCGAAATCGGCCGGGACGTATTCGGCCAGCATCACCGGCGTCATCGGCAGCACGTTGAGCAGCCGGATCGATCCGCCCCAGTTCTGCGACAGCGTTGCCGCGGTCGCGATCGCCGGTTTTGCGAGATCGGTATCGGCGAGGTCGATGGGTACGAGGATGGACTTGAACATCTGCGCCTCCAAATCTTCCAGTCAAGATCCTGGGACCAAGCTGGATCAACCGGTCGAGACGGTGCCCGCGCGTCTCATCCCAGTCGAAGCAACTTGGGGCTGACGAACAGCACCAGCTTGCCGCGGCGGTAGGCCACGTCACCCCAATCCTTGACGTCAAAGTCGAGGACCGCAAGCCCCGCGGTAGGAAGATTGTCGGCAAGCGCCTTGGCGCCGGCCGGATCGCCGCGACCCATCAGCATCAGGCCGGCCTCGTGCATGCCCGGATTGTGCCCAACCAGCAGCAATTGCCTGGGGTTGGCGGGAATCGTTGCAGTGCGAATGGTTTCGAGAATCTGCGCGGGATCAGCGCCGTAGAGCTCCGGCAGGATCTCGACCTGCGGCGCTGCGACGCGGTCCTTCATCGCCTGCCAGGCGATGTCCCAGGTCTGCCGGGCGCGGACGGCGTGCGACACCAGCACAGTCTCGGGCACGGCTGGGTGGGCGGCGATCCAGTCGCCCATCTCGGCGGCATCCCGCTGGCCGCGGTCGTCGAGCCGGCGGTCCTGGTCGCGGCCGCTCGGCGCGTGGGTCTCGGTCTTGGCGTGACGCAGCAGCATCAAACGGCGCATGGCATTCTCGAATCGTTCCACGTCCAGGATAATCTAAAAGGATAATCTACAGGTGTCGGTTGAGGACAAGGTGACAAGCGCCCGATTGGTCCTTTAAGAAGATTGCTCCGTTAACAAAAATGACATGAGCGAGACTTTCACAAGCGTGTCCCAGGAAGAAGCCGGCTTTCGTGAACGTGCGCGGCTGTCGTTCGATCTCGACGCCGACATTTGCGTGATCGGGGCAGGGCTTGCCGGCCTCTCCATTGCGCTGGAGGCGGCCCGGCTCGGGGCCAGCGTGGCGGTGCTCGAGGGCCGCCATATCGGCTGGAACGCCTCCGGCAACCAGCTCGGCGCCGTGACGCCGGGCTTCGCGCTGCCGCTCACCGAGCTGATCGAGCGCATCGGCTTTGAGGGCGCCAGCGAATTGTGGACGCTCTCGAAGCAGGGCGCCGAGTTCGTCCGGGCCAACGCCACCGAGGAGAACATGCCGGGCATCGGCCTCACAGACGGGGTGCTGGAGGTCTCCAACGTCGATGCCGGCGACCGGCTGATCAGCCGGCTCCAGATGCTGAACGAGGATTTCGACACCGAGGCCGAGGGCTGGCAGGTCGATCGCGTTCGCGCGGCGCTCAAGACCGATCGTTACTTCCACGGCGTCTACTACCCCAAAGCGTTCCAGGTCGACGGCCGCAAATATGTGCACGGCCTGGCCGCGCTGGCGCGGCGCGCCGGCGCCCGCATCTTCGAGGATACGCCGGTCGTCAGCATCGATCATTCCGGCATCCGCAAGCGCATCGTCACGCCGTCGGCGCGGCTGCGCGCGACGCACATCGTGCTCGCCGGCAACATCCATCTCGGCGCGCCGTTGCGGCGGCTGTCGGAGACACTGCTGCCGGTCTGGCGCTACGCCGGAATCACCGCACCGCTCGGCGAGCGGGTGCACGAGATCATCGGCTTCAAGGGATCGGTGATGGATTCCGACGGCGTCGATCATTTTCGTATCGTCGACGGCGACCGCCTGATGTGGGAGAGCCCGGAGACCACCTGGGCCGCGCGGCCGCAGCGCTTTGCAGGTAGCGTGAGGCGGCGGATTCGCACGATCTTCCCCCGGCTCGGCGATGTCGAGATCACCGAGACGTTCGGCGGCGTCATCGGCCAGACCGTGCATGGCATGCCGCAGATCGGCCAGCTGCGGAAAGGCCTGTGGGTGGCGAGCGGGTTCGGCCGCCAGGGCATGAACACGTCCGCGATGGCCGGGCAGCTGATCGCGCGCAGCATCCTGTGGGGCGACGAGCGCTGGAAGCTGTTCTCGCCGTTCGAGCTGGTCTGGGCCGGCGGCACCACCGGGCGGGTCGCGGGCCAATTGGTCGGCATCTGGGGCAGGGCGAGCTCCACGGCCGCGGGGTCGCTCGCCCGCTATCGCGAGCGGGCACGGGTCAAGGACAGGGAACGCGAGGCGCGGCTGGCCGAGGCCAACCGGGCCGCCGGCACCGGCCCGCGCCGTCCGCCGCCCGAGGTTCGGCCGCGCATGGCTCCGGCGCCGCAGCCGGCTGCCGCGGAGGAGGCGGAACCGGTTTCCCACGAGCAGGGCGTCTCGCAATAAGTTGAGAAAAATCCCGCCTGGAAGTGTAACGTCCGCCGTTAGAACCCGTATCTCAGGGCGTGAACTTCCTGCGCACGGAGAAAGACATGTTTGACCGCCGCATCTTGTTGACGACCGTCGCCGGCCTGTTCGGCCTTTCGACCTTCCGCTGGCTGAGAGCAACGCCGGCTCAAGCCGCCGAGAAGTTCGAGATCGAGAAGACCGACGCCGAGTGGCGGGCCCAGCTCACGCCGCAGCAATATGAGATCCTGCGCAAAGAGGGAACCGAACGGCCGGGCACCAGCCCGCTGCTCAAGGAGCATCGCAAAGGCGTCTTCGCCTGCGCCGGTTGCGATCTGCCGCTGTTCGCCTCGGAGACCAAGTTCGAGAGCGGCACGGGTTGGCCGAGCTTCTACCAGCCGATCGAGGGCAATGTCGGCAAGACCGAGGATCGCACCTTCGGCATGGTGCGCACCGAGGTGCATTGCCGGCGCTGCGGCGGCCATCTCGGCCACGTCTTCGATGACGGTCCGAAGCCGACCGGATTGCGCTATTGCATCGACGGTTTCGGGCTGGTCTTTCACCCGGCGTCGCCGTCGGCGACGTGAGCTTTGGGTGACGTTTAATCCCGGCAATTGTTGCCGGCCCGGCAATTGTGCCCCGGTCATGTGACCGGGGCCTTTCTATTCAAGTCATTGATTTCCTGAGAATACCTGCATTGGCATAGGCCTTGCGACGTCTCCTCCGAATGCGGCCATTGGTCTGCCGGCCGCCGAGATCGGATCTGGAGACAAAGTTATGGGTATCTTCGATGCAATGAACACCTCGGTGGGTGGCCTGCAGGCGCAGTCCTACGCGCTTCAGAACATTTCAGGCAACATCGCGAACTCATCCACCACCGCTTACAAGGGCATCGGGACCAGCTTCGAGGATCTCATTCCCGATTCCTCGGTGCCCAACAAGCAGGTCGCCGGCGGCGTCACCGCGCATGCGCAGGCAACGATCACCACGCAGGGCACGATCTCGGGCTCCAGTGTCGCCACCAACATGGCGATCACGGGCGATGGCTTCTTCTCGGTGCAGAAGGCGACCGGCGTCGTCGACAACGTGCCGGTGTTCGACGGCGTCTCCTATTACACCCGTCGCGGCGACTTCCAGGTCAACGCCAACGGCAATTTGATCAACGGCGCCGGCTACTATCTGATGGGTGTCACGGTCGACCCGAAGACGGGCAATCCGACCGGCAGCGTGCCGACGGTGCTGCAATTCCAGAACAACTTCGTCCCGGCGCAGGCGACCACCTCGATCCAGTATGCGGCGAACCTGCCGACAACGCCGAACACGGTGGCGAGCTCGACAGCGGCGAGCCACACGCTGCTGGCCAATGGTGGTCTCGATCCGACTGACTTCCTCCAGTCGAATCCCCTGCCGGTCGGCAGTCCGCCTCCGCGCACGGACGCCACCATCACGAGTGCGGGTGCCAACAACAGTGTGCCCGGTCCGATCACCGGTGCGACGAAATTGTCGGGCACCGCGCCGAGCGACTCGCTGACAACGAGCTTCGCGGCCGGTGACACCATCATCGTCGGTAGTTCCCCTGCGACGACAATCACGATTACTGCGGCGGGCACCGGCCTGCAGGACGCGACCCACGTTCGCGCCGACGACACCGTCGGCGACCTGCTCACGGCGATCGGCACCGCCACGGGCGTAGCGCCATCCATCAACGCCTCGAACGGCAAGATCACATTCCACACCGGCACGGCGCAGGACCTCAACATCACGAGCACGGCGCCCGCATTCTCCGCGCTCGGATTGACGAGCCCGGTGACCCAGGCACGTGGCACCGGCATGACCGCGACCGGTGTGGTGATGGGCAGCGACGTCGCCACCTTCACCAAGGAGTCGATCAGCGGCGGCGCGGTGACGGCCTACAATGCGGCCGGTACGCCCGTGAACCTGCAGTTGCGCTGGGCCAAGACCGACAGTTCCGCACTGGGCGGCACACACAGCGATACCTGGAACCTGTTCTACCAGACCGACCCCAGTGCTACCACCAGCGCGCAGCAGGCCTGGGTGAACACCGGCCAGACCTTCGCTTTCGCCAGTGACGGCTCGCTCACCTCGCCGAGCGGCTCGGGCATCACCATCAACAACGTCCAAGTCAGCGGCCAGTCGCTCGGCTCGGTCGCCTTCAACCTCTCCTCCGGCGGGCTGACGCAATTTGCGAGCACCAGCGGCGCGGTGACCATCAACACAATTACGCAGAACGGCTACGCCGCCGGCCAGCTCCGCTCGGTCGCCGTCAACAACAACGGCCTCGTTGTCGGCACCTTTTCCAACGGCCAGAACCTCGATCTCGCCTCGGTAACGCTGTCGCACTTCAACGGCACCAACTACCTGAAGGCATTGGACGGCGGCGCTTATGCCGTGACCGATCAGTCGGGCCCGGCGATCGCGGGCGCTTCGGGCACCATCAGCGGCTCGTCGCTGGAGGGATCCAACACCGACATCGCCGACGAGTTCACCAAGCTGATCGTGACGCAGCAGGCCTATTCGGCCAACACCAAGGTGATCACGACGGCGAATTCGATGGTGCAGGACCTCTTGAACGTGTTGCGCTGATCGGTCCGCCGGCGCGTAACGTAACCAAAGACGGCAGGTCAACATGGGTTTGAGTTCAGCCCTCGCCAGTGCGATGAGCGGTCTGCGTGCCAACCAGGCCGCGCTCTCGATCGTCTCGTCGAACGTCGCGAATTCGCAGACGCCGGGTTACGTCGCCCAGACGCCGAACCAGGTCGAGGTTACCACCGCGGACTTCGGATCGTCGGTGATGACGACCGGCGTCAGCCGGGAGCTCGACACCTTCGTGCAGAACCAGCTTCGCACCGAGACCGGCGGCAGCGGCTACGCCGACCAGATGGCCAACATCCTGAAGCAGCTTCAGAACGTCTATGGCAACCCCGGTGGCAGCGGCACGCTCGAAACGGCGCTGAACAACTTCACCAGCTCGCTCCAGGCATTGTCCACGAGCGCGGGCTCGTCGTCGGCGCAGACGGTCGCGGTCGGAGCGGCGCAAGCGCTGGCGACGCAGCTCAACGTCACCACCAAGGGCATCCAGTCGCTGCGCTCCAACGCTGAGCAGGATCTCGGCACCTCGGCACAGCAGGCCAACGCGGCGATGAACACGATCGCCGACATCAACACCAAGCTCCAGGGCCTGTCTTCGAGCGATCCGTCCGCCGCAACGCTGATGGATCAGCGCGACCAGGCCATCAACTCGCTGTCCAAATATGTCGACGTTCGCGTCACCACCGACGGATCGAACCAGGCCAACATCTACACCACCACGGGCATCCAACTCGTCGGCGCGGGGCTCGCCTCGCAATTCTCTTTCTCTTCAGTCGGCGCACTCTCGGCGACCTCGCTCTACAACACCAATCCGGCCAAGTCCGGTGTCGGCGCGTTCAACATCAAGCTTCCGAACGGGTCGCAGATCGACGTCGTCGCCAACAATGTGGTCTCCTCCGGCCAGATCGCGGCGGATCTGAAGCTGCGCGACCAGACGCTGGTGCAGGCGCAGACCCAGATCGACCAGCTCGCCGCGACGATGTCGAGCGCGCTGTCGGACAAGACCACGGCGGGCACGACGGTCTCGGGCCCACCGGCGGGCTTCGACGTCGATCTCGCTGGCGCCGCACCGGGCAACACGGTCAACCTGACCTACACCGATACGACGACCAACACGCAGCGCCAGATTACGCTGGTCAACGTGACCGACCCGGCGGCGTTGCCGCTCCAGAACGCGACGAATGCGAACCCGATGCAGGTCGGCGTGAATTTCTCCGGCGGCATGGGCGCGATCGACTCGGCGCTCAACACCGCGCTATCCGGCACGCACCTGTCATTCTCCGCGGCGCCGCTGCCCGCCACGGCCACGACGCTGCGGATGACCGATGACGGCACCGGCCTCGCCAAGATCAACTCGTCCTCGATCACCAAGACGATCTCCTCGCTGACCTCGGGCAGTCCGCAGCTGCCGCTGTTCACCGACGGCGGCCAGGCGCTCTACACCGGCGCGATCACGGCAGCGGGCTCGCAGATGACCGGCCTTGCCGGGCGCATCGCGGTGAACACGCAGCTCGCCACCGATCCGACCCGGCTGTCGGTCTATAGCACCTCGCCGGTGACACCGGCCGGCGACACCACGCGCTCGGACTATCTCTATTCGCAGCTCACCAATGCTGTGTTCTCCTATTCGCCGCAGACCGGTCTCGGTTCGGCGAGCCAGCCGTTCAGCGGCAGCGTCTCGAACTACCTTCAGCAATTCCTGAGCGTCCAGAGCAACGCATCGACCCAGGCGACCCAGCTCCAGCAGGGCCAGAGCGTCGTGGTCTCGACGCTCCAGGCGAAATTCAACTCGACCTCCAGCGTCAATCTCGACGCCGAGATGTCGAACCTGATCCAGCTCCAGAATGCCTACGCGGCCAATGCCCATCTCATGTCGGTGGTGCAAAGCATGATGAACACGCTGCTCCAGGCTCAAGGGTAACCGCGCGTATCAAGTGTAGGGGCGACGAAACATGTCGATCAGCAGCATCAACTACTCCTCGTCGGTCCTCGGCGCGCAGATCCGCAACATTAATCAGCAGCTCACGGATCTGTCGACGCAGCTCTCGACCGGCAAGCTGTCGCAGAACTATTCGGGGATGGGCACCAACGAGGGCTTCGCGATCGCCTCGCGCGCGCAGTTGTCCAACATCGACGCCTATACCGACACGATCACCAACGTCAACGTCAACATCAACCTCACCAACACGGCGTTGCAGGCGCTGACGACGATCCGCAGCACGGCGCAGACGGGCGCCGCGAATACGTCGCAGGATCTCAACGTCAACGGCCAGACGGTTGCGCAGAACACCGCGGCCGCCCAGTTCGGCTCGATGATCGGCGTCCTCAACACGCAGTCCGGCAACCGCTATCTGTTCTCCGGAACCGCGGTCAACACACCGTCGGTCACCGACGCCGGCGACATCATCAACGGCACCACGACGCAGGCGGGCTTCAAGACCGTGATGGCGGAGCGCCAGGCCGCAGATCTCGGTGCCAACGGAATGGGCCGGCTGGTGCAGACGCAGCCGACGCCGAGCTCGGTGAAGGTGTCGGAGGACGTCGCGGGATCGCCGTTCGGCTTGAAGATCGCCGCGGTCTCGTCGACGCTGACGGGCGCGACGGTCACCGGCCCAAGCGGCTCGCCGGTGTCGTTCTCCGTTGATCTCAACGGCGTTAACCCGAACAACGGCGACAAGCTCAGCGTTCAGTTCACGCTGCCGGACGGCTCGACCGAGCAGATCGACCTGACTGCGTCCAGCGCGACGCCGACGCCGGCGGGAAGCTTCGCGATCGATCCGACCATCCCCAACAACACCGCCGCGAACCTCAATACGGCGCTGAACACCGCGATCACGAAGCTCGCCAACACCTCGCTGGTGGCGGCATCCGCCGTGACCGCCGGCGACAACTTCTTCAATACCGCGAGCTCTGCGATCGGCACTGCCAAGAACAACCAGGCGGCCCCGCCCGCACCGATCAGCGGGGCGACCGCGCTGTCCGGCACGGCTCCCTCGAACTCGATCTCGCCGGGTTTTGCTGTCGGCGACACCATCACGGTCAACGGCACCACGCTGAGCTTCGTCGCGTCGGGCGCGGCCGGCAACCAGCTCAACGTCACCGACAGCATCCAGACCCTGATGAGCAAGATCGACCAGATCACGGGGACCTCGAAGCCGTCGACCGTCCATGGCGGTTCGATCACGATCAACACCGATGATGCGGCGAGCCTGAGCATATCGGGCTCGACCCCGGGCGCTGTGGCCGCGCTGGGTGCGCTCGGCTTCAGCACGTTGCCGATCACCGCCACGCAACCGCCGCTGCGCGTCGGCTCTTCGCCGGCGAGCTCGGCGACGACGCTGGTGAACGGCTCGGCCACGACAGTGAAATGGTACACCGGCAATGACGGGCCCGGCTCGCCGCGCTCGACCGCGGTGGCACGGGTCGACGATTCCATCACGATTCAATATGGCGCACAGGCCGATGAGGACGCGATCCGGCGGCAGTTGCAGGCGGTCGCTGTGTTCGGCACGTTCTCGACCTCGCCGGCCGGGACCTATTCCAGTGGACAGGTCTCGGCGCTGAGCCAGAGGGTGGCTCAGGCGCTTGCGCCGCAGCCTGGACAGCAGCGAATCGAGGACATCCAGACCGATATCGCGATGGCCCAGAACACCATGAAGGACGCCACCGCGCGGCAGACCCAGGCCAAGGCGCAGCTCCAGACCATGATCGACCAGGCCGAGTCGGCCCCGCCGGACCAGGTGGCGAGCGAAATCCTGTCACTTCAGAACGCGCTCCAGGCGTCCTACCAGACCACTTCAAAGCTCGCGCAGCTGTCGCTCGTCAAGTTCCTGTAGGAGCACGCGTTAAGGCTCCATTAACCATGCCTGTTTACCTCTTGGTGAGGGTTTGAGCGGGGGCGGAGCCATTGATGTGGGATCGGATGCAACTCGTGGCGGTCACGCCGTGCTTCGGCGGGCACGTCCTGCCGCGGGTGTTCCATGGCGACATCGCCTCGCAATTCGCGCCGGCCCCTGCGGCTGCGGCCGACGCGGCATGAGCCTGTCGGGATGAGCATCGGCGCATCCCGCCTGCCAGACATCGAGCGAGCGTCCGAGGGCGGCTCGCGCTATCGCCTGCGCGATCTCTTCACGCCGCTGGATACGCTGCTCGCCTCCGGCGGAGACCAGCGGCTGGCGCTCGATCCCGGAGATCGCGTCAACGCTTATGGCTGCGGACCGTCCCCAGAACCCGAGATCTGGAATTTCGCTTCATCTACGGCATCGCCGATCTCGCAGGCGGCCTATGACCGCGCCGCGCTGGCGCGCGAGGAGCTGGTCCACAAATCGCTGTTCGACGAGGTCGAGATCGCCTTCGACCGGCGCTGCGAGGATATGCGCGACGAATTGCGCGGTCACTTCCAGCTCCCGCCGCACGTCGATGTCGTGTTCTCGCCGTCGGGTACCGATTCCCAGCTCCATGCCTTGTTCCTGGCGCACGCGGTGCTCGGCGGGCCGCCGGTGTCCATCGTGGTCGGGGCCGACCAGACCGGCAGCGGCACGGCGCATACCGCACGCGGGCACCATTTCAGCGCGATGACGACGAGCGGCGTTGCGGTGCGCAAGGACGCTGCGATCGCGGGCCTCGCCGGCGACAGCATCGCGGTGCCGCTGCGCGACGCCAATTCGGGCCTCGCGATGCGCACCGACGCGGACGCCGAGGTGATGCGTGCAATCGAGGACAGCCTCGCGCAAGGCCGGCGCGTTTTGTTGCACATCATGGATTCGTCAAAGCTCGGCTGGCGCGCGCCGAGTGCCGCCTGCCTCGATGAGATCGCGCGGCGCTGGCCGCGCAAGGTTCAGGTCGTCGTCGATGCCTGCCAGGCGCGGCTCGGCCGCCGGCGGCTGCGCTCCTATCTCGATCGCGGTTACATGGTGCTGATAACAGGCTCGAAGTTCTTTGGCGGGCCTGCCTTCAGCGGTGCGCTGCTGGTGCCGAAGGGCCTGTCGCGCGCGCTCGACCGGATTGAAGGAATCGCGCCGGGCTTCTTCGATTATGTCGGCCGCTGCGACTGGCCGATGACGTGGACGGCGCTGCGCTCGCGCTTTGAACGGCGTCCGAATTTCGGCCAATGGTTGCGCTGGGAAGCGGCGCTGGTCGAGATCGGCAACTACTACGCTGTGCCCGGGGCGTTCCGCGCCAAGGCGCTGGCCGAGCTTGCGGCCGGCATCGACAGCATGATCGCGTTGTCGCCGTCGCTGCGCGCCGTACCCGCAGCCTTCGACAAGGCGGATGCGGACGATGAGGAGTTCGCGCAGCGTACGATCTTTCCATTCACGCTGCTACGTAACGGCAAGCCCGTGTCCATCGCCGACACCAGCGTCGTTCATCGCGCGCTGGCGCGCGACATGAACGACAACATCGTCGGGAGCGCGGCGGACCGGCAGGTTGCCGCGCAGCGCTGTCTCGTCGGCCAGCCGGTGCGGCTGGAGCAACCGGACGGCGTGCCGCAGGCTGCGCTGCGCGTGTGTATTGGCGCGCGGCTCGTCACCGACGCCTGGTCGGCCGACAGCGCGCAAGCGCAACGCAATGTGCAGCAGATCCTCGATCGCATCGCCCACGTCCTGGTGAAGACCGAGCTGCTGCTTGACCATACCGCCGCTGTGCCGGCGTAGCCCTCATAGGTGTGAGATGTTGCATCCGCTTGCCGCGCCGAACTTTGCCGACCGTATCGGCTTTGCGCATTTGACGCGCCAGGCCTTCGAGGGCGTCGATCTGCATCCGTTGCGCGAGCGGCTGCTGGCGCGGATCGCGGAGGGCACGGCGCAGGCGGGCGAGGGCCTCGATCTGTCGCTGATTGCCCAGCTGATGGGCGAGAAGGAAGCCGGGCTCGTGATCCAGTCCGAGGTGCTCTCCTTCCACCAACTGTTTCGTACGCCCGCCCCAGCGCCGAAGCCGGGCTTGCGCGTGCTTGCGCTGGCGGCCGACATCGACATGGGCGGCAACACGCCGATCGAATTTTTGCTCGAAGGCTCCGACATCGAGCTCCTGACGCTCTATGTGACCAAGACAACAGGCTTGCCGGAAACGCTGCCCGATCACGACGTTGCCATCGTGGTCGCATCCGATTCCGAGGAATGCCGCGAAGCGCTGGCGCTGATCGAAAAAGCCGCGCCGCGCTGGCCGCGTCCGTTGCTCAATCGCCCCGAGCTGATCGGCAATCTCGATCGCGACAAGCTCTATCGGTTGCTGGCTGATATCCCCGGTCTCGATATTCCCGTGACCGCCAACGCGACGCGTGCGCAATTGACGGCTCTCTCGGAAGGACGGATCGCCTGCACGGAGATCTCGGGCGAATTGCACTTTCCGATGATTGCACGGCCGCGCGGCACGCATGCCGGTGTCGGGCTTGCGAAGATCGACGATGCTTCCGCGCTCGCGGCCTATCTTGCCGAACGGGAGGAGCAGGATTTCTTCGTCGCGCGTTTCGTCAACTACGCTGGTCCCGACGGGCTCTTTCGCAAGATCCGGCTCACCATGGTCGACGGCAAGCCTTATGCCTGCCACATGGCGATCGCCGATCGCTGGGACATCTGGTATCTCAACGCCTACATGGCGTTCAGCGAAGAGAAGCGCGCCGAAGAAGCCATCTTCATGCAAGACTTCGATCGCGCCTTCGCAGCACGTCACAGGAATGCGCTCGACGAAATGAGCCGGCGCGTCGGCCTCGATTACTTCATCGTCGACTGTGCCGAGAACCAGAACGGCGAGCTTCTGGTGTTCGAGGCCGACAACACCGCCGTCGTGCACAACATGGATTCGCCGGTGGTGTTTCCGTACAAGCCGCCGCAGATGCGCAAGATATTTGCCGCGTTCACGGCGATGCTGTCGCGGCATGCAAAGACGAGCGTGGGGAGCGCAGCATGAACGAGATCATCCGCAACACCCACGCATCCGTCACGAACGGATCGCTCGATCCGCAGGACTGGAGCGAGTTTCGTGCACTCGCCCATCGCATGCTGGACGAGGCGATCGACGGCATCGCCAATGTCCGCGCGCGTCCGGTCTGGCAGCCGATCCCCGACGAGGTTCGCGCGGCAATCCGGACTGACGTGCCGCGCGAAGCGACTTCTCTCGCGGACGTGTATCGCGAATTCTCCGAGCACGTCGCGCCTTACGCGACCGGCAATGTTCATCCCGGCTTTATGGGCTGGGTGCACGGTGGCGGCACCGCCGTCGGCATGGTCGCGGAGATGCTCGCGGCCGGCCTCAATGCCAATCTCGGCGGCCGCGATCACATGCCGATCGAGGTCGAGCGCCAGATCGTCGAGTGGATGCGCGGCCTGTTCGGCTTTCCGCAAGGCGCGAGCGGCATTTTCGTCACCGGGACGTCGATGGCCAATCTAATGGCGGTGCTGGTTGCGCGCACGAGCGCGCTCGGCGCGCCGGCGCGGCAACACGGCATCGGCAATGACGGCGCGGTGCTCACGGCCTACGCGTCGAAGGCCGCGCATGGCTGCATCTCCCGCGCGATGGACATCGCCGGGTTCGGCACCGATGCGCTGCGGAAGATCGATATCGATGCCGATCATCGCATCGATGTCGCCGCGCTGCGCGCGCAGATTGCGATCGATCGCGAGGTTGGCTTCAAGCCGTTCCTGGTCACGGCATCGGCCGGCACCGTCGACATCGGCGCGATCGACGATCTCAGGGCGCTCGCGGATTTGTGCCGCGAAGAAGGTCTCTGGTTTCACGTCGATGGCGCGTTCGGTGCGCTCGCGATCCTCTCGCCCGAGCTTGCGCCGTTGCTCGATGGCATCGACCTCGCGGATTCGATCGCGCTCGACTTCCACAAATGGGGGCAGGTGCCCTATGACGCCGGCTTCCTGCTGGTGCGTGACGGCGAACGGCATCGGCAGGCCTTTGCACAGCCGGCGGCCTATCTGAGCCGCGAGGCGAGGGGGCTTGCGGCCGGCGCTGTCTGGCCGTGCGATCTCGGTCCGGACCTCTCGCGCGGTTTCCGCGCGCTGAAGACGTGGTTCACGCTGAAGACATTTGGCACGGACCGGCTGGGCGCGGTGATCGCGCGCAGCTGCGCACTCGCAAGATATCTCGAGACGCGCGTGCTGGCCGAGCCCCGGCTCGAACTGCTCGCGCCGGTCAATCTCAACATCGTCTGCTTCCGCTATCGCGCCGACGACGCGATCAATCGGGAGATCGTCGCCGATGTCCAGGTATCAGGCATTGCCGCACCGTCAGGCACGACGCTGGACGGCAAGTTCGCGATCCGGGCGGCGATCGTCAATCATCGCACCGCGGAGTCGGATATCGACGCGCTGGTGTCGGCCGTGATCAGGTTCGGCGCGCGGCGGACCGGCGGATTGATCGAGGTCGACGCGCCGCCGCTCGCGGCGCAGTAAAAGCGACTCGCTGAAACGACAACGGCCCCGGAGATGATCCGGGGCCGTTGTCGTTTGCGCGGGTCGTCTAGCTTAGGTCTTAAGACCTCGGATCAGGCGGCCGTGCTGACGTCGCTTTCGGGATGCGCTGCATTGTACTGGTCGCGCAGCTTCTCTTCATAGGCGATCAGCTTGCGGGCATCCTTCAGCGCCCGGTACAGATCGCCGCTCATGATATGGTTGTTGATGCCCTCGATGATCGGCCAGGCGCTCGGTACGGCGGTGACGATGTCGCGCACCAGGTTGAAATAGGTGCCGTGCTGTGACTGCGGATCCGGCGAGATGTACATCAGCTGGACCGCGAGATAGACGAGCTTGGCCGGCGTATCGGCGGTCTCGGGCGTGAGGATATCGCGCTCGCGCAGGATCGGCACATTCTCGCCGTTGATGAGAAGACGGGCGCGCTGATCGGTGTTGGTGATCACGCAGTTGCCAATGATGATGCGTTCGTGCGGTCTGAGCTCGACCTTGAGAGCCATGCTTGTTCTCCATCGATCTTTTGCAACTAGCGACCACGGCGCCACCGCTGAGATTGTAATCTGGCATGCGAGCCATTGCTTCTGCAACATGTTCGTTGCTCGTTAACCATGTGATCAGCGTGTGATCGGGCGGCCGCCGTGGATCGCATCATGTTTTGTGGAGAATCTTTATCCTTCCTAAAGCATGCGCTCCGAAGGGCGTCGGGATCAGGAATTCCTGCGGGACCGATTCAGTTTTCGTTGATCACTTGCTTCGTACGGTCCGGTCCTCGGCCAAGAAGGCCGATTGTTGCGTAACGCCAGAAAGGTTGTTTCCATGTCCCTCTCCACCGTCACCCTCTCCGCTGCAGTCCGCCAGAACCTGCTCTCGCTGCAGGGCACCGCTGACCTGCTCGCGACGACGCAGAGCCGTCTCGCCACCGGCAAGAAGGTCAACAGCGCGCTCGACAATCCGACCAACTTCTTCACCGCCGCCGGTCTCGACTCCCGCGCCAGCGACATCAGCAACCTGCTCGACAGCATCGGCAACGGCGTGCAGGTCCTGCAGGCCGCCAACACCGGCATCACCTCGCTGTCGAAGCTGGTCGATACCGCGAAGTCGATCGCCAACCAGGTGCTGCAGCAGCCGAGCGGCTACACTTCAAAGGCCACCTTCACCAGCGCCGTGCCGACCGGTGCCGGTCCGCTGGCTGTCGCGGGTACGGCAACCGATCTGACCGTCGGCGGCACGAACTCGCTGGGTGGCCAGGCCATCAAGTTCGATACGGCAGCGGGCACCACCACGATCACGCTCGGCACCGCCGCGAACCAGGTCAACACGATCACCGGCCTCAACAGCGCGCTTTCGGCGGCGGGTATTCAGCTGACCGCAAGCGTCAATACCAACGGCTCGCTGACCTTCACCTCGTCCAACGATGCCGCATCCCAGGTCATCACCAACGGTGCTGCCTATGTCGCCCCGCCCGCCACGGCGTCGAGCTCGGTAAACATCGACACCACCAGCGGTGCAGCATTCACCGCCGGAACGATTGTCGCCGCGGTTGCCGACCCGGTGTCGCAGGCCACGCGCTCGTCGCTGGTCACCCAGTACAACCAGATCATCACGCAGATCACCACCACGGCGCAGGACGCTTCGTTCAACGGCATCAACCTGCTGAATGGCGACTCGCTGAAGCTGGTGTTCGACGAAACCGGAAAATCGGCGACGACGATTACCGGCGTGACCTTCAATCCGAACGGTCTCGGCCTGAAGTCGCTCACCGCGGGCAGCGACTTCATCGACAACACTGCAACCAACACCGTTCTGACGGCGCTCAACACCGCCAGCGTCACCCTGCGGTCGCAGGCGTCGGCCTTCGGTGCCAACCTGTCGATCGTGCAGATCCGCCAGGACTTCAACAAGAGCCTGATCAACGTGCTTCAGACCGGTTCGTCCGCCCTGACGCTGGCCGACTCCAACGAGGAAGCGGCCAACAGCCAGGCGCTGTCGACCCGCCAGTCGATTGCGACGTCCGCGCTGTCGCTGGCCAACCAGTCGCAGCAGAGCGTTCTGCAACTGCTGCGCTGAGCCCGGCGCAATTCTCGATCTGGAAGAGCGGCGGGGCCTCGGCCCCGCCGTTTTTTTCTTGTGCGCTGCAGTTTGTGTTTTCCGGAATCGATCGAGGCCAGGCGCCGCGGAGGCTGCTTAACCGATCGACCGGTCTTGACCGTTTGTTAACCATAATTCTTCGAAAGCGCCTCGGCCGTTAACCAAGACCGGTCTGCTTTATCCTTTGTTGACCATAGCGTCCCTAGGGTTCCCCGATGCGCGGCCAAGGAAGGCCCGCTGAGTTACACCAGAAAGGTCGTTTCGCATGTCTCTGTCCAACATCACGCTCTCCGCGGCAGTCCGCCAGAACCTGCTCTCGCTGCAGGGCACCGCTGATCTGCTCGCGACCACGCAGGGCCGTCTCGCCACCGGCAAGAAGGTCAACAGCGCGCTCGACAATCCGACCAACTTCTTCACCGCCGCCGGTCTCGACGCCCGCGCCAGCGACATCAGCAACCTGCTCGACAGCATCGGCAACGGCGTGCAGGTCCTGCAGGCCGCCAACACCGGCATCACCTCGCTGTCGAAGCTGGTCGATACCGCGAAGTCGATCGCCAACCAGGTGCTGCAGCAGCCGAGCGGCTACACTTCAAAGGCCACCTTCACCAGCGCCGTGCCGACCGGTGCCGGTCCGCTGGCTGTCGCGGGTACGGCAACCGATCTGACCGTCGGCGGCACGAACTCGCTGGGCGGCCAGGCCATCAAGTTCGATACGGCAGCGGGCACCACCACGATCACGCTCGGCACCGCCGCGAACCAGGTCAACACGATCACCGGCCTCAACAGCGCGCTTTCGGCGGCGGGTATTCAGCTGATCGCAAGCGTCAATACCAACGGCTCGCTGACCTTCACCTCGTCCAACGATGCCGCATCCCAGGTCATCACCAACGGTGCTGCCTATGTCGCCCCGCCCGCCACGGCGTCGAGCTCGGTAAACATCGACACCACCAGCGGTGCAGCATTCACCGCCGGAACGATTGTCGCCGCGGTTGCCGACCCGGTGTCGCAGGCCACGCGCTCGTCGCTGGTCACCCAGTACAACCAGATCATCACGCAGATCACCACCACGGCGCAGGACGCTTCGTTCAACGGCATCAACCTGCTGAATGGCGACTCGCTGAAGCTGGTGTTCGACGAAACCGGAAAATCGACCGTGACGATTGCGGGCGTGACCTTCAATCCGAACGGTCTCGGCCTGAAGTCGCTCACCGCGGGCAGCGACTTCATCGACAACAGTGCAACCAACACCGTTCTGACGGCGCTCAACACCGCCAGCGTCACCCTGCGGTCGCAGGCGTCGGCCTTCGGTGCCAATCTGTCGATCGTGCAGATCCGCCAGGACTTCAACAAGAACATCATCAACGTGCTTCAGACCGGTTCGTCCGCCCTGACGCTGGCCGACTCCAACGAGGAAGCGGCCAACAGTCAGGCGCTGTCGACCCGCCAGTCGATTGCGACGTCCGCGCTGTCGCTCGCCAACACGTCGCAGCAGGGCGTTCTGCAGCTGCTGCGCTGAGTTCGACAAAAGTCTTGCTACGGAATTGCGGCGGGGCCTCGGCCCCGCCGTTTTGTTGGCTGCATGAGAGTCGTCTTGGAAACCGTGCGCCACTGCCTCGCGTCGGCCGCTGTACGAGTTTCTCGTTTAGCCTGTCAGGGCGGTCGAGTTGTCGTCGTGCCCACAGGTTTTTGCGACGAGAACGAGAACAAAAACAAGAAGCGGCGAAGCCAAGCCTCGCCGCCCCAATTTTATCGCCCGCAGAGAGGCCGGACTCAGCTGTCAACGCAAGAGCTGTAGCACACTCTGCTGCGACTGGTTGGCGAGCGAGAGCGCGGACACCCCGATCGACTGGCGAGTCGACAGCGCCTGGCTGTTGGCCGCTTCCTCGTTGGTGTCGGCGAGCGTCAGGGCGGACGAACCGGTCTGCAGCACGTTGATGATCTGCTTCGAGAAATCCTGGCGGATCTGCACGATCGACAGGTTGGCGCCGAAGGCGGAGGCCTGCGACCGCAGCGTGGTGCTGGCGGCATTGAGCGAGGTCAGAACCTTGCCGGTCAGGACGTTGTCCGTGAAATCCACGCCGGCGGTCAACTGGCTCAGGCCGAGACCGTTCGGATTGAATGTCACGCCCGCGATCGTCAGCGTCGACTTGCCAGTCTCGTCGAAGATCATTTTCAGAGAGTTGCCATCGAGCAGGTTGACGCCGTTGAAAGAGGCGTCCTGCGCTGTGGTGGTAATCTGCTGAAGGATCTGGTTGTACTGGCTGACGAGGGTCGCCCTGGCTTGCTGCGAGATCGGGTCGGGCACCGCCGCAACGACGGCACCACCTGCGCCACCGCCCGCGGCATTGCCGCTGATATTGATGGCGTCCAGCGTGACGGGAGCAGCGGGAGCGGCGGTACCCGTGATCACCTGTCCCGCACCGTCATTGGTCGACGTAAGAGTCAGACTGTCAGGGCCGGTGATTGAGCCCGCGAGGTTGACGCCCGCATCCGCCAGTGCCTGATTGAGCTGTGCCAGCGACTGGACCTGTGCGGTCTTGGTCACCGGATTGAAGCTTGACGGGGCAGTGCCGATGGTGATCGTGGCAGCAGTGCCGGCGGAATTGGTAAACGTGTAAACGCCGCCGTTGAGCTTACTTGTCGTGAGGTCCGCGGAAGTGGCTCCGCCCGTCCCGGTGGGAGCGCCCGTGCCGGTGAACTGGATGTTTGATTTGGTGCTGTAGCCCGTGGGCTGCTGCAGCACCTGGTTGGCGATCGACTTCGCGGTATCGACCAGCTTCGACAGCGAGGTGATGCCGGTGTTGGCAGCCTGTAGGACCTGCACGCCGTTGCCGATGCTGTCGAGCAAATTGCTGATGTCGCTGGCGCGGGCATCGAGACCGGCGGCGGTGAAGAAGTTGGTCGGATTGTCGAGCGCGCTGTTGACCTTCTTGCCGGTGGCGAGACGGCCCTGCGTGGTCGCGAGCAGATCAGCGGTGCCCTGCAGCGAGAGCAGGTTCTGGCGGACTGCCGCGGTAAGGACGACGTCGGACATTTGAATGACTTCCCTTGTGTGCACCGCCGGCGTCCTAGTCCGGGTCAATGCGCTTTGTGGTTTCAGCCTCCGCAAGGGTGAACAAAAGCTTTTAAAATATGATTAACCACTGCTTACGAAATGTGGTTAACGATACGTTCCGATCGGCGACGGCTGGGGCAGTGCTGGACAACGCCGCGGTTCTGGCCGGGGAAATCCTGCTTCGGCCGAAACAGACCGGTCAGCGATGATCTCGAAAGCCGCGCTTGGTTCGAGCCCGAAACTCCCCTGGGTCAAATCTGATGACGCGAATTCGGGCAGCGAGTAAGTTAATCTTAATTGGCCGCCTTTAGGGGTTACAACGAGGAAGTCCGGAAACTTGTCAGACGGAACAAGGTTTGCTGAGGTGACGAATGTCTAGTGCTGCCGCTCAAGCCTACGCGCGCGTCGCGAGTACCACCTCATCCCCGCGCGATATTGAAGCCCAGACATTGTTGAAAGCGGCGAACAAGCTGCAAGCCGTCGTATCCGACCCCGATGCGAGCTATGTGCAGATGTCCGAGGCGTTGATCTATAACCGCAAGCTCTGGACAATCTTTCTCAGCGAAGCTCAGCGCGATGGGAACCCGCAGCCAATGGATGTTCGGCAGAACATCGCCAACATCAGCATCTTCGTGCTGTCCCAGACAGCGGCGCTGCAGATCAGCCCCCAGCGGGAGCACTTCAAGTCGTTGATCGAGATAAACCGCAACATTGCAGCCGGATTGAGCGGGCGCGCCTGAGCGGACGTGCCGATTGAGGTGAATTCAAGCGATGGCGGACATCCTTAGCATTCTGAGCAACAGCTATAAGACAGCGCCAACGGCTTCGTCATCGAATGTGAAGTATGTTCCGGTCGATTCCACCCTTTATACCGGAACCTGGAAGGGGACGTATTCCACAGGCGAGAAGTTTTCGTTCTCAATCTCTGACGTTCAAGGATTTCGCGCCAAGGTCAAATACCAGAGCGGCACGGGCCCAGTTCAGTACCAGGACGTGCTGATCAAGGAAAATTCCTTCCGAATCGGCGACTCCAAGTTCCTGCTGAAGAAGATCGGTCACGCGCAGATCAAGACGGTCGTCACCAATCCTGCGACCGGAGCGAACGTGCTCAATACGGCGTACGCCGACCTGGTCTGATCGCGGCATCGCGAAGCGTCCTGGTCACCGATCCGCGTTGTCGCGCCGCGGTAGTTAATGTCTCGTTAACCAAACCCATTTACCGTTTGGCAACGGAAATCCGCGCTACGGCCGGCAAGCCGACCGTTCGAAAGTAGCTCAGCCGGCCCGTGCGCAGCCGGCGGTGGGGTTCCCTCCGATGAACCTGGTCAGCTCGCTGGAGCAGGAGTCTTTCATCTCTCGCATCGTCGCAGACGGCTTGTTTTTGGTATGAGCGCAGGAGGTAACAGCGATGGCGCTGAAAGTTGAACTGAAGCCCTTCGAGCGAATCATCATCGGCCAAAGCCTCATCACCAACTCAGATGCGCGAACCAGGCTATTGATCTCGGGAGAGGCGCCGATTATGCGGGAGAAGGATCTCCTGACCGCGGAGACCGCCGACACGCCGGTGAAGCGGCTCTATCTTTGCGTTCAGATGATGTACCTCGAGAACGACATCCCGAAATACCAGGAGCTCTATGTGAGCTTCGTCAAGGATCTGCTCGAGGCGGTGCCAAGCTTCAGAACGTCGATCGAGGCTGCAAGCAAGCTGATCCTGAGCGGCTCTCTGTACAATTCATTGAAGGAGATCCAGAAACTCGTCAAACGGGAGGACGAGTTGCTGAAGCAGAGCGTTTAGCTCTGCTGATCAGCCTCCACGACTTCAGGCGCTGCGGTCGGTCGACAGCGGGCGTTCTGCGTCGGCCTTGCTGAGGTCGAGCGCGTGAAAATAGGCGCGGCGGCGCAGCATCGCTTCGTCCGGAAATTGCTCCACGACCTGGTCGGTCTTCTCGTTGACGACCTGGAAAACGAAGGATGCGGCGGCCTGGTTGAACACGACCTGGCGCGAAACGTTCTGACTGTACAGATCATTGCGCGCGGCGGCGCCAGCGTCGCTCGCGCTGACGGTCTGGCTCGCGGGCAAATCGGTCCGCACGGCGTCGTTGGCCGCCGCGCTCGACGTCGCTATGGGTAGCGCGGCGACCGGTATCCCCACCGGCCTGATGCTGAAATCTGTACTCATGGCAGCCTCCTGGTTGCCTCGTGTGAGTCAAATCCCAACCCCTCTCAATACGCAACCATGGAACACCAGGATTGAACACCGGGTAAGCAAACGTGACTAACCGCGCGACGCTTTCGCCGCACGGTTTTTCGTAAAATTGGATGGAGTGCTTTGTCTGCGCTCAGAGCGTGCGGCTGACCGCGAGCGGCGTGATGTGACGCGGGCCAGGCGTGGCGCGGCGGCCCGCCGCCGTATAGGTGTTCGGCACGTTGCGCTTCTGGATCTCGGCATTGACGCCGCGCACGACGCTCTCGGAGACCGCATGGGCGGTCGCGAGCACGGTAAGATTGACCTGAAGCATGGCGCGGAAGGCGTCGTGGTGGCGGTGCAGCGTCGAGAGCAGCTCGGGCGCGGATTTCGAAAGCTGGGCCTGGTTCGCCTTCAACTGGCTGACGGCGCCGACGTAGCGCCGCGACAGTTCCTGCTTCTGGCTTTCCATCATCATCGCTTCGCGAACCTTGCCGGCACGGACGAGCTCGGTCTCGCGCTCGATCAGGCCGAGCAGGGCGCTCATCGCGTCCATCAGGTCCTCTGCGAGCTTGCGCGCAGCGGCGCTCTCGGGCGTATTGTTCGGGCGCTGCGCTGGCATCGGCCGACGTGACGCGTTGAAGTGGTTCATCTCGTTTGACCTTATGCCGTACGAAGAGTGGTTTTGGCCTGCTGCATGATCAGGGTACGGTAGACGTCGCGGGCGACACCGACGCCGCCGGCATTGGCGAAGTTCTTGGAATATTGCTCGGTCAGCATCGAGCGCCAGACGCCGGTGCCTGGCGTATCGCCGAACGGGCCTTCGCCCTTCAGCCCCGAAGTCATCTGCGCGAACATGCTGTTGAGGAACATGCCCTCGAAGTCAGTGGCGGTCTTCTGCGTCTTGGCCTGCTGCTGCGGCGAGACCTTTTGCAACGCTGCGGCGAGCTCGAAATCGGGACGGCCGTTGCGGCTTTCCACGGAGAACGCTGGGTTCGAGAGTGCGGCGGTGACGACGTGCGCGGTGTTGAGCATGCCGGTCTGCATCACATCACCTCTATGTCGGCTTCGATCGCACCCGCGGCCTTGATCGCCTGGAGGATGCTGATGAGGTCGCGCGGGCCGATGCCGAGGCCGTTGAGGCCGTCGACGAGCTGCTGCAGCGAGACGCCGTCCTTGACGACGGCGAACTTCTTGCCGTCCTCGGTGACGCCGACGCTGGAGCGCGGCGTGACCACGGTGCGACCCCGCGACAGCGGGTTGGGTTGGCTCACTTGCGGGCTCTCGGAGATCGTGACCGTGAGATTGCCCTGCGCGACCGCGACGGTGGCGACGCGGACGTCGCGGCCCATCACGATGATGCCCGAGCGCTCGTCGATGACGATCTTGGCGGCGAGATCCGGATCGACCTGAAGCTGCTCGATCTCCGTCAGGAAGGCGACCACGTTGCCCTTGAACTCCGGCGGGATCGTCAGCTGCACTGTCGAGGGATCGATCGGCTCGGCGCTCTTGACGCCGAGATAGTCGTTGATCGCCGCTGCAATGCGCTTGGCGGTGGTGAAATCGGCGTTGCGCAGCGCGAGCCGCACGTTCGGCAGCCGGTTCAGCGCGAACTCGATCTCGCGCTCGATGATGGCGCCGTTGGCGATGCGTCCTACGGTCGGAACGCCGCGTACGATTTTGGCCGCTTCACCCTCGGCCTGGAAGCCGGAGATCGCGAGCGAGCCCTGTGCCACTGCATAGACGTTGCCGTCGGCGCCGAGGAGCGGGGTGACGAGCAGGGTGCCGCCGCGCAAATCCTTGGCATCGCCGAGCGCGGAGACGGTGACGTCCATGCGGGTGCCTTGCGTCGCGAATGCCGGCAGATTGCCGGTCACCATGACGGCGGCGACGTTGCCGGTGCGGATGGTGGCGCCGCGGATGTTGACGCCCATGCGCTCGAGCATCGCTTGCAGCGACTGCTTGGTGAAGGGGATGTTGTTGAGGGTGTCGCCGGTGCCGTTGAGGCCGACGACGAGGCCGTAGCCGATGAGCTGGTTCTGCCGCACGCCTTCGATATTGGCGAGATCCTTGATGCGCGAGGTCGCACGCGCAGGCGCGACCGAGAGCGCCAGCGCTGACAGCGCGGCGCAGGCCACCCCAACAATCCTCACCCAACGAACGCCTGGCATCCTCTGCTCCCCGAGGCTCCTCACATCTCGGACCATCTGCGACACTCCCATGACGAGCTGGTCCGACGCTTTCCCTGCGAGCGCTGTGCCAACACGGGGCAGATGGGGTAGTCGATTGAATAGGTTGAATAAATCTCTTCGGATCGGTGCCAGCCGGCATTCGCCCTAAGGAGCGAAACTGCCGCCTGTCGGCAGATTTTGCCGGGCCGTTTACGCCCCGTTAACCATAAAGCGGCGAATGTGGCGCATCGATCACCCGGATTGCTCCGATGCGCATCTACGGACCGAATGGCACCACGCTTGGAACGCCGGCCAGCCAGGCCAGGCGAACGAGCTCCGGCACCTTCGTGCTGCCCGACACGAATTCGGCGCAGGAGACCCGCGCTGCGACCGCACCCAAGGCCTCCGCCAACATCGATGCGCTGCTCGCGCTGCAAGGCATCGAGGAAGATCCGGTCGAGCGCCGCAAGCGCTCGGTCGTCCGCGGCAAGACCGCGCTCGACGTGCTCGACGATCTCAAGATGGGACTCTTGTCCGGCAATCTCGATACATCGACCGTGATGCGGCTGCGCGATGCGGCTGCGAACCTGAAATCCTCCTCCGGCGATCCCGGTCTCGATTCCGTGCTGTCCGAGATCGAGCTGCGCGTCGAGGTCGAGCTGGCCAAGGCCGGGCAGGCGTAGTCGTCCAGCGGATCATCTGAGGCCTTACGGAACGGCTTTACGCCGCTTCGTCTTTCTGCTGCGAATCGTAGCGGCGCTGGGCGGCCAGCACGTCTTTCAGATTCTCTTCGGCCCAATCGCGCAACGGATCGACTGCGGCGGCGAGCGTCACACCGAGCTGCGTGATCGAATATTCAACCGTCACCGGCACGGTCGCGATGGCGCGGCGCTTGATCAAGCCGTCGCGCTCGAGCGACTTGAGAACCTGGCTCAGCATCTTCTGCGAGATGCCTTCAATCGTGCGGCGTAACTGATTGAAGCGCATCGGCTCCTCGCGCAGCAGCAACAGGATCAGCACGGCCCATTTGTCGCCGACGCGATCGAGGATCTGGCGCGTTGGGCAATCGGCTGCATAGACGTTGGGTTTCATCTCATTCCTCGCACTTGCCTCGTACTTGCCTCGCACTTGCTTTCGGCTTGCCGGTTACTCCAGCGTAATCAGGTAAGCACAAAGTGCTCTCTTAACACCAGCGTTCCTTACGATATCTAGTCACCATTGGTTACTACAGAAGCGAAGGAGCCTTCCATGAAAATCGCAGTTGCCGGCGCCTCGGGCCGGGCCGGTTCGGAGATCACCAAGGAACTGTCCGGCCGCGGCCACGGCGTCACCGCCATCGCACGGAACCCGGAGAAGATTGCAATCCTGCCGAACGTCACCCCGACCAAGGGCGACGTGCTCGACCAGGCCGGCCTGACCAAGCTCTGGGCCGGGCACGATGTGGCCATCAGTTCCGTCCACTTCCTGGCGAGCGACCCGCACAAGCTGATCGGCGCGGCCAAGGACTCCAAGGTCGGGCGCTATCTGGTCGTCGGCGGCGCCGGCAGCCTGGAGGTCGCTCCCGGCGTCAAACTGGTCACAACCCCCGGTTTTCCGGCCCAATACAAGGCTGAGGCGGAGGCGGGTGGGGCCTTTCTCGATCTGCTGCGCCAGGAAAAGGAGCTGAACTGGACCTTCATCTCGCCCTCGGCGCTGTTCATCGAGGGGGAGCGGACCACCAGGTTCCGGCTCGGGACCGACGAACTTCTCGCAGATGCGAACGGCAAGAGCTGGATCAGCTTCGCCGACTACGCCATCGCGCTCGCCGATGAGATCGAGAAGCCGGCCCATTTGAGGCAGCGTTTCACGGTCGGCTACTAGCTAGGCTTTTGGCCGCCCCCGGGCCCTCCCGGATAAACCTTCCTGTGCAAGGGCTTGGGGGCGCTAACTGCGCTATTAAGGAAATATTGTCTGTCACATGGGGTAGCTATATAAGCCCCGGCTCAACGGACCCCGTTCCGTTCATGAGTCGTTGCTTGAGAAGATAGGCCGCCCTTGGAAAAGTTGAAAAACTACCGACCGACCGAAAAAGAGCCTTTCATGAACGACCGGCAGAAGGAGTACTTCCGTATGAAGCTCCTCGCCTGGAAGGATGAGATCCTCAAAGAGTCCAAGCTCACGCTGCAGGCTCTGCAGGAGGAGAACGTGAACCACCCCGATCTCGCCGATCGGGCATCGTCCGAAACCGACCGCGCCATCGAACTCCGCGCCCGCGACCGCCAGCGCAAGTTGATCGCCAAGATCGACGCCGCGCTCCAGCGCATCGAGGACAACACCTACGGCTATTGCGAGGATACCGGCGAGCCGATCTCTTTGAAGCGGCTCGAGGCCCGGCCCATCGCAACGCTCTCGGTGGAAGCGCAGGAGCGCCACGAGAAACGCGAGAAGGTCTATCGCGACGAATAGAGTCCGGGCCGCAGCGATGCGGCTCTTTGTTTTTGGGTTCACGGCGCCGTTTCGCGCCGCAATCGATATTTTTGCCTGACGTTTGCCGCCGCGCGCTTCGACGCGCGAGCGCAATCGCGAAAAGTGAATCGCGATCAAGGAGGTAGAGTCGATTGCTGCAAGCTCACGTGAGTTCACATCAGAAACAGCCTTCACTTCAAGTGCGGGAGGTTTTGCGAGTCGCATCAACGAGATCGTCTCGGATGCTGAGACACTGATCCAGCGGCTTCACTGCAATCAGGCTTCATGCGACGCTGTAAGGCGTGCATCTCCATAAGGCTTGGACCAGCTCAATATTTCCTTAACCGGCGGCAGCAGGCCGCAAGCCGCATCCTGCGGCGGGAACTGGGACCGCGGGCGCGCCGGGTTCCGCGGCTCCAGGCCCGGACTGGCCGGTGCGGCGCGCCGCGAGCCGGGTTCCCCTGCAGGCGGTCGTGCCGATGCTCGGCCGCGTCAGGCATTCCAGCAGCGTCAAGGATCCGGCTCGGCCTGGTCAAGGCGTGATGCCACAAGCCGCCCGCGCTTGTCAGGCCCGGGCGGGGATGCTCCACTGCCGCCCTCGATTGGGTAGCGTGGGAGCCGGCGCCGATGGACAAAATTCTCGAAGCCGCAAAGGCGATCGCGCTGGCGCGCCGCAACCATGCGCCGCTCGCAGCGCTCGAGGTTCCGCCTGATGACGAGGCCGAGGGCTACCAGGTCCAGCGCGCGCTGCATGATCTGCTGCTGAAGAATGTCGGGCCGCTGGTCGGCTACAAGATCGGCTGCACCAGCCAGGTGATGCAGGACTATATCGGCATCCCGCACCCCTGCGGCGGCGGCGTGTTCCAGAAGGGCGTGCACGACAGCGGCGTCAAGCTCGCGGCCTCCGACTATGTCCATGTCGGCGTCGAGTGCGAGATCGCTGTGCGCCTGAAGCGCAACCTCGCCGCCGGCGAGGCGCCGTTCACCGCCGAATGGGTCGGCGAAGCCGTCGAGGCCTATCATCCCGCGATCGAGATCGTCGACGACCGCTACGTGAAATGGGAGACGATGGGCGCGCCGACGCTGATTGCGGATGATTTCTTTGCCGCCGGCTGCGTGCTGGGTGCCTCCGTTCCGCGCTCGGCGGTGCCGGACCTGAAGGCGGTCAAGGGCCGCGCTCTCGTCAATGGCGAGGAGGTCAGCCATGGCACCGGCGCCGACGTGCTCGGCCATCCCCACAACGCACTCGCCTGGCTCGCCAACCACCTCGCCGCCGAAGGCAAGGGCCTGCACGCGGGACAGCTCGTGCTGACCGGAAGCCTGGTGAAGACGCTGTGGCTGAAAGCCGGCGACAAGGTGCGGATGGAGCTGGACGGGCTGGGTGTGGTGGAGGCGGAGTTTACGTGAGGCGTTGCGACTCTCTCCGATGTCATTCCCCGCGAAGGCGGGAATCCAGTACACCGTGCTGTATCGGTTCAGCAACGAAGGTCTCGGAGTACTGGATCGTCCGCCTTCGCGGACGATGACAGCAACACCTCGCAAAATACATGCGGCCCTCGCCAGGGGAGCTGGCGAGGGCCGCGTCGTACATCGTCGTTCGCGCCTAGGTTCGCGAACACGATGTGGGAGCTCGGGAGAGGGCTAGAAGGGCAGCAGCACGTCCATGACTTGCTGGCCGTAGCGCGGCTGCTGCACGTCCGTGATCTGGCCGCGGCCGCCATAGGCGATGCGGGCCTGCGCGATCTTGCTGGAATCGATGGTGTTGTCGCTCTGGATGTCTTCGGGGCGGACGATGCCGGCGACCACGAGCTCGCGGATCTCGAAGTTGACCCGGATCTCCTGCTTGCCTTCGACCACGAGGTTGCCGTTCGGCAGCACCTGGGTCACGACCGCCGCGACGTTGGTCTGCAAGGCTTCCGTGCGCTGCACGCTGCCCTTGCCGTCGCTGGAGGCGGTGGAGTCGGCGGTGAGGATGCGGCCGGGCAGCACCTTCTGCGCCTGGACGCCGAGCGTCTTCGAACCGATGAAATCGGTGATGCCCGAATCTTCCGAATTGGTGCGGCTGCGCTGGGTCTCGTTGGAGAGATTGGCCTTGTCGGTGATATTGACCGTCACGGTCAGGAGGTCGCCGACATGGGTCGCGCGCTGATCCTTGAAGAAGGCGCGGCTGCCGTTCCGCCACAGCGAGTTCGGATTGTAGGAGGCGACTTCCGGCTTCGGCATCGGCATCTGCACCGGCTTGTAGCCGGGCTGCGTCGTCGGATTGTCGATTGCCGACAGCTTCGGTTGCTCGCCTATCTGCGAGAGACGGTCGATCGAGGAGCAGCCGCTCGCGAGCGCGCAAGTGGCGAGCAGCAGGGCAGAGATCGCGATACGACGAAGACGGGAAGCCGAACTGAACGAGGACATGACTTACTCTGACTTGGCTGGAGCTTGCTTGGCTGGAGCTTGCGAGATGCGAACTTGCGGGATCTGGGCTTGTGCGATCTGCGCTGGTGACGCGGGGGCCTGGACCAGGTTCCGGACGAGGGCTGCAGTGTCGACGGGAGCGGGCGCTTCGTCACGCCTAAGCGCGGAGATCTGCTCGACCGCAGTCTCCATCGGTGCGGACTGGCTGGCGCCCAGCACAGTCACCTGGCCGCGGCCGGTGACGACGCCGGTCAGCGTACGCTTGGTCTGCAAATTGAGGACGCTCACGGTGTCGCCCTCGGCGCCACTCTCGATCGCCTTGCCGCGGGTGGTGAGGTAGATTCCGGGGACCTGGTAGATGACGGTGACGCTCTGGTCGCGCGACACGAATTCGGGCTTGGCGATGTCGGCGGCGCGGATCGGCGTGCCCGCGCGCATCGGCCGGCGAAGCTGCATACCGACCGCGCGGTCGCGCAGCGCAGGTTCGCCCGTCACTTCGGCCTTTGGCCGTCGCTCCTGCGCGACGTCGGAAGATTTCAGCGTCTCGGTGCGTTCGATGTCGCGGGTCAGGACGGCGACTTCCACGGTCTCGATCGCGGTGCCGGTGAAGCGCAGCTTGGTCGGCGCCGGGTTGCTGTCGTTGTTGATCTCGAAGGCGATGTCGAAGCGGCCGCTGCGGGCATCGTAGCGCGTCGCAACCGGCTGCAGCGCGCCGGTGTTGGAGGCATCGAGCCGCATGTCGGAAATGCCGCGGTCGAAGGTCACGGTGATGTTGGCGGCGTCGCCAAGCCCGAAGCGGCGCTCGAGCGCGGAGCCGACCGCGTTTTCGAGATCCTTGTTGGCAAAGGTGCGGGCAAGCCGCGTGACCTGGACTTCCCTGATGTCGCCGGTCATCACGCCGATCACCTGCTTGGCGCGGAGCACGCTCACGACCTGGGCAACAGGCAATGCGCCGGTGGTGCCGAGATCGGGCGAGCGATAGACCGCAATCAGCGCGGCCGAGCCGGCGTTCTCGATGAGGTCGCCGACCCGCACCACGTCGGACGTGACGGTGATGCTGGCGCGCAGCGTCGGCGCGGCGATGCCGTCGTCGGCGGCCTGCGCCGGCAGCGCCAGCACGAGCAGGGCGGAGAGGGTGGCAAGCGTCGCGCGGATCATGATCATCACCTCAGCGGAACAGCGCCGTGGTCGATTGCATCATCTGGTCGGCGGCGCTGATCACCTTGGCGTTCATCTCGTAGGCGCGCTGCGCGGCGATCAGGTCGCTCATCTCCGAGACGACGTCGACATTGGCCTGTTCGAGGCTTCCTTGCGTGATCTTGCCGTAGCCCTCGGAGTTCGCGGTGCCGTCCTGCGGCGCGCCCGACGACGTCGTCTCGGTGAACTGGTTGCTGCCGACGGGCTGCAGGCCGGCCTTGTTGATGAAACGGGTCACGCCGATCTGGCCGAGGATGGTGTTGCTCGACGAGCCCGGCAGCGTCACCGACACCTGGCCCTGCTCGTTGACGGTGATGCCCGAGGCGTTGTTCGGGATCGTGATGGTCGGCTGCACCGGGTTGCCCTGCGCGGTGACGACGCGGCCCTGGTTGTCCATCTGGAACGTGCCGTCGCGGGTGTACTGGTAGGTGCCGTCAGGCATCAGGATCTTGAAAAAGCCTTCGCCCGACATCGCGAGATCGAGGTCGTTGCCGGTCTGCGACAGCGTGCCCTGCGTCATGCTGCGGGGGGTGCCGACGGTCTTGACGCCGCCGCCGATGTCAACGCCGACCGGCAGAATGGTGCCCTGGTCCGAGGCCTGCGCGCCGACGCGGCGGATGTGTTCGTAGATCAGGTCCTGGAACGCTGCGGTCTGCTTCTTGAAGCCGGTGGTGCGCAGGTTGGCGATGTTGTTGGAGATCACCTGAACGTTCAGTTCCTGTGCCGCCATTCCGGTCGCAGCGGTGTGGAGCGCTTGCATGTCAGTGGTCCCCTAATCAGGCCGGAACGTCGGCGAGCTTTTCGATCGCCGATTTGTGGAGGTCGCTCTGCTGCTGGAGCAGGTTGGCGATCGCGGTGTAGCTGCGCATGACCTCGACCATGCGGCTCATCTCGCCGACCGAATTCACGTTCGACTTCTCGATGTAGCCCTGCTGCAGGGTGGACTTGGCGTCGGTCTGCTGGTTGGCGGAGCCGGCGCCGTAGAGATTGGCGCCAAGCTTGGTCAGCTTGGCCGGATCGTCGAACGTCACCATGCGGATCTTGCCGCGGATCGAGTCGGTCTTGGCCGTGCCTTCGAGCACCGTGACGGTGCCGTCTGGGGAGACGTTGATGTCGTGGTCGGTCGGCTGGAAGACGATCGGGCCGCCGGTGCCGAGCACGAGATTGCCGTCGGAGGTCATAAGCTGGCCGGTGCTGCTGAGCGCGAACTTGCCGTCGCGGGTGTAACGCTCGGCGCCATTGGCCTGCACGGCGAAAAAGGCGTTGCCGCTGATCGCCATGTCGAGCGGGTTGTTGGTCGCCTCCATTGGCCCCTGGCCGACGTCGCGGTAGGTGCCGCGGTCCTGCACATAGGAGACGCGGCGGTCGGAGCCGACGAAATTGTCCTCATGCGCGTTCGAGTTGAGATACTCCTCGAACAGCGAATGGTCGGCCTTGAAGCCGTTGGTGTTGGCATTGGCGACGTTGTTGGCGATGACATCCATCTGCCGTTCCAACGTCATCTGCCGTGACAAGCCGATCAGAAGCGCATTCTGCATCGGTCAATCTCCCCTGCGTGAGATCCGCCATTTCGCTCTCCCAAGCGCCTTGGCCGATCCCGTGAACGAGACCGTCGGGTTCTCCCAAACCGTTCAGTCTCGCCCCTCTCTCAGCGAAAGCCGTGCCAACTTGAAATGAGATGCAATTACAATGAGTTGGCTATTTTTCGGCGGCGTGGGCGGGGGGCAGAAAGGTTCTGTTAGCCATGTTTGCCCGGCAGATTTTTCCTAGTTGAGGCCCGATCGAAAGGTTCCGTTAACCATTATTACCGTAGCGTTTGCAGGTAAGAGGAGCGCTTTGCGCTGGGGCATTTGTATCGCGTCACTGTCTGCCAGGAGGCTTCGCTCTTTCGGCCCTTTTTGAGATGAGCGAGCCCGGACGATCATGGCAGAGAATGGAGCGGAAGGCGGTGCAGTCGCCGAAGGCGCGGAAGCCGCTGCCCCCAAAAGCAAGTTCAAGCTGATCCTGATCGTCGTCGGCGCGCTGGTCGTGCTCGGCGGCGGTGCCGCGACCTGGTTCCTGTTCTTCCGCCATGGCGAAGACGAGCACCATGCCGAGGTCGCACCCCCGCCGAAGCCGCCGGTATTCGTCGAGGTGCCCGACATGATGGTCAACCTCGCCGGCGCGCCCGGCGAACGCGTGCAATATCTGAAGCTCAAGATCGTGCTCGAGCTGAAGGAAGAGAAGCAGGTCGAGGCGATCAAGCCGACGATGCCGCGCGTCACCGACATCTTCCAGACCTATGTGCGCGAGCTGCGCTCCTCCGACCTCAACGGCTCCGCCGGCATCTTCCGTCTCAAGGAAGAGCTGACCAAACGCGTCAACGCCGCGGTCGCGCCGGTGCAGGTCAGCGCGGTGCTGTTCAAGGAAGTCGTGCTCCAGTGAGGATGCTGCGGAAGGGTACGGGCTAGCGTCATGGCCGGCAACGAGCAGATGGACCAGGATGCGATTGCCGCCCAATGGGAGGCGTCGCTCGATTCCGAGGATCCCGCGGAGGCCGCGAAGGCTGCTGCCGAAAACGAGCTGTCTGAGACCATGGCCCTGCAATGGGCGGCCATGGTCGAGGACGGCAGTCGCGATCTCGGCACCGGCAAGAACTCCGGCGAGCGGGTGCTGTCGCAGGAGGAGATCGACAATCTCCTCGGCTTCACCGTCGGCGACGTCACGCTCGACGACCATTCCGGCATCCGCGCCATCATCGATTCGGCGATGGTCTCCTACGAGCGTCTGCCGATGCTCGAAATCGTCTTCGACCGCCTGGTGCGGTTGCTGACGACATCCTTGCGCAATTTCACATCCGATAACGTCGAAGTCTCGCTCGACCGCATCACCTCGGTGCGGTTCGGCGATTACATGAACTCGATCCCGCTGCCTGCCGTGCTCTCGGTCTTCAAGGCCGAGGAGTGGGACAATTTCGGCATGGCGACGGTCGATTCCAACCTGATCTACTCGATGATCGACGTGCTGCTCGGCGGCCGCCGCGGCTCGAGCCAACTCCGCATCGAGGGCCGGCCCTACACCACGATCGAGACCGAGCTGGTCAAGCGGCTGGTCGAGGTGGTGCTGACCGATGCCGAGCAGGCGTTCCGGCCGCTGTCGCCGGTGACCTTCACGATCGACCGGCTCGAGACCAATCCGCGCTTCGCCGCGATCAGCCGTCCCGCCAACGCCGCGATCCTGGTGCGCCTGCGCATCGACATGGAAGATCGCGGCGGCAACATCGAACTGCTGCTGCCTTACGCGACCATCGAACCGATCCGGGCCGTTTTGCTCCAGATGTTCATGGGCGAAAAGTTCGGCCGCGACCAGATCTGGGAGGGTCATTTCGCCACCGAGATCGTCCAGGCCGAGATTTCCGTCGACGCCGTGCTCTACGAGGCCGACATTCCGCTCAAGCAGCTGATGCGGCTGAAGGTCGGAGACACGCTGCCGCTGGACATGCGCGCCGATGCCAACGTCACCGTGCGGTGCGGCGATGTCACGATCACCGAAGGACGCATGGGCCGGGTCGGAGAGCGCGTTGCGATTCGCGTGACGAAACCCTTGCGCAAGCCAAGTACGACACTTGCGATGTTCGAGAAGGTGGACGAGCAGAACAAGCTGATGGAGGCCCCATGAACCACTCCCTAGGAATGGCGATCGAGACGCTGGTGGCCATCCTGCTGATGCTCACGATCGGCTACTGTATCCTGCTCAACAAGCGGCTGACGCGGCTGAAGGCGGACGAGCATTCGCTGAAGGCTGTCATCGGCGAGCTGATCACCGCGACCGAGATCGCCGAGCGCGCGATCGGCGGGCTCAAGCTCGCGGTGCGCGACGTCAACGAGAATCTCGGCAGCCAGCTTGCCGCCGCCACGCAGATGTCCGGCCAGTTGCACAAACAGCTCGGCGAAGCCGACAACGTGGTGCGCCGCCTCTCCAAGATCGCGATCGCGGCGCGCCCCGTCACGAATCCGGAAGCCGCAGCCGCCCCCGTCGCCAAGCCGTCGGCGGCGAAAGCGGTGGCCGCTGCCGCCGAAGCCTTCTCGGAGCGACGCAGGTCCAACGGCCTTGGGTCCAACGGTCTTGCCGCATAAAGTCAGGGTATGAAGTCCTTTCGTAACATCCGCGTCATTCCGGTCGTCCTGGTTGCGGTCGCAGGTCTCGCCACGCTGAAGGTGGCGGGCCTCGTGATCAATGGCGGCTATGTCTTCGACTACCAGCCGAACCATGTGAAGAAGTCCTGGGCGCAGGAGAATTTGAATTTTCCCGGGGGCGAAGACCCTGACATCACCGGCTCGACGCACGGAGCGCCGAAGGAAGCTCCGAAGCCGGCCGCCCCCGAGACCAAGCTCGAGGGCACCCCGGTCAAGATGGACGAGGCCCAGTCGCAGGTCTCGGCCTCGGAGCGCGCGATCCTTGAGCGGTTGCAGGCGCGCCGCCAGGAGATCGAGTCCCGCCAGCGCGAGATCGATATTCGCGAGAGCCTCTTGAAGTCGGCCGAGAAGCGCATCGAGAACAAGGTCGAGGAGATGAAGGCGGTGGAGTCCCGCATCACCGCGACCCAGGCCGAGCAGAAAGCCGCGGAGGCCCAGCGCTTGAAGGGCCTCGTGACCATGTATGAGGGCATGAAGCCCAAGGACGCCGCGCGGGTGTTCGACCGGCTGGAAATGGGCGTGCTGATCGAGATCGCCTCGGCGATCGCCCCGCGAAAGATGTCCGATATCCTGGGCCTGATGTCGTCGGAAGCCGCCGAGCGGCTGACGGTCGAGATGGCCCGCCGCGCCAATGGAGGCGGGGATCAGGCTGCCTCCGCCGGCGATCTCCCCAAGATCGACGGCAAGCCGACGCAAAAGCCGAATTGAGGGCTCAAGAGGCGCGGCGCGCGGCGGCAACCTGCGTGCACGCGGCGGACGCGTTGCGTGTCTAATTCGCGACCCGCTGTTGACCCTTGCGACCAGTCGAGCTCAGCGGATTCTCGACAGGAAGGAGGGACTCGCAGTGTTGCTTGATCAGCGCTGCGTTCTCAACGCGAGTCACGAGATGCAGGGTGCTGTGGCAGCAGGGGCATTCATATACCTTTAGGGCATAGCCCCGCGCGATTGGAAAGACGGCTACGACCGCTCTGGCCCTGCTACACACAATGCAGTTGGCTTCTCCGCTCATTGATTGCCCCCCAAGCTGACCAATCGAATTCGAATCGCCGTGATCACATCTGATTCAGAGTCGTTGATGGACCGCAACGTCTCGGGGGTTGTACGTGCGCAGCACGTCTACTCGCGTTTCGGCTGCAGCGAGAACAAGCGGCATCTTCTGAGGCTGCGATGAGTTGACGCGCACAAATGTGAAGTGGAGTACAGTGGGGCTGAAGAGTTCGTCCTAGGCTTCGGCCATTCGCAATCGGCAGCGCGGGAGGAAGCCATGAACTACTCGTCCGCAGCAGAACGCGCAATCGAAGCCGCCAATCGGCTGCTCATCGCGGCGATGACGTTTGCCTGGACGTCCGCGCTGAGCCACCAGCATATATTGCCGCCGCAAGAGGAAGATGGCGACACCGACGATGATGCTTGTCTCGAGCGGGAGAGCTCCTCTGCGCCGGATGGCGCGGAAAAGCAACATTGAAGCTGCGGTCGGCTTGCAGGCGTCAACTCCTCCTTAACCACTTGCTCGCCAGATTCTGGGCGCGAACGTCTCGGTCCACGAACAAGGCGTCGCGACACATTGTGCCGGATCAAGTCGTCATTACAGCATTAACAAGTCCTTAATTGGCAAAACCTACAGTCGACGGCACGGGCCGGCGCCAGTGCCGGCATGGACCGCCGAACCGGAAGAAGTGCCGCCAATGGCGCGAGAGGCTGCCGCTGGATTGATGTCGCGAGCCCGCGCTTTGGCGCTGGGGCTGTCGCGTCATGTCCGCAAGGCTGTCTTGTTGGCGGCCTGTCTGCTGATCGGCCTTGATAATGGTGCCCGAGCTGCCGATGCGGTCCGGGGCGAGGCGAGCTTTTCAGCTGGCGGCGGCTTCGCCCGTCTCGTGATCAAGCTCGGCGAGGACGTTCCCTCCGAGGTCACGACCGCCGGCTCCATCCTCATCATCCGCTTTGACCGTCCCGTCGACGTTCCCGTCGACCGCGTGCCGGAAGGCGCACCCGATTACGTCAACTCCGCCCGCCGAGACCCCGACGGCAGCGCGATCCGGCTGTCGCTGGCGCGGCGCGTCACCGTCAACACCATGAATGCCGGCGAGCGTACTTTTATCGATCTGATGCCGGAAGGCTGGAAGGGGCCGCCACCGAGCCTGCCCCAGGAGGTGGTCAAGGAACTCGCCGAACGCGCGCGCGCTGCCGAGCGCGCGCTGCGCGCCCAGCGCGCTGCGGCCGAGAGCAAGAAGCGGCCACCGATCCGCGTGCGCGCCTCGGTGCAGCCGACCTTCGTGCGCTTCGTGTTCGAGATGCCCGACGGCGTCGGCGTCTCCTCCGTGCTCAACGAGCAGAAGCTGACGCTCGCCTTCAACGCCAATCTCAGCTTCGACCTCGCCGATGCCGTCGTCGCCGCGCCGCCGAATGTCGCGTCGATCAAACAGAAGTCCGACATCGACCAGACCAGCGTCGAGATCGCGCTGATCGGCGATTCCGACGTGCACTCCTTCCGCGACGACAAGAACTACGTCGTCGACATCGCGTTCCAGCCCGACAAGGGCAAGGCGGCGGCGACGCCTGAAGCCACGATCGCAAAGGCCGAATCCGGCGGTCACGGACCGGCGCCGACCGCTGAAAAGCCGGCGGTCGCAAAGCCGAAGGACGCCCATGGCGAGATCAAGCCGCCGACCTCGGAGGCGATCGCGCGCGAAGCCAGGATTGAGGTGAAGCCCGAGGTGAAATCGGAGGCGAAGCCGGAAGCATCCGCTGCGATGCCGTCCGCCGAGGCGCCAAAGCCGGCACCGGCAATAACCTCGACCGAAGCTCCGCACGTCACGGAAGCGCCCAAGACCGCGCCGCCCGCAATGGAAGCCGCCGCGCCTGCTGCTCCTGCCAAGCCGGTAGTAACCGAAGCGCCCAACGAGGTGGTGAAGGAAGCTGCGAAGGAGCCGGTCAAGGAAGAGCCTAAGGAAGCGATCAAGGAAGCTCCGAAGGAAGGGCCCAAGCCTGCGCCCGCTGAGGCTCAGGCCGCGCCGCCGCCTCCTATTGCCAGCGTCGATGCGCGCCGCGACAGCGATGGCCTGCGCGTGACATTCCCGATTCCTGTCGCAACGCCGGCGGCCGCGTTCCGCCGCGGCGACACGGTATGGCTGGTGTTCGATTCGCCAAAGCCGATCGACATCGAGGCGATCCGCAGCCGGGGTGGTGCGATGATCGGCGAGGTCAGTCGCATGCCGCTCGAGAAGGGGCAGGCGGTACGCATCCGTCTCACCCGGCCGCTGGTCTATTCGCTGACCAGCGAGGAGGTCGGCAAGGAGACCAACTGGCTGCTGACGCTCGCCGACAAGATCCAGGCAACGCCGCTGCCGCTGCTGATCTCGCGCAACATCACCGATCCCGCGCTCGCCAACATCGCCATCCCCTTTGCCAATCCGGGCCTGCTGCACAAGCTCACCGACCCTGATGCCGGCGACATGCTCTACGTCGTCACCGCGCAACGGCCGGTCCGCGGCTTCATCAAGCGGCAGGATCTCGTCGATCTCTCGCTGCTGGAATCCGCGCATGGCATCGCGATCCGGCCGAACTCCGACGAAGTCGGCATCGAGGTCGGATCGGACAAGGTCATCCTCGGCAAGAAGGGCGGCCTGACGCTGTCGCCGGTCGACGTTTCGGCCGAGCGGGCACCGACTGCGGTGCGGCCGATCTTCAATCCCGAGGGCTGGCGCAAGGGCCAGGCGGAAGATTTCTGGACCCGCCAAAGCGATCTGATCACGGCGATCTCGGCCGTCGAGCCGGCGCAGCGTTCGCTGCCGCGGCTCGATCTCGCCCAGTTCTACATGTCGCGCGCGATGTATCACGAAGCCAAGTCCGTGACCGAATTGATGCTGAGCGATCCTCTCAACAAGGAGGAGAGCAGCGCGCTGATCATGCATGCGATCGCCAGCATTCTGATCGGCCGGCCGGCGCTGGGCCTGAAGGATCTCGCCAATCCAGTGATCGGCAACAGCCACGATTCCCAGCTCTGGAAGGCGCTCGCCTATGCGCGCCAGGGCAAATGGGCGGACGCCCGCGAAAAATTCAAGAATGTCGAATTCGCCATCGCCTCGCTGCCGCTCGACATCCAGCGCATCGTGACGATGGATGCGATGCGCGCCTCGCTCGAGGTGAAGGACTATGCCGGCGCCTCGAAGCGCCGCGGCGAGATGGAGGTTGTCGGCGTCTCGCCGGAGGCTGGGCCCGGCTTTGCCGTGCTGCGCGGCCGGCTCGCCGAGGCGCTCGGCCACGACAGGGATGCGCTCGACGATTACAAATTCGCGGTCGCATCGAATGACCGGCCGGCCGCCGCCGAAGCCAAGCAGCTCGAAATCGCGCTGCGGCAGAAGCGTGACGAGATCAGCAAGGAAGACGCGCTGAAAGAGCTAGAGACGCTGTCGATGACCTGGCGCGGCGACGCGATCGAGGTCAAGACGCTGCAGATGCTGTCGCAGCTTTATTCCGAGAACGGACGCTATCGCGATGCGCTCACCGCGGCGCGTACCGCGACCAAGCTGCAGCCGAACGCGGAAGCCTCGCGCCAGGCGCAGGATCTGGCGTCGGATCTGTTTACGCAGATCTTCCTGGGGCCGAAGGGCGACGAACTGCCGCCGGTCGAGGCGCTCGGGATGTTCTACGAGTTCCGCGAGCTGACGCCGATCGGCCGCCGCGGTGACGAGCTGATCCGCCGCCTGGCCGATCGTCTCGCCTCGATCGATCTGCTCGACCAGGCCGCCGAGCTCTTGCAATACCAGGTCGACCACCGTCTCGAAGGCGCCGCGCGCGCGCAGGTCGCCGCGCGCCTTGCGATGATCTATCTCGCCAACCGCAAGCCCGACATGGCGATCACCGCGCTGCGCGCCAGCCGCATCAGCGATCTCTCCGGCGAGTTGCGGCAGCAGCGCCTGCTCTTGGAAGCGCGCGCGCAGAGCGACGTCGGCCGCCATGATCTCGCGCTCGACATCGTCTCCAACGTCAGTGGGCGTGAGGTGCTGCGGCTGCGGTCCGACATCTTCTGGGCGGGGCGACGCTGGCGCGAGTCCGCCGAGCAGATCGAGCTCTATTACGGCGACCGCTTCCGCGACTTCAAGCCGCTCAATGCGGTGGAGAAGAGTGACATCATCCGTGCCGCGGTCGGCTATGCGCTCGCCGACGACTCGATCGGGCTGTCGCGCTTCCGCGAGAAATATGCCCCCCTGATGAGCGAGAGCGCCGACCGGCTCGCCTTCGACATCGCCAGCAAGCCGGCGGGCGCCTCCAGCGCCGAATTCGCCGACATTGCAAAGCTCGCTGCAAGCGTCGACACGCTCGACGGCTTCCTCCGCGAAATGAAGCAGCGTTTCCCCGACGCCACCGCGCGCGCCCCCGCCGCCCCGCAGGCCAAGGACGAGACCGATCATACCGGCTCGCTGCCGACGATCCCCGTCGTGCGGCAGATCAAGATGACGCGGTAGGACCCCTGCTTCCGCGCGAAGCGCGGCCGGGACAGCGCCGCATCCTCCGTCATTGCGAGCGCAGCGAAGCAATCCAGAATCTTTCCGCGGTGGGATTCTGGATTGCTTCGTCGCAAGGGCTCCTCGCAATGACGGGGAGAGGGCGGAGGCTATCTATCGTCGGGGCAGAGGGGATGCGCCGCTGGCGTCATCACCCCCCGTAACTCTGCACCAGGCTTCCCGCCACCAGCGACCAGCCGTCGACCAGCACGAAGAAGATCAGTTTGAACGGCAGCGAGATCGTCGCGGGCGGCAGCATCATCATGCCCATCGACATCAGCACCGAGGCGACGACGAGATCGATGATCAGGAACGGTAGGAACAGCAGGAAACCGATCTCGAAGGCGCGCTTCAGCTCGGAGATCATGAAGGCAGGGACGAGGATGCGCAGGGCGAGCTCGTCGGGCGTCGCCGGCGGTGGCTCGCCGGAGAGATCGAGAAACAGCTTCAGGTCCTTCTCGCGCACGTTCTTCTGCATGAAGCCGCGCAAGGGGACGGAGGCGCGCTGGAGCGCGTCCTCGACGCCGATCTGGTTGGCGACGAGCGGACGGATGCCGTCGTCGTAGGATTTTTGCAGCACCGGCCCCATCACGAAGAAGGTGAGGAACATCGCCAGCGCCAGGATCACCGAGTTGGGCGGCGCGGTCGCCGTGCCCATCGCTGTGCGCAGCAGCGACAGCACGACCACGATGCGCGTGAACGACGTCATCATGATCAGGATCGACGGCGCGATCGACAGCACCGTGAGCAGCGCGATCAGCTGGATCGCGCGCTCGGTGACCCCGCCGCCGCCAGCACCGCCGCCGCCGAGATTGATGCTGATGTCCTGCGCATGCGCAGGGGAGGCAAGCAAACCCGTGGCGAGCAAGGCCGCGGCGATCAGGACAGAGGGGACAAGAACTCTACGCGGGAAGGACGTCAGCCTCACGAAGACGGCTTCGGACGGCCGAGCAGCGAGGCCATCTCGTCTTCGAGATTTTCAAAGCTGGTCTTTTCCGGAGCCGGCCTGGCCGGCGGCGCCGGAGGGGCCGGCGGATCGACCCGTGCGGCGCGCGGCGGCGCGGCGGGCGGATCCGGCGCAACCGGTGGGGCGATGGTCTCGCCGGCCGGACGACGGAGCGCCGCCTCGAGGCGCTGGGCCATCTCGGCGAGATTTTGCTCGGCACTCGACGGCGCGGCAGCAGCGGCCGGCGGCGGGACGGGCGGTGCCTGCGGCACGGGCGGAGGAGGAGGCGGCGGCGCGGCTGCGCGCTCGGCGCGCACCGGCGGCACCTTCGCCGGCTCGTTCTGGCGCGGCGGGCGCGGCATCAGCGGCGGTTCGCTACGCGCAACGCGCGGCGGCATCGGCTCGGGGCGGGGCTCACGCTCGAGACGCGGCGGCATCGGTTCGGGCGAAAAGCCGCCGAGCGCCGGTTCGCCACGGCGTTCGGCCAGAGCGGGCGCCGGCCGGCGGACTTCGTCGGCAAAGGACGGACGTGCGGGCCGCGGCGGCGGCTCGGGCATTTGCGGCTCGGGATGGTCGAGCACCTCGGGTCGCGGCGCTTCGTCGGCCCAGCTGCCGGCATCGGGCATCGGGGCGAGGCGCGGCGGCTCGGCCGCGCTGGGACGCTGCGGAATCTGGTCGCGGCCGGCTGCGGCGCGCACGATATTCGGTTCGACGACGATGTCGGTCGGGCCGCCGATCATCAGGAGATGTTCGACATTGTCACGGCGCACCAGCACGAGGCGCCGGCGGCCATCGACCGCGGCCGCGTCGATCACCGCAAGCCGTGGCATCCTGCCGCGCTGGGTGTTGGCGCCGAGCCGGGTGGTCGCGAATCGGCGGACCAGCCACGCCGCGACGCCGATCAACGCCAGAACGACGATGAACGCGACGATGAAGGTGATAGGGCTACCGTTCATACCTGTCCCCGGTAAATGGCGCTTCTCTCGTGCCTATGGTCGGATGCGCCGACCACCGGCGTGCGATGCCCCAAAACTGTGATCTCTTAACGTCCCACGGCAAGCTTTGCCGTCCCCAAGTCTTAATAACCTATGAATCGCCCGATCCAAAACGACTTCTTGGCCTGCGCAGGGCCGCCAGGCGGTTGGGTTAATGCGGCTTTTGGAATGGGTAGAATCACGGGGGACCGTTGCATGTCTCAATCAGAAACATGCATCCGCCACGCCTTAACCACCTGTTAACCATACACGCGGCAAATTCTGCCTAGCTTCGGACCTCAGGGTCTGCAAGAGGCGCAAGGAGCCGCAACGATGTCCATCAACGATCTTCCGGTGCTGTCGGCGCTTCGCACCAAGATGCAGTGGCACCAGGAACGCCAGCGCGTCCTGTCCGAGAACGTCTCCAATTCCGATACCCCCAATTTCCGGCCGCGCGAGCTGGTCGAGCCGAAATTCGACAAGACCGGCGCCCCGGCGGGCTCGATCGGGCCGCTCGCCATGGCCGTCACCAGCGCCTCGCACATGACGTCATCGGGCTCGGCCTCGAGCTTCGACCAGAACAAGAATGCGGGCTTCGAGACCCGTCCTGCGGGCAATGCCGTCAATCTCGAAGAGGAGATGATGAAGTCCGCCAACAACCAGATGGATTATGCGGCGGTCACCTCGCTCTATTCGAAGAGCCTGCATCTTCTGAAGACCGCGATCGGCAAGGGCTAGAGCTAGGAGAGGCGCAACATGGCGAATGACAGCAGCGACTTTGCCCGCTCGATGGCGATCGCGACCTCCGGGTTGCGGGCGCAGGCCGGGCGAATGCGGGTGATCTCGGAAAACATCGCGAATGCGGACTCGACCGCGCCGACCGCAGGCGGCGATCCCTATCGGCGCAAGGTGCCGACATTCTCCGCGGCGCTCGACCGCACGCTCGACGCGCAGGTCGTCACGCTCGGCAAGATCAAGCCCGACCAGTCCAACTTCCGCGTCAAATACGAGCCGAGCAATCCGGCGGCGGATGCCACCGGCAACGTCAAATATCCCAACGTGAATTCGGTGGTCGAGATGACCGACATGCGCGATGCGCAGCGGTCCTACGAGGCCAATGTCAACATCATCAGTGCAACGCGCCGGATGATCCAGCGCACGCTCGACATCCTCAAGAGCTGAACAGGAAACCCCAGGCCATGGCAACACCGACAATCGCGGCCAATGCTTATGCCAACCTTGCCCGCGTGCTGGAAAACAGCGGCGCCGGCAAGGGCAGCGAGGCGAGCGGGCAGTCCTTTGCCTCGCTGCTGAAAGACGCCGTTGGCAGCGTCATGGAATCCGGCCGCAAATCGGACGCGCAGACCGTGGCGATGGCCTCCGGCAAGGCCAACGTGATGGACGTGGTGACGGCGGTCGCCGACACGGACGTTGCGGTGTCCACGCTGGTCTCGGTCCGCGACCGCGTGATCGCGGCGTATGAAGACATCATGAAGATGCCGATCTGATTTCGGCCTCCGCCGTCATTGCGAGCGAAGCGAAGCAATCCAGAATCTTTCCGCAGGCACCAGTCTGGATTGCTTCGCTGCGCTCGCAATGACGGGGAGGGGTGTGTGGTTCTCGTCGGTGCGGCGGGGATGAAGCTTGAATAAGGGAATTCTGCAATGACCGGACCCGAGACCCTCGACGTCGCCCGCGATGCGATCTGGACCATCGTCATCGTGTCCTCGCCGCTGATGGTGGTCGGGCTCGTGGTCGGCGTGATCGTGTCGCTGTTCCAGGCGCTGACGCAGATTCAGGAGCAGACGCTGGTCTACGTGCCGAAGATCCTGGCCATCTTTGCCACGATGCTGCTGGCGCTACCGTTCATGGCCGACGCGCTTCATTCCCACATGCTGCGGATCTCGTCGCGAATCATCGGCGGCTGAGGCACTATGCGCCCACCATGCGCATCGACGTCTCGTTGCTGCCGGCGCTTGCCGCGGCCTTCATGCTCGCCTTCGCCCGGGTCGGCGCGATGGTGATGCTGCTGCCGGGGCTCGGCGAGACCAACATCCCGATGCGGGTGAAGCTGTCGATCGCGCTTCTGCTGACGCTGATCATCCTGCCGCTGCATCGCAATGCCTATCAGGTCGACATGGGCTCGCTCGCGCCGATGCTGGTGCTGATGCTGCATGAGATCGTGATCGGCATCGTGCTCGGCGCAACCGCGCGCGTGACGCTGTCGGCGCTGCAGGTCGCAGGCGCCGTGATCGCGCAGCAGATGGGACTTGGCTTCGTCACCTCGGTCGATCCGACGCAAGGGCAGCAGGGCGTTCTGGTCGGCAATTTCCTCACCATGCTGGGTGTCACGCTGCTGTTCGCCACCGACAGCCATCACCTGGTGATCGCGGCGCTGAACGACAGCTACGCGATCTTCGCGCCGGGCGAGACCGTATCGAGCGGCGACGTCGCTTCGCTCGCCACGCGGGCCTTCTCCGCCGCATTCCTGCTCGGCCTGCAGCTTTCCGGCCCGTTCCTGGTGTTCGGCCTCGTCTTCAATATCGGGCTCGGCGTGCTGGCGCGGCTGATGCCGCAGATGCAGGTCTATTTCGTCGGCGTGCCGCTATCGATCTTCGCGGGCTTCATGGTGCTCGCCGTGGTGCTCACGGCGATGATGGGCACCTATCTCGACTACTTCATCGGTGTCATGCACCAGATGATGCCGCTCAAGTAACTGGTAACGGGTGATCGATGGCGGAAGACAACGATCCAGAGAGCCAAACAGAAGACCCGACCCAAAAACGTCTCGAAGAGGCGCTCGAACGCGGCGACGTCGCCAAAAGCCAGGAGATCAACACCTGGTTCATGATCGCGGGCGGCACGCTCGTGGTCTCGACCTTCTCCGGCTCGGTCGGCAGCGGGCTGCTGACGCCGATGCGCAATCTGCTCGCCAATTCCTGGATGATCAAAACCGACCCCGGGAACCTGCTCGTGCTGATGCAGCAGGTCGAAGTCGCGGTGTTCGCGGCGGTCGGCGTGCCCCTGCTGATGCTGGTGCTGGCTGCGATTGCCGGCAATATGCTCCAGCACCGGCTGGTGTGGTCGGCCGAATCTCTCACGCCGAAATTCAGCAAGCTCTCACCCGCTGCCGGCTTCAAGCGCATCTTCGGCAAGCAGGCGGGAGCCAATTTTCTCAAGGGCATCGGCAAGCTCGTCGTGCTCGGCGTGGTCATGACCACGATCCTGTGGCCGGAACGGCACCGCATGGAGGCGATGGTCAAGCTCGATCCGATGGCCATGCTGGGCGCCACCACCGGCCTGACCGTCCATCTGCTCGGCGCAGTGGTCGCCGCGCTCGCGATCATCGCCATTGGCGACTATTTCTTCCAGTATCGCAGCTGGTTCCAGCGGCAGAAGATGTCGCTCCAGGAGATCAAGGAGGAGTTCAAGCAGTCCGAAGGCGACCCGCATATCAAGGGCAAGCTCAGGCAATTGCGCCAGCAGCGCTCCAAGAAGCGCATGATGGCGGCGGTTCCCAAGGCCTCCGTGATCATCACCAACCCGACCCACTATTCGGTGGCGCTGTCCTACGAGCGCGGCATGTCGGCGCCGATCTGCGTCGCCAAGGGCGTCGACAACCTCGCTTTCAAGATCCGGGAGATCGCGCGCGAGCACGACATCCCGATCGTCGAGAACGTGCCGCTGGCCCGCGCGCTGTACGCCACCGCCGAAATCGACAAGGAAATTCCTGTCGAGCACTACCATGCGGTCGCCGAAGTCATCGGCTACGTCATCCGGCTGAAGCGCGGTTTCAGTGCCGCGCGGCAATAAAACCCCGAAAAGTACCGGAAATGGCTGTAAACTGGGAATCAGCGTACGTTTCGCCGCTGCCGCCCTTGCGTCCGCGGGTCCGATTCAGGCAGGGAGGACCCCACGTGCCCCGTGGCGCGTTGATTCTCTGTCGACAGGCCATGCCAGCGTGAAATGACTGCCGAGACCGACCACGACCTGTCACGCGAGCCCGTTGCGGCGCATGAGCCGTCGCCGCGCTCGGGCAGCATTGCGCTGGTGCTCCTGGTGGCCACCGGCCTCGTCGCGGTCGCCATCGGGCTGATGACGCTCGGGCGCGCGCAGGCGCAGCCCTATATCCTCGGGATCCTCGCCGTGCTGGCGATGATCGGCCTGTTCAATCTGTTCGCCTTCGCCGCCGGCATCATCCGCTTCGTCGACCGCAATCTCGACGATCCCGTGATGGGGCGTATCGCCGATCACGCCTTCGACGGCCTCGCGGTGACCGATCCGCGTGGCCACGTGGTCTATTCCAACGCGGCCTATCTGACGCTGACCGGCGCCTCCGGTCCGCAGGATGTGCGCCCCGTGGAGCGCGTCTTCATCGGCAACCCGGACGTTTCGGAAGCCGTGTTCCGCCTGCTCAAGGCCGCGCGCGAAGGCAAGCGTCAGCAGGAAGAGGTGCGCATCTCCGGCCACGACGGTAGCCAGGGCCGCTGGCTGCGCATGCGGGTGCGCCCGCTCGGCACGGGCAAGCGCGAAGCCAAATATGCGGTGTGGTCGATCGCCGACATCACCCGCGACCGCGAGCGCCAGGAGGACGTGTTCCAGGAGCTCCAGCACGCGATCGAATATCTCGATCACGCGCCGTGCGGCTTCTTCTCGGTCAATCCCGCCAGCGAGCTCGCTTACGTCAATGCGACGCTGGCGAACTGGCTCGACTATGATCTCGCCGAGATCGGCTCCGGCGGGCTGAAGCTCGCCGACATCGTCTCCGGCGACGGCGCTTCGCTGCTGAGCTCGATCGTGGCGGTGCCGGGCGAGGTGAAGACCGAAGTCTTCGACATCGATCTGCGGATGCGCACCGGCAAGACCATGCCGGTGCGGCTCTACCACAAGCTCGCGTTCGGCGCCGACGGCGCGCCGGGGCCCTCGCGCACGCTCGTCATCAGCCGTGCCCGCGACGAGCGCAGCGATCCGGACCGCGCCGCCGAAGTGCGCTTCATGCGCTTCTTCGATCACACGCCGATGGCGATCGCCACCGTGGACCGCGGCGGCAACGTGGTGCGGGCCAATGCGCGCTACGCCAAGCTCGCGCAGGCCCTCGGGCTCGACAGCGCCAGCAAGTCGATCTTCCGCGCGATCAATGCGCGCGATCGCCACCTTTTGATTGCAGCCATCAACCAGGCCGCCGAAAACCAGGCCGACATCGCGCCAGTCGAGGTGGCGCTGGAAGGGACCAAGGAGCGCTGGGGCCAGTTCTTCGTCACGCCGGTCGATGCGGCCGAGAACGACGCCGAAGCCGCGATCGTGCACATGCTCGAGACCACCGAGCGGCGCGCGCTGGAGAACCAGATCAACCAGTCGCAGAAGATGGAGACGGTCGGCCAGCTCGCCGGTGGCATCGCGCACGACTTCAACAACGTGCTCTCCGCCATCATGATGGCGAACGACTTCCTGCTGAACGCGCACAAGCCGACCGATCCGTCGTTCCAGGACATCATGCAGATCAAGCAGAACGCCACGCGTGCTGCGACGCTGGTGCGGCAGCTGCTCGCGTTCTCGCGGCGGCAGACGCTGCGGCCGCAGGTGCTCGATCTCGGCGATGCGTTGTCCGATCTCACCATGCTGCTGCGCCGGCTGATCGGCGAGAAGGTCAAGCTCGACCTGATCCACGGCCGCGATCTCTGGCCGGTCAAGGTCGATGTCTCCCAGTTCGAGCAGGTCATCGTCAATCTCGCGGTGAATGCGCGCGACGCCATGCCCGACGGCGGCAAGCTGATCATCCGCACCGCCAATGTCGCGACCGATGAGGCGGGCAAGCTCGCCTACAAGGGCATGCCGGCGGCGGACTACGTACGGATCGAGGTCGCCGACACCGGCACCGGCATCCCCGCCGACATCCGCGACAAGATTTTTGAGCCGTTCTTCTCGACCAAGGAAGTCGGCAAGGGCACCGGCCTCGGGTTGTCCACCGTCTACGGTATCGTCAAGCAGACCGGCGGCTTCATCTACGTCGATTCCCAGCCGGGGCAGGGCACTTCGTTCCACATCTTCCTGCCGCGCCATCATGCCGAGCCGGACGTGCAGGTCGAGCAGCCGCCGGCGGCGAATGGTGTTGCGAAGGACGCCGCGCCTGCAGCGACGGAGGCGAAGCCGCGCACCGATCTCACCGGGCAGGGCACCATCCTGCTGGTCGAGGACGAAGAGGGCCTGCGCGCATTGAACGCCCGCGGCCTGCGCTCGCGCGGCTACACCGTGGTCGAGGCCGAGAACGGCGTCGAGGCGATGGAGATGCTGGAGGAGCAGAGCGGCGGCATCGATCTCGTCGTCTCCGACGTCGTGATGCCGGAGATGGACGGGCCGACGCTGCTCAAGGCGATGCGGGAGAAGAACCCCGATATCCGCTTCATCTTCGTCTCCGGCTATGCCGAGGATGCCTTCGAGAAGAGCCTGCCCGAGGGACAGCAGTTCGACTTCCTGCCAAAACCGTTCACGCTCAGCCAGCTCGTGGCGGCGGTGAAGGAGACGATGACGAAGCAGGGGTGAGCGCGGCACGGCGCGCCAGTCCGCATTTCTTGCTTCGCTGTGCTTGCCTCGCGAAACCGCCGGTACCCGGCGACCACAGTTCCCGTCCGCGTCAGGCCAAACCCCCGTCAAATATGGGCTTTTGCCACATCCCCGCGACTGAGGGCCGCAGCCGGGGGTTCCGAAACCGGCTTCCCTTTTGCTAAAGGGTGCCCATCTTACTGGCACGTCCCCATGCCGGGGATTTGGGAAACGAACATGAATTTCTCGCAATGGTCCCGCACTCTCGTGAAGACGATTGCCGTCGTTCTGGCGCTCGCGCTGCCGACGGCGCTTGCGATCTCCTCCGCTGACGCCCGCGTCGGCGGTGGCGTCTCGTCGGGCTCGCGCGGTTCGCGGACCTTCTCCGCCCCGCCGTCGACCACGACCGCGCCGGGCTCCACCTCACAGTTCAACCGCACCTACAGCCAGCCCGGCGCCGGCATGAACACGGCTGCGCCCGCGCGCGGCGGCCTGTTCGGCCGCGGCGGTGGCTTCCTGGGTGGTCTTGCGGCCGGCTTCCTCGGCGCAGGCCTTCTGGGCATGCTGTTCGGCGGCGGCCTGTTCGGCGGCCTCGGCGGGCTGTCATCGATTCTTGGCCTGATCATCCAGATCGTGCTCGTCGTGTTCGTGGTGCGGCTGGCGATGTCCTGGTGGCAGCGCCGCAACGCGCCGCAGGCAGCCTATGCCGGCGCTGACACCGGCCCGGGACCGCAGACGAGCTATCGCAGCGGTCTTGGCGGCGGTCTTGGTTCGGGTCTCGGCGGCGGCTTCGGCTTCGGCGCCAACAATGCGCCGCTCGAGATCAAGCCGGACGATTACGAAGCATTTGAGCGTCTGCTCGGCGACGTCCAGGCCGCCTGGTCGAACGAGGACGTTGCAAAACTGCATACGCTGGCGACGCCGGAGATGGTCTCCTATTTCGAGCGGGATCTCGCCGAGAACCGCGCGCGCAACGCCGTGAACAAGGTGACCAACGTCAAGCTGCTGCAGGGCGACCTCGCGGAAGCCTGGCGCGAAGGCGAGACCGAGTACGCGACCGTGGCGTTGCGCTTTGCGCTCACCGACAAGACGGTCGACCGCAACACCGGCGCGCTCGTCGCCGGCAGCGAGCAGCCGGGCGAAGTCACCGAAGTCTGGACCTTTGCTCGCCGCCCTGGCAGCGCCTGGGAATTGTCGGCGATCCAGCAGACCAACTGATCGCGCGCAACATCGGAAACCAGGGCGTCGTGCTTCTTGCACGGCGCCTTTTTCTTTGGACGTCTCGCATCGCGGTAGCGGAATAAGCGGGCGCGCGTCGGGTTGACATCAGGCGGCCAAATACAAACACAACCGGGAGGACAGGATGATTCGCACCGCAAGATCCGTGACAATGTCAGGCCTCGCGCTCGCTGCAGCCTTGCTTGCGGCGCCATCGGTACAAGCGCAGTCGCCCGACATGACGTTCTTCGTGACCTCCATCGGTCCCGGCAAGGGCGCCGATCTGGGCGGCCTTGATGGCGCAGATGCGCAGTGCCAGAAGCTGGCGCAGGTTGGCGGTGCCGCTGCAAAAACTTGGCGCGCCTATCTCTCGACACAAGCCGCCGACGGCAAGCCGGCTGTCAATGCCAAAGACCGCATCGGCAAGGGACCGTGGCAGAACGCCAAGGGCGTGGTGATTGCCAAGGACGTGGCCGACCTCCACAGCGCGGCCAACAATCTCACCAAGCAGACCGCGCTCAGCGAGAAGGGCGAGGTCATCAACGGCCGCGGCGACACGCCGAACCGGCATGACATCCTCACGGGATCGCAAGCCGACGGCACCGCCTTTGCCGCGGGCGACGACAAGACTTGCAAGAACTGGACGTCGAGCACGCAAGGCGCGGCGATCGTTGGTCATGCCGATCGCCAAGGCCTGCGCGACGACGAGCCGTCAAAGTCCTGGAATAGCTCTCACCTCTCGCGTGGCCCCGATGGAGGCTGCTCGCAGGCCGATCTGAAGAGCACCGGCGATGGCCTGCTGTATTGTTTCGCGGCGAATTGAGGCCTCCGTCATTGTGAGGAGCTCGCGACAAAATTGCGAAGCAATTTTGCGCTGATGCGACGAAGCAATCCAGCGTCCCTCCGCGATGATTGTCTGGATTTGCTTTGCGGATGTGTGGTGCGAGCGTCTCGTCCCTCTCTGACGGAACCTTCGGCTGCGTGTTACATTGGTTCCGTCGCTTCCACGCTCACGGACCCTTCTCATGAAGTACGAGCTCTACTACTGGCCCGAGATCCAGGGCCGCGGTGAATATGTGCGGCTGGCGCTGGAGGAAGCGGGCGCGGCTTACGACGACGTCGCACGCGGCCCGCGCGGCAGCGGCGCAATGATGAAGATGATGGAGGCCCACAAGGGCACGCCGCCCTTTGCGCCGCCGTTCCTGAAAGCGGGCAAGCTCGTCATCGGGCAGACCGCCAACATCCTGCTCTATCTCGGCGCCCGTCACGCCCTCGCGCCGAAGACCGATGCCGGAAAACTCTGGGTGCACCAGCTTCAATTGACCATCACCGATCTCGTGGTCGAAATCCACGACACCCATCATCCGCTCGGGCCCTCGATGTACTACGAAGACCAGAAGCCGCCGGCGAAGAAGCGCACCGCCGAGTTCTGGGACGAGCGCGTGCCGAAGTATCTCGGTTATTTCGCGCAGCTGCTCGACGACAATGGTGGCGCCTATGTCACCGGTCGGCGCCTGACTTACGTCGATCTCTCGCTGTTCCAGATCGTCGATGGCCTGCGCTATGCCTTCCCGAAGCGGATGAAGGCGTTCGAGAAAGACATTCCTGGCCTCGTCGGCCTGCACGACCGTGTCGCGGCGCGGCCGAACATCAAGGCCTATCTTGCAAGCGAGCGCCGCATTCCCTTCAACGAGCAGGGCATCTTCCGCCGTTACAAGGAGCTGGATGCGTGAATCACCACAGTCCGGGCAGCAGGCGGTAGCGCACCCGTGCCGCATAGTCGGCATAGCCGGGCAGGCCCGCGATGAGCGTGCGCTCCTCGATGCGGATGCGGACCGCAAGCAGCATCAGGAAGAGCGGCGCAATCGCCAATCCCCACCACGAGCCGAGGATCAGCGGCACGCTGGCGAAGAACAGGATCATGCCGCTGTACATGGGATGGCGGACATGGGCGTAGGGCCCGGTCGAGATCACGCGCTGCGCGCGCTCGGCCTGCAGCTTCACCACGGGTGCTGCGAACGAATTCTCGCGAAATACCCACAGCGTGAACAGTGTCGAGGCGAGGAACAGCATGAAGCCGAGTGCCTGCCATGCAATGGTCATGTGGGACGCAAGATGACGCCGGTCGAGTCCCATCGCGACGAGCCAGCCCAGCATCGCCACGACGAACACGACCATGAAGATCTTGTCCGCGGCCGGCTGATCTCTCTGCAAAACAGGCCGCAGTCGTTCGGCCAGAAGCGCCGGGTCGATCCGGTAGAGCCACCAGCCGCAGAGCGGGCCGAGCAGGACGGAGGTGAGGAGAAACACCCACGCGCCAGGCCAATGCAGCGTGCCGGCGGCGGCAAACAGCAGCGCGCCCATTCCGGCGGTGAGAACGGTGTTCTGCAACAGCAGGCGTGCGATCATGTTCGATCTGGCTCCCTCACGCGACCGAGCCATTGATAGCATTGTTTCGGCCAGCATGCGGCCGGCAGCAATCGCATGATGCAATAGGAGGCGTGCGATCAAGCGCGGTTCCCCGCCGTCCCCGCACGAATCTGGCCGCGCTATCCCGCAAGCCCGGACGCGCGAAAAGCCCGGTCAACCGGACCGGGCGATCCATCGCAGGCAAGCCGGATCAGGCGAGCTGATCGATCCGCGTGCCCTGGCCCGGCGGCAGCGGCGCAGGCGGCGTCGGCTGATAGGTCGGGTCGTTGTCCTTGGCCTTGGTCTGGTCGTCCGACTGCTTGGTCGTGTCGTAGCTCGGGACCACGACCGTCACAGGCGGCGGCGCAACGCTGGAAACGCTCATCCACAAATCCTCACAGATTGAAACAATTGATCCTGCCCCGGAGCGGACGAAAGCTCCGTCAAGCCAATCGTTAAAATGCGAAGGAAAGACGCACTGTTTTCGTGCCTGACATTGTCCTGTGTCAGGGAGAGCTCCGATCTCTCCTCGTCATTGCGAGCGCAGCGAAGCAATCCAGAATCCCTCCGAGGAAAGACTCTGGATTGCTTCGCTGCGCTCGCAATGACGGAGTGTGTGGCGGCAGCTCGACCTACTCGACCTACCCGACCTACTCGTCCTTCGGCCGCGTGATCGCGATCGCGGCATCCGTCTTGGTGCGCGTGCATTCCATGTTGAGGCGCTTGTAGCGCATCGTCACCTTGTCGCCGCGCAACAGGCCCATGCGCTTGAGGCATCGCGTCGCACCGGTCGTCGTGTCGTCCTTCGTCACAGTGAAGATAATCGCGGCCGCGGAAGCGACCAGATCATAGAACTGGGGTGTCGGCTTGCGGTCGCCCTTGGCGTAGAGCTCGTTGGAATAGGTCTGTCCCTGGGCACGGCAGCCGAGCGACAGCTCCTTCGCCGCCGGATGGGTAAGGTAGACGATGTTGGCGGCTTTGAAGTTCACCTTCAGCCCGTCGACGCCGCCGGCGAGCTGCTTGGCGATGTCGTCGCACTGGTCCGCGCGCGCAGGCACAGCGAGGGTCACCAGGCCAATGATTGCGGCGGCGAGGACAATCGCGCCGCGGAGGTGCAGTTTGAAAATCATGATGAAAAGCCCCTTGAGGGCGCGCATTCAACCGTCGCCGCGCGCGAAGTGCAAGGGGTGCAACCCGGCCTGATGGGTACAACCGTGACCACCCACTGATCGAACGAGGGGATCGCAAAATGGCCGCCATGGCACCGAATCGGGATGCCCCGGCCGCGCCAGAACGCCTTCCCTTTGCGGCAAAAAAGCTTAGAACGCTTCTATGCTGAGAGGCCCGCAAGGGCTCCAAAACCCCGAGATCGCCCCCATGAACGCTCCCACCGCCTTCCCCGACGCCTCAAAACCCGTCCCGCCCTACAAGCACACCCCGCTGTTCCCGCTGGGCAAGGACGAGACGCCCTACAAGAAGATCACGTCAGAGGGTGTCCGGGTCGAGAAGGTCTTGGGGAAGGACATGCTGGTGGTGTCGCGCGAGGCGCTGCGGGCGCTGTCGGAGGCGGCTTTCGGCGACATCAACCATTACCTGCGCCCCGGCCATCTGAAGCAGCTCCGCGCGATCCTGGAGGATGGCGAGGCGAGCCCGAACGACAAGTTCGTGGCGCTGGATTTCCTCAAGAACGCCAACATCGCGGCCGGCGGCGTGCTGCCGATGTGCCAGGACACCGGCACCGCGATCATCATGGGCAAGAAGGGCTGCAACGTCATCACCGATGGTGACGACGAGGCCGCGCTGTCGGAAGGCGCGCGCGATGCCTACCTGCGCCGCAATCTGCGCTACTCGCAGGTGGCGCCGCTCTCGATGTACGAGGAGAAGAACACCGCCAACAACATGCCCGCGCAGTGCGAGATCTACGCCGAAGGTGATGACGCCTACAAGTTCATGTTCATGGCCAAAGGCGGCGGCTCCGCCAACAAGAGCTTTCTGTTCCAGGCCACGCCTTCGGTGCTGACCAAGGACCGGCTGCTTGCCTTCCTGAAAGAGAAGATCCTCACTCTCGGCACCGCGGCGTGCCCGCCTTATCACCTTGCGATCGTGATCGGCGGCACCTCGGCCGAGCTCTGCATGAAGACGGTGAAGCTGGCGTCGGCCCGCTATCTCGATGCGCTGCCGGCCCACGGCTCGCCTGACGGCAACGCCTTCCGCGACGTCGAGATGGAGAAGGAAATCCACAAGATGACGCAAAGCCTGGGCGTGGGTGCGCAGTTCGGCGGAAAATATTTCTGCCACGACGTCCGCGTGATCCGCATGCCGCGCCATGGCGCCTCGCTGCCGATCGGGCTTGGCGTGTCCTGTTCAGCCGACCGCCAGGTGCTCGGCAAGATTACCAAGGACGGCGTCTATATCGAGGAGCTCGAGCACAACCCGGCGCAGTATCTGCCGCAGGTGGAGGAGTCGCTCGGCGGCGAGGTCGTCAAGATCGACCTCAACCAGCCGATGAAGGACATTTTGGCGACGTTCTCGAAGAACCCGATCAAGACGCGGGTCTCGATGACCGGCACCATGATCGTCGCGCGCGATAGCGCGCATGCCAAGCTGCGCGAGCGGCTGGAGAAGGGCGAGCCGCTGCCGGATTATTTCAAGAACCATCCGGTTTATTACGCGGGACCTGCCAAGACGCCCGAAGGCTACGCTTCCGGTGCATTCGGTCCGACCACTGCGGGCCGCATGGACTCCTTCGTCGACCAGTTCCAGGCCGCCGGCGGCTCGATGGTGATGGTGGCGAAAGGCAATCGCGCGCCAGCGGTGCGCGAGGCTTGCAAGAAATATGGCGGCTTCTATCTCGGCTCGATCGGCGGCGCGGCTGCGAACCTTGCCGAGCACTGCATCAAGAAGGTCGAGGTGCTCGAATATCCCGAGCTCGGCATGGAAGCGATCTGGCGCATCGAAGTCGTCGACTTCCCGGCCTTCATCATCATCGATGACAAGGGGAATGATTTCTTCAAGGAATTGAATCTGGGCTAGCTCCACTTTCCCCGGATGCTGCGCAGCGCGAAGCGGTGCGCTGCTGATCCGGGGTCCATGTGGCGCATGGGTCCCGGCTCTGCGGAGCAGCGTTACACGCTGCACCGCGCCCGGGACACGAGAGGATAAGCTTACGCCTTCGCGCCAGTGAACGGAAAACTGCCCATCGGGCCGATGCCCATTTCGCCGCTCATGCTGTCGCCGGAGACCGTTCCGATGAACTCGAGCGTTAATGGCATCGGGTTGGTGATGGAGACCTTCCAGTTGACGGCGTCACCGCTGACGGTGCCGTCGAAAATCTCGGCAGTATTGCCTTCCGCACCTTGCGTGCCCGTGAGCGTGCCGCCCGCTTCCTTCAGGCTCAGCGTCGCCTGGCGTTCGCCCATCGGCGTCGTCATGGTCAGATTCCAGTTTCCGTCCACGGCCATTCGCGTCTCCCGAACAATGTCCCGGCAGGCTGCGATGATCCGCAACCCGTCCTGGGCCGAGCCTATAGCGCAACTTGAAGCCGCCGCCTAACGCCTGCCTAATGCCGCTTGGGCGGCATTCAGGCGCGGGCGGCGGCGCGCCGGCGGCTGGTGACGACGAGCCTGAACGCCACGTATTGCACGGCAAAGGCGAGGGCCTTGGCGCCGCCCGCGACCGCAGAGATATAGAACGCCCACAGCTTCAGATCGCCGGTGGATGCGACCGCGATCGTGCCGGCGCCGAGGACGAACATCAGCGCGGCCCAGGCATAGCCCGCAGCGGTGACATATTCCGGCGCGGTCCCGACAACGATCGGCGGCATGTAGCGCAGCATCCAGCCGCGCTTGAGCATGATCGCGCCGATCGCGAAATGCGCGATCGCAGGCTTGGCCAGCATGAAGCGGGGATCGTTGGTCAGCAGCGTGACCGTGCCAAGCACGATGACGAGTGCGACGCTGGCATAGGTCATGTAGCCGAGCTCACGCCCCTTGACGCGCGCATAGATCACCTGCGCGATCGCGCCGGCAATCGCCACCGACGTCGCCAGGATGACGTTGTCGGTGACGAGATAGATCACCAGGAAGACGATGGCCGACAGGAAATCGGAGGCGAGGCGGGCGAATACGTCCTTCATTGTCGGTCCTGTCTCACTGGGCTTCGGGCAACGCGCCGGCGGGCGCACCATACTTGATCTGGCGATATTCGGGATACCACTTGGTGAAATAGATCGCGCTGTTGCGGGCTGCGAAGGCAACCGCGAGACCGAGCCACACCGGCAAGCCCGGGAAGTAGAGCAGCACGATGTTGGCGGCCATCATCAAGAGCGCGGCCGCGGTCCATGCGGCGGTGATGACGTAGTTGGCGGTGAGGAAGCCGGGCATCGCCGCGGTCTCGGCCGGCACGGATTCAACCGCGTATTGCAGTGTGAAGGGCCGGCGCGCCAGCATCGAGCCGAGCGAGATGACAAAGATGCCGATATCGACCGAAAGCCTGACGCCGAGCGTGCTGAGCGAGGGGGCGCGCAGCGCGAGGGTGAGGCCGATGCCTGCGAACAGGATCGCCGAGCCCGCGGCCAAAATCTTCACCGAGCGGCCGCAGGCCACGTCGATGGCGATGGTGGCGAGGCAGATCGCGGAGGCCACGAACACGCTGGTCGTGGCCGACGTCACCATCATCAGGACGGTGTAGACGCCATAGGGAGCAAGGATCAGGAAGATCGTCATGGTCGCCTCGGTCGAACCAATCTTTACGATGTCAAGATTGATAGTTCAGGCCCGACGTCGGGTCAAGCGAAATCTTTACAGTGTCAAAATGACGTGAACAACATGTAAAAACTCAATTGTTGCAATGGCTTGATCCGATATCTCGTCGGCGACGGCCGCCCAGGGCAGGCGCGACAGAATGGTCAGTGCACAAGAGACCAGCAGACCGATGGTCAGGAAGATGCTGCCGCTGCGGCAGATCATGAATTTGGGCGAGCCCGGCGTCGCGGACATGCCGAGCGGATGCAAGAGCCGCGACAGCACGAGCGCCCCCATCAGCAGGTGAATGCGCAAGGGCGATGCGCCGGACATTTCGAGAAACGCCACCATCAGCGCGATGATCGGAACGTATTCCATGAAATTGCCATGGGCGCGGATCGCGCTGCGCAAGCCTTCATTGCCGCCGTCGTTGAACGGGGCAGCGTTGCTCCGCCGCAGCCGGATGACCTGCAGCGCGAGCGCGGCGTAGATCAGCGCGAGGATCGCGAGATAGTTCGCCGTGATGGCGGGGACGTGCATGCGAAGTCTCCTCGATCCGTCATTCCGGGCTCGCGCCACGCAAGTGGCGCAAGCCGGAATGACAGGGGGAGGGAGCTACTGCGCTCCCACCCAATTGCCGTGAAAGCCGTCGGGCACGCGATGGCCGAGTTGCACCAGCGCGGCTGGACCGGCCTCGATGTCGGTGGCGTTGAACACCGCGAGGTCGCTGCGGTTCTCCCGCGCGCGCCAGACCACAGCGAGCAGCCAGCCGTCGCCTTCCGCAGCATCTTTCGACCGCTCGACGAAAACAGGCTCCGAGATGGTGTCGCCGGCCGGCAGCAGATAATGGCCGAGCCGCTTTCCATTGCCGTCGACATGGACGATGCCGGACAGTGCACCGAACATCGGCAGCCGAAGATTGGCGCAGGCGTACCAGCCGTGACGGCTTTTCAAGCCGGCGCGGCGATCGTCGATGCGCGGGAATTCGCCGGTGAGGTCGTCGAGATAGGTCTGCTGGAAGCGGTCTGTATTGCCCGCGAGATCGAAGGTCCAGCGGCAATGGCGCGCGAAGGATTTCTCGGGATTCGTCGGCCGGCCGTCGGGATGCGGAAACAGCGGCGCCTCCTCGAACTGCATGACGTCGGCGACGATGCAGTCACCGTCCTCCCACGCGTTCATGACGTGGAAGACGTAGCAGGCTTCCGCGCGGAACCAGACGATGTCCTTGCTCGCCCCCTTGCGTTTCATCACGCCGACATAGGCGCCTTTCTCCGGCTCCCAGGCGTAAGGCGGCCGGCCCGCCATCGCGCGCTCCACGCTGCCGGTGAGCGGCAGGATCGGAAACAGCAAATGGTTCTCGGTGACGATGAAGTCGTGCACCATGCTGGCATAGGGCGCCTCGAACCGCTCGAAGCGCGTCGCTTTGCCTGATGCATCGATCGATCCAAATGAGAGCGCGGGCGTGAGTGGCCCCGCTGCGTTGTAGCCGAAGAACACCAGTTCGCCGGTGACAGGATCGATCTTCGGATGCGCCGTGAACGTACCGGCGACGCGGCCTTGGTAGTTGCAATAGCCGCGCGTCTGAAGCGTGCCCGGCTCGATCTCGGTTGGCAGATGCGCCTCTTCCAGCGCGAGCAGCTTGCCGGCGTGGAAGATGATGTTGGTGTTGGCGACGCCGCCGTCAGTCACATGGGCAGGTGCGTCCGGCAATTTGCGGCCGAAGCCGTTGCCGAAGAACGCGCGGCCGGCATCGTGCTCGGCAAGCCATTTCGGCGTGCGGACCCAGCGGTTGCGGTAACTGGCGCGGCCGTTTTCCAGGTGGAAAGCATGCAGCATGCCGTCACCGACGAACCAGTGCGCGCCGGGCGTGTCGAACTGCGGATTGGGGCCGTTGCGGTAGAGCGTGCCGTTCAACTCGCGCGGCAATTCGCCGACGATCCTGAGGAAAGGCGCGTCCGCCTCGAACGGAATCGGCGCGATATTGTTACGGCGCTCAGGTGTGGCGTCCTGCTGCACGGCGTATCCCTCCCTATCTTTACATCGTAAAGATGGAATAGGACCAAGCGCGGCGTCCGTCAAGCGAAATCTTTACACTGTCAATATTGCGTCATATAGCTTGTAAATGGCCAAGAGCAGCACCACCGCCGACACCAAGAGCGAAACGGCGCACCTCGCGCGCGCCCCGAAAAAGACATCGCCGGCATCTCGGCCGGCGCGCCGCCGGGCGAGCGCGAAGGCCGAGACGCCCTATCATCATGGCGCCTTGCGCGAGGCGCTGCTGCAGGCGGCCGAACGGGTGCTGGAGCGCGACGGGCTCGGCGGCCTGACGCTGCGCGCGGTGGCGCGCGAGGCGGGGGTCTCGCATGCCGCGCCGACGCATCATTTCGGCGATCTCACCGGCCTCGTCAGCGAGCTCGCCGCAATCGGCTTCCGCCAGTTCAATGCGGCGATGGCGTCTGCCTGCGACGCGGCCACCTCGCCGCTGGAACGGGCGCTGGCGCGGCCCAAAGCCTACGTCGCCTATGCCCAGGCCCATCCCGGCATGTACGGTCTGATGTTCCGCACCGAGCGGCTCGACTATTCCAGGCCTTCGCTGCACGAGGCCGCGGAATCCTCGTTTGCCGGACTTGCCAATGCGATCGGCGCGATGCGGCAGGAGCCGATCAGCGGCGACAAGTTGACCATCGAGCAGGGCGCCGCGATCGCGCGGGCCTGGTCGATGGTGCACGGCTTCACCATGCTGCTGCTCGACGGTCGGCTCGAGGACATTTTGGAGCGGCTGCCCGATGGCACGACGGCCGAGCAGCTTCTGGAAGCGATCCTGAAGTCGACGGTGGCGGGAAAGCTGCCAAGCACCTGATCGAACGGAACGTCGGCAATTCCTGTCATGCATGCTCGCGCGACCGCGCGAGCCGTCGCGCCCAGGGATCGAGCAGAAAGCATTGGGCATTGGCGGAAGATCGAGGCCGGCGCAGGCGAGCGATGATGCGGAACTCGCGGCTCCCGACACTTTCACTGTGGGCAAGGTCAATCGCGCTTCCGATAGTCCTGACAGGGGCGCGGAATCGTTCTAGAAGAGCGGCTTCGCTTGGGCTCATGCAGCCTCGTTCGCGTCCTCTTTACACTTGATCATGCCAGCCATCTCGTCGAACAAACCTTATCGCGTCGGCCGCTCCAAGACGGGGCTTGGCCTCTTCGCCACCAAACCGATCAGGAAGGGCACCCGGATCATCCGTTATTTCGGGCCGATTCTGGACTGCCGAATCCCTGCGCAGGACGACATCGAGAACAAATATTTGTTCGAGCTCAACGGCCGCTGGACCATCGACGGCTCGGTGCGCAAGAACGTCGCCCGCTACATCAACCATTCCTGCCGGCCCAACGCCGAGTCGGACGTCCGTCCGCGCGAGCGCAAGGTGTTCATCCGCGCCATCAAGAACATCGAGCCGGGCGACGAGATCAACTACGACTACGGCACCGACTATTTCAAAGCCTATCTGAAGCCGATCGGCTGCAAGTGTCCTTCCTGCGAAGCCAAGCGCAAGAAGCAGCGTGCCGAGGAGCGGGCCGAACGCGCCAAGATGAAGGCGCGCGCCGAGCGAAAGGCGCAGAAGGCGGGCGCGAAAACCACCATGGCGAGAAAGAAGAAGCTGAACGGCAAGCACTTCGCCGGCAAGGTCGGCCGCGCGAAGGCGTAGCTTCCGTCAGCCGCGCGACGTCGTCCTGTGCTTCGCCTCGATTGCAGCGCGGTTTCCGAAGTAGTTCGCTTCTCATAGTCGCCCCACGCTGCCGGTGCGGTCCGTCCTCAACGAAGGTGCGCCTTCGTAGGTACATTGGTGCGGCGCCCTGAATTTTGATGTTCACTTTGGAACAGAACCCGCGCCTTCTGCATATTAATTTCGCTGGAACTCAAACCCCAACGGTTAGGACCCGTCAGACGAGGTTGTACCATGCAGCGCCGACGCCGCTTCAAACAGACCGTTCCCCTTGAAGAACGACTTGCCGAAGAGGCGCAACGCCTCCGGGACAAAGCCAAATCCCTTCCCCCCGGTCCTCAACGCGAGGATGCACTTCGTAGAGCCAGACAGGCCGAGACAGGCTCGCACATGAGCGAGTGGCTGCGAACGCCCGGGCTTCAGCCACCCGAGTAGACCTTAGTGGCGTGCGTGCGCTGCTGAGCCGGGGCCTCCGAGAGCAATCCGTGCCGCGTGGGTCCCGGCTCCGCGCCGCAACGCCAAAAGCGTTGCGGCGCGTCCGCGACTCGAGATCTTACGCCGCCGCCACCACACTCCCGCTCCTCCGCAGCCCCAGATATTGCAGCTCGGCGAACACGCCGGTCGCGATCGCCTGCGTCGCGACCATGAGCTCGCCGGCGAGGTTCGGCGACACCGCGCCCGAGAACAGCAGCGCGATGCTGCCGACCGTCCAGGCCGCGTTGCCGATCACGACCAGCAGCACGATCGCCTTCGGCACCACTGCGCGGGAGGCGAGCCATCCGACCAGTGCGGTATAGGCGACCAGGAACAGGCCGGTTTCGCGCAACAGCACCTCGGGCAGATTGAACAGCGTGGCGAACGCGCCAGCGCCAAAAATGAAGCCGAGCGCGGCGACACCGCTGAACACGGCGTCGGCGAGCAGGGCGCGGCGCAGGAAGGTGGATGCGTCAATCATCAGAGGTCTCCATGGTTGGGTTGGCTTGGGGTGAACTCAATTCAATCCGCGCCACCAGGTGCGGAGCAGGCGAGCGAGGCGGAACGGGCAGAGGCTTCTGCCGACGCTGTGCTCGAAGGCTGTGATGTGCGCGACGACGTAGTCGCCGGTGGAATGCACCAGCGGCTCGGGCATGTTGAGGCTGCGTGCCAGCATCCGGGTCGCGAACGCCATGGCCCAGGGAAGAAGGTTGTCTGCAAGGGTGCGGTAGAGCAGCAGCGCGATCATGGTCATCTCCCGTGCTCAGGAAGATGCGCCGCGGAGCAACCCAATTCGATTACCTCAGGGGTAATGGAAGGGCTGAAATCTGCGTGGTAGGTTTTCGACCATGAACGCACATGCATCCACGGCCCGCGCCGAACCCAGCCAGCCGGTCCATATCGGCGACCATTTGCGCGAATGGCGGCAGCGCCGCCGCATGAGCCAGCTCGATCTCGCGGGCGAAGCGGAGATTTCCGCGCGGCATCTGAGCTTCGTCGAGACCGGCCGCGCCGCGCCCTCGCGCGACATGGTGCTGCGGCTCGCCGAGCGTCTCGACGTGCCCTTGCGCGAACGCAACGTGCTGCTGGTTGCCGCCGGCTACGCGCCGGCGTTTCCGCAGCGCCCACTGGAGGATCCCGCCTTGAAATCAGCCCGGCAGGCGATCGACCTCGTGCTCAGGGCGCACGAGCCCAATCCGGCGCTGGCCTATGACCGGCACTGGAATCTGGTCACCGCCAATCGCATGGTGGCGCCGCTGCTCGAGGGCGTTCCGGAGCGGCTGCTCGGCCAGCCCTTCAACGTGCTGCGGCTCGCCTTCCATCCGGAGGGGCTGGCGCCGCGTACCGTCAATCTCGCGGAATGGTGCGCGCATCTGCTCGAGCGCTTGCACCGGCAATGCGAGGCGACGGCCGATCCGGAGCTGATCAAGCTCTATCATGACCTCAAGAGCTATCCGATCCCGGCGCGCTCCGGCCCGCTGTCGAGCGACAATGTCGCAATCCCGTTCAAGCTGCGCCATGACGGCGGGATACTAAGTTTCTTCTCCACCACCATGGTGTTCGGCACGCCGGTCGACATCACCCTGTCGGAGCTGGCGCTGGAGACGTTCTTTCCGGCCGACGAACGCACCGCCGCTTGGCTGAAACAGACGGCCGCAAATCTGACCTAGCGCCCTTGCCCCGGGCGGCGTTCGGCTTATCTTCCGACAAAACCACACTGCCCGAAGGAGGCGCTCATGAGCACGCTGAAACCGCTCCAGATCGATGTCGTCTCCGACGTGGTGTGCCCGTGGTGCTATATCGGCAAGCATCGGATCGAGAGCGCGCTGGCGCTCGTGCCCGACGTTCCCGTCAAGCTGAATTTCCGGCCCTTCTTCCTCAATCCCTGGGTGCCGCGCGACGGCATCAGCCGCGAGGATTATCTCACCACCAAGTTTGGCTCGGTCGAGGCCTATAAGGGCATTGCCGGCCGCGTGGTCGCGGCTGCCAGCGAAGAGGGCCTCCTCTACAAGCCCGAGCTGGTTGCGCGCCAGCCCAACACGACCGACTGTCACCGCCTGATCCTCTGGGCCGAGGCGATCGGCAAGGCGCCCGAGATGAAGCAGCGGCTGATGGAGCTGTATTTCCGCGACGGCGGCGATCTCACTGACGTCAACGTGCTGGTGCAGGCGGCCGCCGATGTCGGCCTCGATGCCGAGGACGTGCGCAGGCGCCTTGCCAGCGACGAGGATGTCGCGCGCGTGTCGGCCGACGCGCAGGAGGCTGCCGAGAAGGGCATCTCCGGCGTGCCGACCTACGTGTTCGCGCAGAAATACGCCGTCTCCGGTGCGCAGGATCCGAACTTGCTCGCCCGCGCCATCCGCCAGGTCTCGGCGGAGATCAACGCGCAGGCGGCGGAGTAGGGACGGCTTATTTGCGGAGCAGGCGGATCGCGCGGCGCGCTGTCTCGCGTGCGAAGCCACGCGCAATCAGCGCCGCGTGAATCAGCGCCACCATCGGATCGTTGCGTCGCAGCGGGATCAGCACGTCGCCGATCGCAAAACGGCCGCGCCAGATCGGGTTGATCATGGGATGGTCCGCGCTCGCGGTGGAATCCGCGCTCGCGATGGACCGATCGGCGCAGAGATGGCGCGTCAGGTCGAGCGTGAGCTGCACGCCCGGCGAATATTTTGCAAAACGCTCGTCGATGCCGAGCTTGAAGAAGAAGGCGCGGTCCTGGTGGCGCAGCACGATGCCGGCGGCAACCGGCGTCGCGCCGGCGCGCAGGGTGACGATCTCGCATTGCGCGGTCTCGGCAAGTGCGGGGACGGCGCGGCGAATGAAGGTCGCATCGCCCGCGTCCTGAATCAATGCAGTGCGGCGCTCGCCCTTCCAGCCGCTGGCTTCGAGCTGCAGGAAGGTTTCGAGCGCGGGCCTGATCTCGTCGGGCTTGCGCGCGACGTCAAAGCTGATCGCGCCGTGCGCCTCAAGGCGATGGCGCTGTCGTCGCAACTCCTTGAGCTTTTTGGCGCCAAGAGCCTCGTACAGCAGCGCCTCGCCACCCTGTGTCGCATCGAGGCTGGCGCGAACATAGGAGCCGAGCACGCGTGGCTTCAGGCCGACCCGGCCGAGCGCTTCCTTGAGCGATGCCATCGCAGCGCCGTCCAGCGCGACGTCGCGCAGGATCAGCGCATGCGCGCCGGCCTCGCGGGCCCGTTGCAGCAGGCGCGTCGCGGCGTCGATCGGCGCGTCACGGTCAATCAGCGGGCTGCACAGCGTGCCGTAGGGATGCGCGCTTACCAGCGCGGGCAGGGGAATCTTCCAGGCTCGCCAAAGCGAGACCACCGGCATCAACCCGATCAGCCGCGTCGAGGAACCGCCGTATACGGACAAGGCCGAGGCGCCGATACGGCCGCGCGCGGTTGCGCTGACGGCGAGCTCCCAGGCAGGCAAATAATAGCCGTTCGGCTCGACCGCCCGCTGCGACAGTGCGCGCCATTGACCGGGCTCGATCGCCGTGAGCGAGACGAGCGCGGGCGTTGCATCCTTCGCCGATGCCGGATTGATCGCAGCCTGGTGCGCGATGTCGACCACGTGTCGTCGTTCCCCGTTCACGCGGGCTTGAGCCGGCGTTACGCGGTCATGCTTAGCGCAAAGATTGGAAAATCCCGTTGGGACGCCGCTTCAATTCGAGTGGTATTGTTAACGTCTCATTGAGCATCCGGCCGGCCCACTGGCGGATGCTGTCTCGATCCGGAGGATCAAAATGGTCGCTACGCCTTTCACGCCGATTGCCTCGCTGCTCGGGGGCGTGCTGATCGGCCTGTCCGCCGTGCTGCTGATGTGGGCGACGGGACGGATCGCCGGCATCAGCGGCATCGCGGCACGGTTGTTTCCGCCTTACGAGGACCGCGAATTTGCCGGCCGGCTCGCCTTCGTCGCCGGCCTCATCGCCGCACCCGTGCTGGTGAGGCTCGTGACCGGAAGCCTGCCGGCGCAGACGATCGCGGCGGGAGCGCCGGTGCTGATTGTCGCAGGGGTGCTCACCGGCTTCGGCACGGCGTGGGGCAGCGGCTGCACGTCAGGCCATGGCGTCTGCGGTCTGTCGCGATTATCGGTACGCTCGCTGGTCGCGACCATCACCTTCATGGCGACGGGCATCGCCACCGTCTTCGTGATCCGGCACTGGAGCTGAGGGCAATGACCATTCTCGTTCAATTTGCGATCGGCTTGCTGTTCGGCCTCGGGCTCATTGTCTCCGGGATGTCAAATCCGGCAAAGGTGCTGAACTTCCTCGACCTCGGCGGCATCCCGGCGGGGACATGGGACGCGAGCCTCGCCTTCGTGATGGCCGGCGCGGTCGCCGTGACCTTCGTCGGCTTCAGGCATGTCCTGAAGCTTGCACATCCCCTGTTCGCCGAACGCTTCTCCGTGCCGACGCGCAACGACATCGATCCGAAGATCGTCGTTGGGCCCGCGATCTTCGGCGTCGGTTGGGGCTTGGCCGGCTTCTGTCCAGGACCGGCACTGACTGCGCTTGGCTTTGGCTCGACCTCAGCCGTCATCTTCGTCGCCGCGATGTGCGCCGGCATGGTGCTTGCCCGCTTCATCGCGAAGCTGCAATCATCGACACGGATCGCGGCGCCGGTTCATCCGCTCGAGTCCTGACGCAGACAGGACCGGACGAGCCGGTGCGATCGATTGCTAGATCGGCTCGTAAGCTTCCGACCCGCAGATGTCATCAGCTTCCGCGCGCCGCCTGTCGACGACCTTTCCGCCATTGATCGTCACGATGTAGGTCTGGGTGCCTAGCGCCGAGCCGGTGGCCGAGGTGAGTTGTGCGCGGACGCAGGCCGTCCAGCCCGGTCCGTGGACCTCGTGATGGGGCAGGGCGACTTGCACCTCGCGCGGATAGGAGGTGTTGAGGAAGACCACTTCGATCTGCTCGCGGACCACGCGCTTGATGTCAGGCGGCGGTTCGGGCGGCGGCTGGTCGGCTTCCTTGAGGCGCATGAAATCGGGCACGGGCGCGCGGCTGTCGGCAAAGCCACACGCGCCGAGCGCGAGCGCGCCGGCGAGCAGCGCCACATGAGCAACAATCCGCAACATTCGTGAAGGTCCCCTGCGGGCCAACAGATAGGCGCGAATTCGACCGGACGAAGTCCCGGCCGATCAACATTTGCTGAAGGGGTGGAAACCACCAGATTTGCTATTAGAGGATTGCGGGCTAGTTTGTACCCCGGATGAGGGGGATTGCAGCAATGAGAATTTTGGTCATAGCGGCTGCGGTGCTCGCACTGACGGTTGCGTCCGCGCAGGCGCAGATGGGCGGCGGCCGGCGCCAGCAGCAGGATAGCGGCCAGAAGGCGGACAACAAGCCCAAGGCCGACGAGAAGGCCTACAAGGCCGCGCTCGAGCGCATTCCGGAGTCCAAGGAAAAGTATGACCCGTGGGGCGGGGCGCGTCCGAGCGAGCCCGCCAAGAAGCCGAAATAGCGCGAGGCGCGCGGTGGCGGGCCGGCTGCGATATCTGGTTGGCCTCGCCGTTCTGCTCGTTGCGCGGCCGTGCGTCGCCTGGGAGAGCTGGGGCGGCGATCCCGGCGGTTCACGCTTCTCGCCATTGCGCCAGATCACGTCCGACAATGTCGGCCAGCTTGTCCGCGCTTTCGAATTTCACACCGGCGGGCGATTCTTCGCGGCGTCGTCGGCGATCGCGCTCACGATTGTCGCGCTGGTCATCGCGGGGCTGCGCTGGCGTCGCCGACGTCGTATCAGGTCGACATGATGTTTGCGTGCATGCGATGCGAACGGTCATTCACATCGTACGCGCTGTTGCACGAAGGCAAGGCCGATGCGCTTGTCGTTGCGCCACACCGTACGGCAATTCCGCACGAAATTGTCGCGTGAAATCCACAACAATACTGGCGCTACTTGCACAGCGCTTCAGACTTCGTTTACGACGTTGAAGCGGCGAGTCACTTCCCGCCGAGTTTACCCCGCAAGCCTTTCTTTTATGGCGTTACACGCCGATGGAGATTTCGATGAAGACCACGCTTTCGCTTCTGTTCGCCGCAGCGCTCTCGCTGTCGTCCATGCCCGCCCATGCCACCAAGCTCGATCTTGCCACGATGAGCTGCAAGCAGTTCCTCGAGAGCGGCGACGACACCATCAAGATGGTGCTGACCTGGATGGACGGCTGGTACAAGGGCGACGAGGACAACGCGATCATCGACACCGACGTGTTCGTCGACAACGCCAAGAAGTTCGGCACCTATTGCGGCACCAATCCGAACGTCAGCATCGTCACTGCCGCCGACGAAGTGCTCGGCAAGTAATTTTGGAAGCGTCGCGGCGGGAGCGTGATTGCATCGTGCTTGCGTCCCTTGCGTCGTTATGATCGCCATCGAGAGCCGCGGTGCGTTTGCGTTCACGCGGCTCTCTTCGTTTCGGATCAGGCTCAGCCGGGCAGCATCGCGAACGCGCCCGACACCATCGCCACCTGCTTGTTGTCGGTGGCGGACAGCAGGGTGACGCGGCCAAAGCTCATGGTGCGCCCGAGCCGCACCACGCGCGCATCCGCCAGCACGTCGGACGAGGAGACCGCGCGCATGAAATGCGTGGTCTGGTCCACCGTGGTCATTGGACGATAACCGCGATTGGCGGCGAGGTTCGCGATCACTATCGCGGTGTCGGCAAGCGCCATCAGCGCCTGGCCGCAGACCACGCCGCCGTTGCGGCACAGCCGCTCCGAGAACGGCATGCGGAGCAGTGCGCCCGGCTGCCAGTCCGGCGCGTCTGCGGGTGGGGTGTGCTCGATGCGCTCGACGGAGAGGTTGAGATCCTGGACCCAGGGGGCAAAGACCTCGGCGAGGATGCGTCTGGCCTCAGTGATGCCGAACTCGGCGTCTGGCTGCGGTGGCATGGCTGTCGTTCCCTCCTGTGTTGCCGGATGTTTCGCTCATTCTGCCCACTCGGGCGCGGCAAAGTCACCGGGCCGCCGGCTTGAAAATGCCCGACTTCGCCCGGTATGATGCCACGCTTGGGAGCGTGGTGGACGATGTTGCGTCGATGTGTCCTTGTCATTTGCCTGGCCGCGCTTGGTCTGGCGCTGAACGGTTGCACCAGGTGCGGCCCGATCTGGGACGACTGGCTCCACGGGCCGAAATCGTGCAAATCGGATCGGCTTTAGCGGAGCCGTGAAGAAGGTCAGGGTGCGGCATCCGTCCCCTCTATCGATGATCAAGGAGTGAGTGATGAAGCTTTTCCGTATGGCGGCGGTGTTGGCGCTGGTGGCTGGACCGGCCTTCGCGCAGGAGTCGCCCCATATCAATCTGATGGCGGACGGCCCCTCCAAGACCGAGGACGAGAAGGCCGCAGATGCCGCGCGCGACAAGGCCTATAAGGAGACGTTGAAGAAGATTCCGGACGCCAAGGCGTCCAGCGATCCCTGGGGCGGAATGCGCGCCGACCAGCCGAAGCAGCCCGCGCCGAAGGCCTCGGCCGCCACCAGCGCGCCCAAGAAGACCAAGGCCGGTACTGCCGCCAATTGACCAAGGCCTCCGGAGGCGGGCGACGCCTCCTTTCGGGACTCCCCTTGGCCTGGCCCTGATCCTACATTCCCTCGTAGTGTTGCGTTGAGGAGGCAGGAGATGGCGGATCGCCCGCGGGACCTCGCCGAGCGGATGGCGCGCCGGCACAAGCCGGCTGCTGGATCGGGCGACAAGGCCGGTGACGGCTATCTGCGCGAGAGTTTTACTCTGCCGCGTGCGGCCGCACGGGCAAGGGCGCAGGCCTTCTTCGCGCGCTATCCCAAGGCCGGCTACATGAGCGAAGTCGAGAGCTGGCGCGAGCTGCCCGGCGGGGACATCGAATTCACCATGCGGCGGCTGCCCAGCGCCGACTAGCCCTGGTCCAGCCTCTCAACCCGCCGGTTCAGGCCGTCTCGTTCAGGCCGTCTTGCGGCCGATCGCCTTCAGCTCCCGATCGATGCGCAGCTGCACGCGACGGATCGCCAGCAGGTCGATCTTCGTCTCGGTCTTGCCTGTCTTGGTCTCGTCGCCGATCCGGAACTGCCATTGCCAGACGCCCGGGATCGCCGTCTTTGCAACCGTGAACTCAACGCCCCTGTGATTCATGGTCACCTCCACGATTCACCTCGCCATGTCGGGTAACAATGTTGGCCGTCGCAATATTCCAGCGACAAGCAAAATTTGCCGCCAAGTCGCAGGTGGCTCATCGGAATTCAGCAAGCGCGCGCCGTTCGAAACAAGCGAAATCGGATTCCGAAAATGGAACCGATGGATGCTTTTTCACGCGCGCGGCCACCCGGCCAGGAACTCCGTTCATGGTCGGAGAACCACGGAGGCATACGCGGAGCACGCGCGATGGATCCGTGCTCGCGCAAGAAAAAACCCCGCCAGGGGAGAGCCGGGCGGGGTAGAAGGTTATTGGAGGCTGAGGTGCTGGGCTGCAACACCATAGCCGGACGACCCTAGCCCGTTCAGCTTACGACAGCCTGACAGACCGGGGCTTGCGGCCACGTCGAGAGCCGCTCTCACGTCCCAATTCAGACATCCCCCCGCACAACTTCAGACACATCCGTTGGCGACACTTTGCGGGCACGGCGAAGCCATGGGGGAAACGTGGCGCGCTGCTAGCGGGGTGGCATCATGGACAAGGTAGAGCGGTCATTTGCCGCCGCGACGGCGGCTGGCTTCGTGGTATTGGTCATCGGCATCGTGCTGCTGGCGTTGATGTAGCGGCGGCCTCGGCGGCACGTGCCGCCAAAAGCTGCGAAAACAACCCCATGCACAGTAGGCAACGGCCTGTTTCGGCTGGCGTTTCCTAATGCACCTTTCCTAATGCACCTTGATCTCGTCCAGCGGCAGGCGGAGGTCGGCGGCACGCTCCGCGCGGTCCTTTTTGCGGAACTCGATTTCCTTGCGCTCGAACTTCGCCATCTCCTCGAGCGCCGCCTCGAGCAGAGAATTGCGCCTGACAGCATGGTGCTGCGTGTCTTCCGTCATGATCCAATCCCCCATGGGTGGCGGCCCCCTTTTCAAGTCGGCAGCCACGGAAAGGTTCGGTGCCACAAGATTGCGGAATGATGACGGCGCGTGCGGCTCCGGAAAAATAAAACGCCGCCCGCTTAAATGAGACGCAGGCGGCGGCTTTCCAGCCCCGGGAGGGGAAATGTAAAATCCCGATACCGGTGTGTCTGTCGTGCCGTGCCAAGGTTCATCGTGGTTCATCGTGCCCGGACGGAACGCCCGCAGGCCGGCCGCGCGCCACCTCCGCCGCATCCCATGCCCCTGTCGTGAATGAGGCGGCCCTATTGCATCAGCACGTAAACGCAACCGATTGCCACAATGGCTAACCACACCAACGAAGCGCTGAAAATTAGGATTTCCCGGTTCATCGCCAGCGCTAGTGTTTGATAGGGGAGACAGTCTCACTCTTGAGGCCGTCCGCATCTCGAACAGTCACCATCCGGCCTGTTTTCAACGCAGTGACCTTCGCGACGCGCAAAACTTCGGCCTCATCATCCAAATCCGGAACCACAATCGATGGGCAGCCTTTGGCGGGTTCGCTCATTGCCACTGCCTGCCTCAGTTGTCTTGCTGCACATCTGTTTTGGGAATCTGTAGAGCGGGTGAGGTCAGCCACGCATTCATGTGCGAAGCCGTCTCGGCTTGGCGGGCCCTGCGCAAGAACAGTTCGCGAGCGGTGCTGCCTGGAGCCTCTTTTTCGGCCGCCTGTTTGAACCGTCTGGCTTCTTGTGCCAATCGTTCTTCAAAGGACGTCGTGTGCTTGATCCGCCTACGCTGCATGGCGCGGTCCTCCATTTTCCGGCCCCACGAATCTAAAATCGGCCATAGAGCTCCGTCTGTTCGGTGTCCGACAAAAGCCAAATCAAGCCACTGTGATTTTCAAGCTAGGCCAGTGGGGATGGAAACAGGCCAGTACCAAATTCCGCAAAAGAACATATTGCGAACCTAGAACAAATGGGGTACATTACTTTTATCGACGACCCGCCGCGCCAATCGTTTGTCCCGCACCCGAATCCTCGCCATAAGGAGCACGACCCGATGTCCACCACTGCCCTGCGTATCGTCGAAGGATCCTCCATGGACAAGAGTAAAGCTCTCGCTGCCGCGCTCTCCCAGATCGAGCGCCAGTTCGGCAAGGGCTCGGTGATGAAGCTCGGCAAGAACGACCGCTCGATGGATGTCGAGGCGGTGTCCTCCGGCTCCCTCGGGCTCGACATTGCGCTCGGGATCGGCGGCCTGCCCAAGGGGCGCGTCGTCGAGATTTACGGGCCGGAATCCTCGGGCAAGACCACGCTGGCGCTGCACACGGTGGCGGAAGGGCAGAAGAAGGGCGGTATTTGCGCCTTCATCGACGCTGAGCACGCGCTCGACCCGGTCTATGCGCGCAAGCTGGGCGTCAATATCGACGAACTTCTGATCTCCCAGCCGGACACTGGCGAGCAGGCGCTGGAAATCTGCGACACGCTGGTGCGCTCGGGCGCGGTGGACGTGCTGGTGATCGATTCGGTTGCGGCGCTGGTGCCGAAGGCCGAGCTCGAGGGCGAGATGGGCGACGCGCTGCCGGGACTTCAGGCGCGGTTGATGAGCCAGGCGCTGCGCAAGCTCACGGCCTCGATCAACAAGTCCAACACCATGGTGATCTTCATCAACCAGATCCGTATGAAAATCGGTGTGATGTACGGCTCGCCGGAAACCACCACCGGGGGCAACGCGCTGAAATTCTACGCCTCCGTCCGCCTGGACATTCGCCGCATCGGTGCGATCAAGGAGCGCGACGAAGTGGTCGGCAACACCACCCGCGTCAAGGTGGTGAAGAACAAGCTGGCGCCGCCGTTCAAGCAGGTCGAATTCGACATCATGTACGGCGAAGGCGTCTCCAAGATGGGCGAGATCCTCGATCTCGGCGTCAAGGCCGGCATCGTCGAAAAGTCCGGCGCCTGGTTCTCCTATGACAGCCAGCGCCTCGGCCAGGGCCGCGAGAACTCGAAAGCGTTCCTGAAGGCCAACCCCGACATCACCGCCAAGATCGAGACCTCGATCCGCCAGAACTCCGGCCTGATCGCCGAGCAGATTCTGGCCGGCAGCCCCGAGCGCGACGCCGACGGCGAAGAGCCCGCGGACGAGTAAGCTTACCGCGAAGAACTTTTCGCGAGGAGCGGGCGCTGAGGACGTTGAGTTGCCGACGTCATCAGTGCCCGTTTCTTTTTGCGTTTCGTTGATCAGGTGGTGTGATGAGGCGTGTGATTTTGACGGGTTCATCCGGGAGCGATCTCATGCGCTCGGGCCTCGCCGAGGCCGTCATTCCGTTCATGTTCCGTCTTGTTGATGGGCCTTTGCCTCTCGACGAACTCGCAGTCTATGTCGCCGCCCGTTCGGAGACAGCAAAGCCGGGCAGGCACTGGTCGGACTACGTCGGACGAAAGCCTCAAGCTGTCAAAGAGACTGGACATCTCTCTCTGGTCGCGTTCTGCCAGCCCTGCGACGTTGTGGAATTGTGGTTTGATCGGAATCCTAATGATCAGCTCCAGCTGATCTGGCTTCTCGATTACCTCCGCTCCCACCCAGAGATTCTGGCTAAGGCAAGACTACGCCTGATTGCCTTCGATCTCATCACAGAGGACGCAAATTCTATCGCCAAGTCGCTGCCCCATATCCCCACCATCGGCGTGACCGCAGATGAACTTGAAACAGCAAGTATGGCTTGGCAGGCCTACGCTGCGCCGACGCCCGAGACTTGCGCCGAGCTCGTTCATAGGGATCTGAATGCGCTGCTGATGCTGAGGCCGGCCTTGATCGACCTCTTGGCTGAGCTTCCTTCAATTTCGACGGGTCTCGGTGCAACAGAGATCCGATTCCTTGAGCTCATCGCACGTGGTTATGAGGGGACGAATGCACTCTTCCATCTCCGCTCGCTTCGCCGCACGCGCGTCTTTAATGAATGGGAGCTTGGCTGGTTGCTCCAGGGGCTCGCACTCGGCCCGAGACCTGCCGTGGCAGGACTTGACGACGAACTCCGGACGATTGACCGGGAGAATCTGAGAGACCGCCATACGGCTTATTTGCGCAGCAGACTATCGCTGACCGAGTTTGGTAAAGCGGTGCTGGCGGGTAGTGAAGATTTCACCCGTTACAATCCTATCGATCGCTGGTGGGGCGGCACGCACCTGACCAACGATTGCCTCTGGCGCTATGGCCCTGTTCTAACGAAATCCTGAGGCCACGGCATGACGCGGCTCATTGTCACGACGGACTCGTCCATTGCCGGCGCCCTTCAACAGGCAGGCCTGGCCGACCTCGTGATTGCGATCGAGCGCCGGCTGGTCTGGGAGCCGTTGCCGTCCAACGCAGAGCTCGATGCGTTCTTCGCGCCGCGCACGACGCAGCCTCGAGGGCTTCATTGGCTGGATGATACGCCGCCCTGGCGCCTCGAGGACTCGGGCGCGGAAGACCGAGGACTGATTGAATTGTTCGCGGAATACGACTCAGTCGAGTTTTGGCGAGGGCCGGAGCCAAATGCGCAATTGATCCTGCTCTGGCTGCTCGATCATTGGCACCGCAAATGCAATGCAAATCCCGACTTTGTCGTGCGCGCTCTGTTTTTGGGGGCCAGGGATGTCGACCCGCCGCGAGGGGAACTCTACCCGCCGGTTGTCGGGATCACACCTCGTCAACTCAAATCGGCCAGCCGTGTGTGGCGGGCCTATTGCGCGCCGAACCCGCAAAGTTGGCGCGGTCTCTTCAAGACGGATTTGCACTGGCTGCCGCAGCTCGGCCCTCACGTAAGGGCTCTCCTGGCGGAACTTCCGCGCCCGCCTCGGGGCTTGGAGCCACCGAAGCCCGGATCCTCCGGCTCATCTCGCGAGGTGGCACGCAGCCTTTCGATGTCTTTCCGGGCCATCAGAAGAGCTACGAGCTGCATGTATGCGGATATTGGGAAGCCGGAGCACTGCTTGACGGCCTCGCGCGATGCGAGAGGCCGGCCGTGTCAGGACTGGATGAAGGTCCGTTTTCGCTGGAAATGCACAATGATTCAACCCGCTTTGACCGGTACAAGCGGTCGCGATTGTCGTTGACCGAGTTCGGCAAGGCGGTGCTGGGAGGCGATGAGAATTTTCGGCGCTACAACCGGATCGATCGCTGGTGGGGCGGCACCCACCTGACCAACGAACGGCTCTGGCGGTGGGACCCTGAGACCCGCGAACTGATTGCGCCTGTCTGATGTGAGAGAGCCGCTGCTAGCACCCCTGAGTTTCATGTTGTCTTGAGAGGCGACCGTGTCACATTTGATACTGGATCGCGCGGCAGATACGCTCCGCCAGCCCCGTGTTGCGAATGTCGCGATCGGCTTTGGCCTGCGCTTCGTCAGGGGGAAATTGGCTTCCGGAGAGCAGCTCCTGATGGGCCTCGAGCGGCGATCGGCGAAGCATTGCAATCCCGGCGATCACTGGCTGGACGACGCGGGTTGCGGTGCGCTGGACGGTTTCGGCACGCGCGATGTTGGTTTATTCGAGCTATGTGCGAAGTTCGACTCGATCGAAATATGGGTTGATCCTTTGCCGAACGATCAGCTCGTGCTTGTCTGGCTGCTCGACCTGCTTCGCCCTTACAAGGAGATCACGACGAAGTTGAACCTGGTGTATGCGGACGACTCTGTTGCGGATTATGCTGCGGAGGCGGTCGCAAAATGGAAGTTGCCGACCTTCAAGGTGGCCGACAATCATTTTGTGATGGCAAGCCGCGCATGGCGCGCCTATCGGGCTGAAACGCCGGAATCCTGTTTCGATCTGCTGATGACGGATCTGATGATCTTTCCGAGACTTCGATCGGCGCTCATTGCGCTGCTTGAGGAGCTTCCGGACAAGGTTACGGGACTAGGTGCCAGCGAAATGGATATGCTGGGCTGTGTGAATGAAGGGCACACCGACCCAAAATACATCTCCGAAGCGAGATGGTATCGCGATGTGTTCGACGGACGCGACGCACAAGATGCCTTGATCGAACTGGCGGAGTATTCGGGCCCGCCCGTTCTGTTGGGCGATCCGTCGTTCAACAATGATGACCGCTACTTCGGCAGGAGCGAGTGGAAGGTCACGCTCACTGAACTCGGACGTTCCCTTGTCGCCCGAGAAGACGATATGTGGCGTCACAACCCGATCAAACGCTGGTGGGGCGGCACTGAATTGACCAACGAGCGGCTCTGGCGATGGGACCGCGAAAGCCGATCGTTGGTCGCGCCGTAGATGCGCATTCGGGAACGCGGTGCCGTAGGGTGGGCAAAGGCGCGCAAGCGCCGTGCCCACCATATTTCAACGCACACAAAGGTGGTGGGCACGCCTCCGCTTTGCCCACCCTACGAAACCTCCGTCGAGCCTTACTCCGCGGCTTCGGCGTAATCGCCGACCGGCGGGCACGAGCACACCAGATTGCGGTCGCCATAGACGTTGTCGACGCGGCCCACGGGGCACCAGTATTTGTCGGTGCGCGAGGAGCCCGCGGGGAAGCAGCCCTCGGCGCGGGTGTAGGCGCGCTTCCAGTCGTCATCGGCGATGTCGTGCACGGTGTGCGGCGCGTGACGCAAGGGCGACGCCTCGATCTTGAAGCGGCCGGCCTCGACCTCGGCGATCTCCTTGCGGATCGCGATCATCGCGTCGCAAAAGCGATCCAGCTCCGCCTTGGATTCCGACTCGGTCGGCTCGATCATCAGCGTGCCCGGTACCGGGAAGCTCATGGTGGGCGCATGGAAGCCGTAGTCGATCAGGCGTTTTGCGATGTCGTCGACGGTGACGCCGGACGTCGTCTTGAGCGGACGCGGATCGACGATGCACTCATGCGCGACGCGGCCCTTCTCGTTCTTGTAGAGTACCGGGAAGTGCGCATCGAGGCGCGCGGCGATGTAGTTGGCGTTGAGGATCGCGATCTCGGTGGCGCGCTTCAATCCTTCGCCACCCATCATCAGGATGTAGATGTAGGAGATGGTGAGGATCGAGGCCGAGCCGAACGGCGCGGCCGAGACCGGGCCGACCGGAGCATCCCCGTTCGTCGCGGGATGGCGATTTTCAGGATGACCTGGCAGGAACGGTGCGAGATGCGCCTTGACGCCGATCGGGCCCATGCCCGGGCCGCCGCCGCCATGCGGGATGCAGAAGGTCTTGTGCAGATTGAGATGGCTGACATCGGCGCCGTAATCGCCGGGCCTGCTCAGGCCGACCTGCGCGTTGAGGTTGGCGCCGTCGAGATAGACCTGGCCGCCGTGGCCATGCACGATGTCGCAGATCTCGCGAATGTGCTGCTCGAACACGCCGTGGGTCGAGGGATAGGTGATCATGACCGCGGCAAGGTCGTTCGAATGCTTCTCCGCCTTGGCGCGGAGATCTTTGACGTCGACGTCGCCATTGGCCTCGCAGGCGACCACCACCACGTCCATGCCGACCATCGCGGCCGAGGCCGGGTTGGTGCCGTGGGCGGAGGAGGGGATCAGGCAGATCTTGCGATGCGCCTCGCCGCGCGCCGCATGATAGCCGCGGATCGCGAGCAGGCCGGCATATTCGCCTTGCGCGCCGGAGTTCGGCTGCAGCGAGATCGCGTCATAGCCGGTGATGTCGCACAGCCACTGCTCCAGCCGCGCGAACAGCGCGTGATAGCCCTTGGCCTGCTCGCGCGGGGCGAACGGGTGCAAGGATGCGAATTCCGGCCAGGTCAGCGGCATCATCTCGGTGGTCGCGTTCAGCTTCATCGTGCACGATCCCAGCGGAATCATCGCGCGGTCGAGCGCGAGGTCGCGATCGCTGAGCTTGCGCATGTAGCGCAGCATCTCGGTCTCCGAGCGATGGGCGTGGAATACGGGATGGGTGAGGAAGGCGGTGGTGCGCTTCAGCGCCTCCGGCAGCGCCTCGCGCGTGGTCGCGTCGATCTCGGCGTAGGAAAGCTGGCCGCCGAACGCGCGCCAGACCGCTTCGACGGTGGCGGGCGTGGTGGTCTCGTCGAGTGCGATGCGGAGCGCGCTTTCACCGACGCCGAGATTGATCTTCTCCGCGGTCGCGCGCGCGATGACCTCGGCGCGCTTGGCGCCGGCATCGACGCTGAGCGTGTCGAAGAAGGCTTCGCTGGTCAGAGCAAAGCCGAGCTTGCGCAGGCCGGCCGCGAGCACGGCGGCGCGGCGATGCACATTGCGCGCGATCTGCGCGAGGCCCTCGGGGCCGTGATAGACCGCATACATCGCGGCGATCACGGCGAGCAGCACCTGCGCGGTGCAGATGTTGGAGGTCGCCTTCTCGCGGCGAATGTGCTGCTCGCGGGTCTGCAGCGCGAGCCGATAGGCAGGCATCCCGCGCGAGTCGACGCTGAGGCCGACGATGCGGCCGGGCAGCGAGCGCTTCAGCGCATCGCGCACCGCCATATAGGCGGCGTGCGGGCCGCCATAGCCCATCGGCACGCCAAAGCGCTGCGCCGAGCCGATCGCGATGTCGGCGCCGAGCTCGCCGGGCGAGGCAAGCAGCGTTAGCGCCAGCAGATCGGCGGCAACGATTGCGAGCGCGCCCTTGGCCTTCAGCGCCGCGATCGCGGGCCTGAGGTCGCGCACCGCGCCGGATGATCCCGGATATTGCAGCAGCGCACCGAGCACGTCACACTTCGCGAGATCGGTGAGGGGATCGCCGACCACCAGCGACCAGCCGAGCGGCTCGGCGCGGGTGCGCATCACCGCGAGTGTCTGCGGATGCACATCCTTGTCGACGAAGAAGGCTTTCGCCTCGACCCGCGAATGCCGTTCCGCAAGCGCCATGGCTTCGGCCGCAGCGGTGGCCTCATCGAGCAGCGAGGCGTTGGCGACGTCGAGCCCGGTGAGGTCGCAGATCATGGTCTGGAAGTTGAACAGCGCTTCCAACCGGCCCTGGCTGATCTCGGGCTGATAGGGCGTGTACGCCGTGTACCAGGCGGGGCTTTCGAGGATGTTGCGCTGGATCACCGCGGGCAGGATCGTGCCGGAATAGCCCTGGCCGATCAGCGAGGTGAAGACCTGGTTCTGACGCGCGAGCTCGGCCATGTGCGCGATCGCCTCGGTCTCGCTCAAGGGCTTGCCGAGATCGAGCGGGGCGGCCTGCCGGATCGAGGCCGGCAGCGTCTCCGCCATCAGTGCGTCGACGCCCTTTGCGCTGACGGTCTCGAGCATTGCGCTGACATCGCGCGCCGACGGGCCGATGTGGCGGCGAACGAAACTGGCGGTGTCGCCATTGGATTTGCGGTGCGCGGTCATCATGGGTCCTCGCTTTAGATTATCTGTCGTCGGCGTCATGCCCCGCGAAGGCGGGGCATCCAGTACACGCAGGCGTCACGGCTTGAGCAGAGGAGCCGCGGCGTGCTGGATCGTCCGCCTCCGCGGACGATGACACCGAATATGAGGTCAAAGTTCTCGTCATCTCACGCCGTGTGTGCCTTGTAGGCGGCTTCATCCATGAGGCCGCCGAGCTCGCTCTTGTCGGCAATCCTGATCTTGAAGAACCAGGCTTTGCCTTGCGCATCCGAATTGACCAGCGCCGGCTCGCTCGCGAGATCGGGGTTGGTCTCCAGCACCTCGCCGGTCACAGGCGCGTAGACGTCGGAGGCGGCCTTCACCGATTCCACGACGGCTGCGGCTTCGGCCTTCTTGAGGACGCGGCCGAGCTTGGGCAGCTCGACGAACACGACGTCGCCGAGCTGCGACTGCGCGTAATCGGTGATGCCGACAGTGGCGACATCGCCCTCGATCGCGAGCCATTCGTGGTCGGTGGTGTACAGTGTCGTGGTCATTTTCTTAAAGTCCTCAGCGTTTGTAGGTGTTTTTCACGAAGGGCATGGCGGCGACGGTGAGCGGCAGACGTTGCGCGCGCACCTCGGCAAAGAGTTTTGTGCCGAGCGCGCTCAGGCTTGTGGGCACATAGCCCATCGCGACCGGCGCATTCAGGCTCGGGCCGAAACCGCCCGAGGTGACCTTTCCGATCGGCTCGCCGCCAGCGCTATCGGCAAACAGCAGCGCGCCTTCGCGCACCGGCGCGCGGCCCTCAGTGCGCAGGCCGACGCGGCGGCGGGATGCGCCGTGATCGAAATGAGCGAGGATCTTTTCGGCTCCGGGAAAACCGCCGGCGCGGGCGCCGCCGCTGCGGCGGCTTTTCTGCACCGACCATTCCAGCGCGGCCTCGACCGGCGTGGTCGCAGTGTCGATGTCGTGGCCGTAGAGGCAGAGGCCGGCTTCCAGCCGCAGGCTGTCGCGGGCCCCTAAGCCGATCGGCATCACGTCAGGATTTTCCAGCAGCGTCCTGGCCAGGCGCTCGGCATCCGCAGCGGGCACCGAAATTTCAAAACCGTCCTCGCCGGTGTAGCCGGAACGCGAGACAAAGCAGGCAAGCCCGGCGACCTGATGCGGGCCGGCGTCCATGAACTTCATGGCGGGCGCCTCTGCACACAATTTCGCCAGTGCAGCCTCGGCCTTCGGGCCCTGTAAGGCGATCAGCGCGCGATCGGCGAGCGAATCGATGACGCAGGCGTCGGAGAGATTGGCGCGCAGATGCGCCTCGTCCTCGGCCTTGCAGGCGGCGTTGACGACCAGGAACAAATGATCGCCGAAATTGGCGACCATCAGGTCGTCGAGAATGCCGCCATCCGCATTGGTGAACTGGGCGTAGCGCTGCCGCCCCTGTGCAACCGCGACGATATCCTGCGGCACCAGCCGCTCCAGCGCGCGGGCGGCGTCCTCGACCTTGCCCGACTTCGGCCGAAGCGCGATCTGGCCCATGTGGGAGACGTCGAACAGGCCGGCCTGGTTACGGGTCTGGAGGTGCTCTTTCAGGACGCCCGCGGGGTACTGCACGGGCATGTCATAGCCCGCGAACGGCACCATCTTGCCGCCGAGCGACACATGGAGGTCGTAGAGGGGGGTACGTCTCAGGGAGTCTCGGTCGTCGCGCACTGACATCACAGGGGCCCTCGGCGGTTCCCCGGGGACGATTCCCCTGAGGACACCAATCGAAGCCCCATCTGTCGCTGTGCCTGAGAGTATTATCCCGTCGGCGGACGCAGTCCGGGCCTTAAGCCCGTCGGCGCCTCTTTCCAGATGTCGTCAAAGCCACGCGGTCCTTTTGCCTGAGAGTTTCCGGGGCGGTTGCTCCTTCGGCGCCGGCTACCCAAAGCCGGTCTCTCCCGACGTGGCCGTACGATACAGATGGGTACAGACCACAGCCCGGCCAAGCCTGTCAACGCGCCCTTTGCGGCTTTCCAACGGGATTGCAACGGGATCGCAACGGGATTGCGCGACTGCGGCAACCCTCTGATCTCTCTGCACAGTTTCTGGACAGCGAAGCTGGCCTTGTCTAAAAGCGCTTTGGCCCGCAGATATCAGCCGAATCCCAGGTTTGGACGGCAAGGAAGCGGGTCCAAGCACACCCGATTGGATGAACATGAGCGGCGTCAACGAGATCAGGTCGACCTTTCTGAACTTCTTTGCCGAGAACGGCCACGAGATCGTGTCGTCCTCGCCATTGGTGCCGCGCAACGACCCGACGTTGATGTTCACCAATGCCGGCATGGTGCAGTTCAAGAACGTTTTTACAGGTGTCGAGAAGCGGCCGTATCAGCGCGCCACCACTTCGCAGAAATGCGTGCGCGCCGGCGGCAAGCACAACGACCTCGACAATGTCGGCTACACCGCGCGCCATCTCACCTTCTTCGAGATGCTCGGCAACTTCTCGTTCGGCGACTACTTCAAGGAGCGCGCGATCGAGCTGGCCTGGAAGCTCATCACGAAGGAGTTTGGGCTGAACAAGGACAAGCTGCTCGTCACCGTCTACCACACCGACGACGAGGCGCACGGGCTCTGGAAGAAGATCGCCGGCTTCTCCGACGACCGTATCATCCGCATCCCGACCTCGGACAATTTCTGGGCAATGGGCGACACCGGCCCGTGCGGCCCGTGCTCGGAGATCTTCATCGACCGCGGCGATCACATCTGGGGCGGCCCTCCGGGCTCGCCGGAAGAGGACGGCGATCGCTTCCTCGAATTCTGGAATCTCGTCTTCATGCAATACGAGCAGGTGACGAAGGAGGAGCGCGTGGATCTGCCGCGTCCCTCGATCGACACCGGCATGGGCCTGGAGCGCATGGCCAGCATCATGCAGGGCGTCGACAGCGTGTTCGAGACCGACCTGTTCCGCCACCTGATCGATGCGACGTCGTCCGCGCTGGGCCACGGGCCGAACGAGCAGACGGTGGCCTCGTTCCGCGTCATCGCCGACCATTTGCGCTCTTCCGCCTTCCTGGTCGCGGATGGCGTGCTGCCCTCCAACGAGGGCCGCGGTTACGTGCTGCGCCGGATCATGCGCCGCGCGATGCGCCATGCGCAGCTGCTCGGCGCGAAAGAGCCGCTGATGCATCGCCTGGTCTGGGCGCTGGTCCGCGAGATGGGCCAGGCCTATCCCGACCTGATGCGCGCCGAGAATCTGATCGAGGAAACGCTGCGGCTGGAAGAGACCCGCTTCCGCAAGACGCTGGTGCGCGGTCTCGCCATTCTCGACGAGAAGAGCGCGTCCTTGAAGAACGGCGACATGTTCGACGGCGACGTCGCCTTCACGCTCTACGACACCTACGGCTTCCCGCTGGACCTGACCCAGGACGCGCTGAAGTCGCGCGGCATCGGCGTCGACCAGTCCGCCTTCACCGACGCGATGGAGCGTCAAAAGGCCAAGGCGCGCGAGTCCTGGAAGGGATCCGGCGAGGCGGCCTCCGAGACGATCTGGTTCCCGCTGCGCGAGAAGTTGGGTGCTACCGAATTTCTGGGCTACGAGACCGAGAGCGCCGAAGGCGTGGTGTCGGCGCTGGTGAAGGACGGCCGGGAAGTCGCGAGCCTCAAGGCCGGCGACACCGGCGCGCTGCTGCTCAACCAGACGCCGTTCTATGCGGAGTCCGGCGGCCAGGTCGGCGACACCGGCGTGCTGACGGGTGAGGGCGGCATCAAGTTCCGCGTCACCGACACGCAGAAGAAGCTCGGCGATTTCTTCGTTCACGTTGGCACGTTGGAGAGCGGCGAGCTGAAGGTCGGCACCGCGCTGCAGCTCGAGGTCGATCACGGCAGGCGCTCGTCGATCCGTGCGCATCACTCGGCGACGCATCTAATCCACGAGGCGCTGCGCCAGGTGCTCGGCGATCACATCGCCCAGCGTGGCTCGATGGTCGCGCCGGATCGTTTGCGTTTCGACTTCGTGCATCCGAAGCCGATCACGGCGGAGGAGCTTGCCCGCGTCGAGGACATCGCCAACGACGTGGTGCTGGAGAACGACGAGGTCACGACGCGCGTGATGGGCGTCGATGAAGCGCGCGAGGCCGGCGCGCGCGCGCTGTTCGGCGAGAAATATGGCGACGAGGTTCGTGTCGTCTCGATGGGCCGGACCGCGCGCGAGCGCGGTGTCAATGCGCTCGGCTGGTCGGTCGAGCTCTGCGGCGGCACGCATGTGCGGCGCACCGGCGATATCGGACTGATCACGCTGACCGGCGAGAGCGCGGTGGCCTCGGGCGTGCGCCGCATCGAGGCATTGACCGGCAACTACGCGCGAAAACACGCCAACGAGACCATGGCGCTGGCGAAGGCTGCGGCCAACGAGCTGCGCACCTCGATCGACGACGTCCCCGCGCGGATCACCGCGCTGATGGAGGAGCGCAAGAAGCTCGAGCGCGAGCTCTCCGACGCCCGCAAGAAGCTTGCGATGGGCGGCGGCGCCTCCGCCGGCGGCAATGGCGCAGCCAGCGGCGTGCGCGAGGTCGGCAACGTCAAGCTGATGGCGCGTGCGGTCGAGGGCATCGAGATGAAGGATCTCAAGAGCCTGGCGGACGACGGCAAGAAGCAGATCGGCTCCGGCGTGGTCGCCATCATCGGCGTCACCGAGGACGGCAAGGCGGGCGTCGTGGTCGGTGTCACCGCCGACCTGACCGAACGCTTCAACGCCGTGAACCTTGTGCGCGTTGCGTCCGAGGCGCTCGGCGGCAAGGGCGGTGGCGGCCGCCCCGACATGGCGCAGGCCGGCGGTCCCGACGGCGCCAAGGCGTCTGACGCGCTGGCGGCGATCGAAAAAGCGATGGCGGACGCTTAAAGCCCCGTGCGCCTCGTTCCTCAGCCCTTCTTCAGGAAGACGTACTCGGCCGAATAGGGCGCGGTTCTGAACTCGCCGGCCTTGTCGCATGCGCCGTCGAGCTTGCCGCCATGGGTGTTGATGCGCTGGACCGTGGTGGCCGGCGTCAGCACGCCGCTGCCGCGGCGGGCGGTGACCTCCAGCCTCAGCCAGGGGATATCGGCAGCCGTGGCACCCGGCGCATTGCCGGTGGCCTTGCCTCCGACGGCGCTGCTGTCGGCAAGCTCCCAGTTCGGGCCGGCATAGTGGCGTCCGATGGTCTTGCCGTCGGCGAAGAGCGTCGCGATCGGCTCGCGGAAAGCCCAGGCGAGCTTGCCGTCGGTGCCGGCCTTGCACTCATAGACCTGCGCCCCTTCGGCGTGGACGCTCAGCACGACGCTCTCGCCGGGTGCGGCAATGGCGCCGGGGAGGGCATCGGCGGCGAACGCGGACGCGCTGGTCAGCGCGAGGATCGCAAGCACAACGCTCTTGAATGTCGGCATGATGTTTCCGCAGGCAAAAGTCTCGTCATTGCGAGGAGCCCTTGCGACAAAATTGCGAAGCAATTTTGCGCTGGTGCGACGAAGCAATCCAGTCTGCCTCCATGGAAGGATTCTGGATTGCTTCGCTGCGCTCGCAATGACGCGGTGAGAGGCAGCTTACGCCGCCAGCGCCTTCCCGAGGTTCTCCGCGACCTTGTCGAGGAAGCCGGTGGTCGAGAGCCAGCGCTGGTCGGCGCCGACCAGGAGCGCGAGGTCCTTGGTCATGTAGCCTTCCTCGACGGTGTCGACGCAGACCTTCTCCAAGGTGTTCGCGAACTTGGCGAGCTCGGCATTGTTGTCGAGCTTGGCGCGGTGCGACAGGCCGCGGGTCCAGGCGAAGATCGACGCGATCGAGTTGGTCGAGGTCTCCTTGCCCTTCTGGTGCTCGCGGTAATGGCGGGTCACCGTGCCGTGGGCGGCTTCGGCTTCGACCGTCTTGCCGTCCGGGGTGAGCAGCACCGAGGTCATCAGGCCGAGCGAGCCGTAGCCCTGCGCGACCGTGTCGGACTGCACGTCGCCGTCGTAGTTCTTGCAGGCCCAGACGTAGCCGCCGGACCATTTCAGCGCCGAGGCGACCATGTCGTCGATCAGGCGGTGCTCGTAGGTCAGGCCCTTGGCCTCGAATTCGGTCTTGAACTCGCGGTCGTAGATGTCCTGGAAGATGTCCTTGAAGCGGCCGTCATAGACCTTGAGAATGGTGTTCTTGGTCGAGAGGTAGACCGGGTAGTTGCGCAGCAGGCCGTAGTTCAGCGAGGCGCGGGCGAAGTCGATGATGGAATCGTCGAGATTGTACATCTCCATGGCGACGCCGGCGCCCGGAGCCTTGAACACTTCCTTCTCGATCACGGTGCCGTCCTCGCCGACGAACTTCATCGACAGGGTGCCCTTGCCCGGGAACTTGATGTCGGTGGCGCGGTACTGGTCGCCATAGGCGTGGCGGCCGATGATGATCGGCTTGGTCCAGCCCGGGACGAGGCGCGGCACGTTCTTGCAGATGATCGGCTCGCGGAAGATCACGCCGCCGAGAATGTTGCGGATGGTGCCGTTCGGCGACTTCCACATCTGCTTGAGGTTGAACTCCTTCACCCGGGCCTCGTCCGGGGTGATGGTGGCGCACTTGACGCCGACGCCGACCTTCTTGATGGCTTCGGCAGCGTCGATGGTCACCTGATCGTTGGTGTGGTCGCGGTACTCCATGCCCAGGTCGAAATACTGCAGCTCGACATCCAGGAACGGGGTGATCAGCTTGTCCTTGATGTACTGCCAGATGATCCGGGTCATCTCGTCGCCATCGAGCTCGACGACGGGATTGGATACCTTGATTTTTGCCATGATCGGGGAAGCCCTCTTGGGAACGGCGCCGCTGGCGCCGACGTGAATATCCGCCGCCTCTTAGCACCGGACCGCGGCGGGCGAAAGCCAAGTGATTATGCAGTTTTAGCTCATCCAGTTTCCACGGATGGGGGGCGAGCCGCCCGCCGCCGGCCGCGGGCGAGCTGAAGTTTCGGGCGAGATTCAAAAGTCGAATCCAACCCGTTATTTCCCCTTGAGAATTCTGTCAGGACAGGCAAACGACAGGCGGACGAGGCCGTGCCGGTCGGCGGCCGGCCTTGAATCTATTCCTGAAGAACGTCTCTCCAAGGCCTTGGAGAGACAATGTGAAAGCGAAACGAGATGTCGGGCACTGACAAGACCAAGGCGGGCCTCGCCCTCGACGGTCCCATCGTGATCCTGGTCGAGCCGCAGCTTGGCGAAAACATCGGCATGGCCGCGCGCGCCATGGGCAATTTTGCGCTGAGCGCTTTACGTATCGTCAACCCCCGCGACGGCTGGCCCAACATCGCGGCCCAGCGGGCCGCCGCCGGCGCCGACTACATTCTGGAAAAGGTCGAATTGTTCGAGACCGTCGGCGAGGCCGTCGCCGATCTCGACCTGCTGTTCGCCACGAGCGCGCGTCCCCATGACCAGGCCAAGCCGGTGGTGGGGCCGGAAGCCGCAGCTAGCGAGATCTCGGGGCACGTCGCCACCGGGGGCAAGGCCGGCATCCTGTTCGGCCGGGAGCGCTGGGGCCTGACCAACGAGGAGGTCGGGCTCGCCAACCGCATCATCACCTTCCCGGTCAATCCGGGCTTCGCCTCGCTCAACCTCGCCCAGGCCGTGCTGCTGGTAGGCTACGAATGGTTCAAGCGGGCGACATCCGGCGAGCTGCCGCACGCCATGCCGGAGCGCTCCGAGCGCGCCTCGCAGCACCAGATGCAGGCCTTCTTCGACAACCTCATCCGCGAGCTCGACCGGGTCGAATTTTTACGCCCGGCGGAGAAGCGCGACACCATGCTGGTCAATCTGCGCAACATCTTCACCCGCATGGAGCCGACCAAGCAGGACATGCACACCCTGCACGGTGTGGTGATGGCGATTGCGGAGGGGCGCAAGGGCCCTGCCAAGGGCGGCGTGCTCGACGGCGAGCAGGCCACGCGCCTGCGCGCGCTGCTGGCCGAGCATGGGCAGGGCGCCGGCGTGCCCGACAGCGGCTCGACGGTGCGCGGTCTCGCGCGCCTGCTCCGTCGCAATCCGACCGATGCCGAACGCCTGCTCTGGCAGGCGCTGACCCGCGATCGGCGTTTCGCAGGAGGGTTCAAGCGCCAGACTCCGGTCGGCCGCCACATCCCGGACTTCGTCTCGTTCCCGCACCGGATCGCGATCGAGCTGGTCAACCCGGGCGAGGGCGAGACCATCGCGGCGGATCGCGCCTCGCGGCGGGCGTGGCTGGAGGCGCGCGATTATCGCGTGCTGGAGATCCGGGCCGCTGATGTGGAGCGGGATCTCGAGGCGGAGCTGGTGCGGCTCGAGAGCATGATCGCTGAAGGATCGAGCGCCTCGTAGGTGGTAGCCTAGGCTTTGTCCGCTCTACCCCCCTCGGGAGGCAGGGCTATCGCATATGAAGAAAAACGTGGCTGGAAACTCGCCTGCGGCCATCCTTCGAGATGCCCGCCTGCGGCGGGCCCTCAGGATGAGGTCGCGTTTTGCGGCGCGATATCTGACCCTCATGGTGAGGAGCCCGCCAAAGCGGGCGTCTCGAACCATGCAGGCCGAGCTCGTGCGGCAGCCTCCCGCTGTCATATGCGATAGCTTTGCCTCGGAAGGGGAGAGGGACGACTTGCATTGCAGGGCCTGCGAGAGATCAACAACTGACATGAATGCGGTTACGGTTGCTTAACTGACAAAGCTCTTCGAGTTGTATTCGCGCTCGACAATTATTATTGATTGTCCGTTGGGCAGCTGATTTGTCTCTCGTATGCCTCCGCACGCTAGGTCCAAGGATGCCGAAAACACGCATCATGTACATCGAGGATAAATCTAGTTCGCTGAATGGACTGGCACGGATCGGCCGCGTCACATTCTCGAAGACGGGCAAGTCTATCAGCTATGGAGGACGCACTTTCCAAAGCCTGAAAGGTAGCGGCTTCAAGGCAAACTACTTTGACGTTGAAACCGGAGAGAGGTTTTGGATTTCAGGTCCGCGAAAAGACGGCAAGGATCGCCTCGATCCTGAAAGCTCCGCGCCAATCGAAATCGACCCCGACGTTGCCGAAGAATACTGGCGCCAAATCAGGGGAGAGCGATTTCACCACGCCGCCGAGAATTAGATGAGCTATGCGTCAAGGGTCATTCTCCAACTGCCAATATCGAACGAAGACCTATTGGATGCCTTCGTCGAGCAGTGCCTTTGCGACAACGTCGCTCTTATCGCAGTCGCTGGAGAAGGCGCGGCGCGGATAGAGAACATCATCGATGAACTCGTGGTAGGCGACGGGTCGGATGACACGCGCTTTGTTACGACCACCTCTCACGCGAATGAGACGGTGGAAGAGGTTTTGGAGTTCGCCGGTTGCTGGCCTGAATCGCAGCGTAACCGCGAGATTCTTGCCCAGTCTCGAAGCGTGCCCACCAATCCTCGACCGATCAACCGAGGCAGAAATGGTGGGCACGGCGCTTTGCGCCTTTGCCCACCCTACGAGATCACACCGCCTCCAACTGATCCGCCGCGCGCTTCTTCTTCGGCCTGGACTGGCCGAGCAGGGGACCTGCCGTGAGCGCTGCCGTATCCGCGACGCCCGGATCGCGCGAGATCATGGCCGCGACGATGGCGCCGTCGATCAAGAGCCCGAGCTGATGCGCCAGCACGGCTGGCTCGCTCGAGCCGAGCTCGCCGGCGAGCTTCTCGATATGGCCGAGCACGATCTTCTTGTGCTTCATCGCGATGTTGCGGAATTGCTTGGCGTCCTTGTCGTGCTCGCCGACGGCGTTGATGAAGGGGCAGCCGTAGAAGCGCTCTTCCGCGAACCAGCTCTTCAGCGCCGGGAAGATGCGCGTCAGTTTCGCCCGCGCGTCGCCACCGCCTTCTTCCATGGCGCCGATGAACCATTCGCGCCACTGCTTGCCTTCGCTCTCCAGCACCGCGTTGACGAGATTGGTTTTCGAGCCGAACAGCTTGTAGAGCGTGGTCTTCGCCGTGCCAGCTTCCTCGATGATCGCATCGATGCCGGTGGCGTTGATTCCGTTCTTGCAGAACAGATGCGTCGCGGCGCTGAGCAGCCGCCCGCGCGCTGATTCGTCTTCGCCCGCGCCGGCGTGAGGCGAGGTCTTCTTCGAGGACGTCTTGTTGAGTAAGGACTTGGCCATGAGTCCAAACTTACCTGCAGCGACGCCGCGTCAGCAAGGCGCATCTGTTCCGCGCTGAAAAGATTCGCACGGGAAAGCTCATCTGCATCGCCTTTAAGCAAAGGGCGGCTGATCAATCCACGGGCAGCGTCGGCTAAGCGGCTCCAATGCTTCGCGTTTCGGTTTGGCCCAGCTGTGGCACGCTCCATGCAAGGAAACAGACCGTTCGGTATCCTGCCGATTTCCACTTCTGCCAGGGAGAAGATGATGACTGCCGTCGTTCAGAAGACAGTGCTGACGGGGTGCCTCGCGCCCATCGACAAGAATGGCCTCGAGCAATTGATTGCGAGCGGCAAGGCCAATCCAAAGGTCGTCAAGACCTTGAAGTGCAAGACGGTCGCGGAAGGAAAATTCCGCCACGCCAACTATATCCGCAATCTGCCGCCCTATATCGTCGACGAGCCGCCGGGCCTTTTGGGTGACGACACCGCGCCCAATCCGTCGGAAGCCTCGCTCGCCGCGCTCGGCTCCTGCCTCGCTGTCGGCCTGCACGCCAATGCCGTGCATCGTGGCTGGATCGTCAACAAGCTCGAGCTCGAGCTCGAGGGCGACCTCAATATCACCGCAGTGTGGGGCACCGGCGATGTCTCCGACAAGCCAGTCGGCTTCACTGATGTCCGCGTCAAGGTCGACATGGCGTGCGAGGGCATCGCGCAGGAGGAGATCAACGCCCTGGTGGCCCATGTGAAGAAATGGTCGCCGGTCGCCAACACCTTCACCCGCCCGGTCAATCTCGAGGTCGGTCTTTAGCCGACGGCAACAGGACATCAGGTGCGGGAGACGATCATGGGTTCACTGGCACTATCGCGGGTCGAAGCTTCGGATCAGCCCGCACCTTCCATTGCAGGCGAGGTGGCGCGGATTGCGCGCGAGCAGCTCGCCCCGCTCGCCATGGGTATCGACGACGGTTCGGTCTATCCGGCCGACGTGATGCGCAAATTCGGCGAGGTCGGCGCATGGGGCAGTCACATGCCCCCCGAGGGACCTGCGGACTTGCGCTGCGCGATCCAGGCGATGGCGGCGATCGGCGAGGTCTGCGGTGCCACGGCGTTCATGGCCTGGTGCCAGAACACGCTGGTCTGGTACGCCGGCAACTCGACCAATCTGAAGCTGGCAAAACGTTTTGGCGACGGCTTCTCCACCGGCCGCGTGCTCGGCGGCACCGGGCTCTCCAATCCGATGAAGAGCTTTTTCGGCATCGAGAGATTGAAGCTGAAAGGGCGCAAGGTCGATGGCGGCTATATCGTGCGCGGCGCGCTGCCTTGGGTCTCCAATCTCGGCCCCGATCATTATTTCGGGACCATCTTCGAGCGCGAGGGCGAGCCGGGCATCGCAAGTGGCGAGCCGGGCCAGGTGATGTTTTTGGCGGACTGCTCCGATCCTGCGATCACGCTGACGCCGTGCAAGCCGTTTCTCGCGATGGACGGCACCGGCACCTATGGCGTGCAGTTCCGCGACGTCTTCGTGCCGGACGAGCTGATCCTCGCCGATCCCGCCGCGCCTTTCGTGAAGAAGATCCGCGCCGGCTTCATTTTGCTCCAGGCCGGCATGGCGCTCGGCCTCATCAGGGACTGCATCAAGATCATGGACGAGGTCGGTGGCCCGCTCGGCCACATCAACCGCTATCTGCCGCAGCAGCCGGTGCAGTTCGGCGAGCTCGCCGCCGAGCTCGAGGCGGAGACCATGGCGCTGGCGCGCGATCCCTACAACGAGGAGGAGACCTACTGGCGCAAGGTGATCGCGCTGCGCTTGCGCGCGGGCGACGCCAGTGTCGCGGCTGCGCATGCCGCGATGCTGCATTGTGGCGCGCGCGGCTACCTCAAGAGCCACCGCGCGCAGCGGCGCCTGCGCGAGGCCTATTTCGTCGCGATCGTCACGCCTGCCACCAAGCAGCTGCGCAAGATGCTCGCCGATTCCTGAGTCTCACGAGTCCACCCCCACGTCCACTGAACCTCAACGGAGAGGCTACCATGACTGACGTTCTGATGAGTGCCGTCGAACTTGCCGATCTCTTGAAGCTAGAGCCGTGTGTCATCGTCGACACGCGCAATCCCGACGCCTATGCCGCCGGGCATCTTCCCAACGCCGTCAATGTACATGAGATCTTCACGTTTCTTGCGACCTCGACCCCTGAAGGCATGGCCGAGCTGAAGACGAAATTCGCCGACGCCTTCGGAGCTGCCGGTTTGTCCGGCAAAGAGACGGCGGTCATCTACGAGCAGTCGATGAACTCCGGCTTCGGCCAGTCCTGTCGCGGCTATTATCTTCTCACCATGCTCGGCTATCCCAAAGTGAAGGTGCTGCATGGCGGCTTCGACGCGTGGTCGGCCGCGGGCTTCCCGGTGACGAAGGATGTGCCGACGCCGGCGAAAGCCTCGTTCTCGATCGTACCGGAAGCTGGCGAGATCCTGATCGACGCGAAGACCATGCTTGGCGCCGTCGGGAAGCCCGGCATCGCCATCCTGGACGTGCGTGACGTCGACGAGTGGATCGGCGACAGCTCCTCGCCCTACGGCAAGGATTTCTGCCCGCGCAAGGGCCGCATTCCCGGCGCTGTCTGGCTGGAATGGTACCGCATGATGAAGCCGACCGCCGAGGGACCGCGCTTCAAGTCCAAGGACGAGATTCTGGCGGAATGCGCCACCGTCGGCATCGCGCAGACGACGCCGGTCTATCTCTATTGCTTCAAGGGCGCCCGCGCCTCGAACACGTTCCTGGCGCTCAAGAACGCCGGCGTGAAGGACGTACGGATGTATTTCGGCTCCTGGAACGAATGGTCGCGCGATCCGTCGCTGCCGATCGAGCAGGGCCTGCCGATTGCAGCGGAGGTCACGACCAAGGCGGCGTGAGCGTGTGCCTGCCGCGCGCTCGGTCCCCTTCTCCGCTTGTGGGAGAAGGTGGCGCGGAGCGCCGGATGAGGGGTCTCTTTCCGCGATTCCGATTGGCGTCGGACTCGCGGAGACAGACCCCTCACCCAAGTGAGCCTGGGTCTACCAGCGTCGCTGCCTCTCCCACAAGGGGCGAGGGCGCATCAACGTGCATCTCGCTCAATCCGACGCACTCCAGCTATCTAGCCACACTCAGTACCGTTTCTCCCATAAGGAGAGGTGAACCTCGACGCATCGTCCGGCTCCAGTCTCACCATTCTCTAGCCGTTCAAGCCCGCACGCGGACGAGGCGCGATCCCCAGCGCCTTGATCCGCGAGGCCAGCGTGGTCGGCTTGAGGTCGAGCAGCTCGGCCGCGCCGCCGGAGCCGAAGACTTTTCCGGCGCAGGCTTCGAGCGCGGCGAGGATATTGGTGCGCTCGTGGTCGCGCATCTCCGAGGAGGTCATGACCGCCGGCCGGGCATCGGTCTTCTGGCGCGCCGCACCGGGCGTGGGCGGTGCGCCGGAAGGATCGGGCAGGTCGATGCGCAGGCGTCCGTTCTGCGACAGGATCGCGGCGCGCTCGATCACGTTCTGCAATTCGCGGACGTTGCCGGGCCAGTCGTAGCGGGTCAGGCGCCTTGCATCGCCCTCCGACAAGCGCAAATTGGATTTCAGCGCCTTGCTCTCGCGCGTCAGGAAGTGCTGGGCGAGCAGGGGAATGTCCTCGCGCCGCTCGCGCAGCGGCACGGTCTCGATCGGGAATACGTTGAGGCGGAAATAGAGGTCCTCGCGGAAACGGCCGCGTTGCACCTCCTGCTTCAAGTCACGATTGGTCGCGGCGATCACGCGGACGTCCACGGTGCGCGTGCGTTCCTGGCCGACGCGCTCGAAATTGCCTTCCTGCAACACTCGCAGCAGCTTGCCTTGCAATTCGAGCGGGATCTCGCCGACCTCGTCGAGAAACAGCGTACCGCCATCGGCAAGCTCGAAGCGGCCGATGCGGTCGCGGGTTGCGCCGGTGAAGGCGCCGCGGACGTGGCCGAAAAACTCGCTCTCGAACAATTCGCGCGGGATCGCGGCGCAGTTGACGCGGATCAGCGGCCGGTCGCTGCGGGTGGAATCCTCATGGATGGCGCGCGCGATCAGCTCCTTGCCGGTGCCGGATTCGCCGGTGATCATCACGGCAGCCGTGGTCGGCGCCACCAGCTTGACCTGGCGCAGCGTCTGCTGGACCACCTCGCTTCGACCGATGATGCCGCGGGGATTGGTCTCGATGCGGATTTCCTCCTGAAGATAGGCATTTTCCAGCTCGAGCCGCTCGCGCAGGCGATCGACCTCGGTGAGCGCGGCGTGCAGCTTCTCGTCGGCTTCGCGCCGCTGGCTGACGTCGCGAAATACCACGACAGCGCCGACCACCACGCCGCGGTCCCGGATCGGGGTCGAGGTGTATTCGACCCAGGCCGGCGAGCCGTCCTTGCGCCAGAACACCTCGCCGTCCACCTGGTGCACGGCGCCATCGCGGAACGCCGCGTAGATCGGGCAGTCATGGTTGTGATAGTGCCGGCCATCGTGGTGGGTATGGTGCACGATCGGGTGGATCTCCTTGCCGACCAGCTCGTCGGCGGTCCAGCCGAGCATCCGCTCGGCCGCCGGGTTGACGAAGGTGGTCTTGCCTTCGGCATTGACGCCATAGATGCCTTCGCCGGCGGCGCGCAGGATCAGCTGGTTCTCGCGCTCGATGTCCTGGAAGACGCGCTCGACCCGCTGCCAGCTCGCAATGCCGCTGCGCATGTGGTCTTCGGCGGCGGCGTCCACGTTGCGCCGCCGGCGCGCTTCGAGATCGTTGAGGGTGAACAGCAGCAGGATACGGTCATCATGGCTGACGAGGCAGCCGGAATATTCCAGCCGGAGCTCCTGACCCGTGGCGTGACGCGGGGTCAGTGCGGTGGTCCAGTACGCGCCCTTGTGCAGCACCGCCTGGGTGAACACGGTCAGCGCCGGAAGCTGGCCCGCATGTAGCGTGCTGGCCCGGGTTTGCCGCAGCAAAGCGCGGTCGTAGCCGAGCAGGGCGCAGGCGGCCGGATTGGCATCGATGATCTGGTCGCCATAGGGATCGACCAGCAGCGTTGCCTCGACGGACGATTCGAAGGCTGCGGCACGCAGATCGAGGTTTTGGGCCGCTTCGTCGCGGCCATGCGCTGGCGTCGTTGCCATTACGAAATCTCGTTATTTGATTACGAGTTTTCGTATATCACGAGTTTTCGTAGCGACCAACCGCGAGCGAAATCCCTGTGTCATCAAGGCGGTGGCCCGAGCGACAGCGGTGGCACGCGCCTTGCGTAATTGATCCTGCAATGACGCGCAGGAGGTCCGATGTCCACTTTCGACAATCCGTTTGATCCCGATCGCAACCTCCGGGCCGGCTGTGCCTGTGGCCAGCACGGTTCGGCCGCCGAGCATGATCAGGCCTCGCTGGCGCTGCGCTGCGAGCCGACGGAGAGCGAGGAGAGACGTTACGAAGGCGTCGTCGCCTCCGCCGTGATGCGCGCGATGTTTCCGCAGGATGTGGCGCGGCGCGCCTTCCTGAAATCGGTCGGGGCCTCGACCGCACTTGCCGCGTTGTCGCAATTCTTCCCGCTGAAGACGGCGACCGAGGTCTTTGCGCAGGCCGGCACGCCCGAGAAGAAGGACCTCAAGGTCGGCTTCATCCCGATCACCTGTGCTACGCCGATCATCATGGCTGCTCCCCTTGGCTTCTATGCCAAGCACGGCCTCAACGTCGATGTGGTCAAGACCGCCGGCTGGGCGGTGATCCGCGACAAGACCATCAACAAGGAATACGACGCCGCCCACATGCTGGCACCGATGCCGATCGCGATCTCGCTGGGCTTGGGTGCCAACGCAATTCCCTTCGCCGTCCCCGCGATCGAGAACATCAACGGGCAGGGCATCGTGCTGGCGACCAAGCACAAGGACAAGCGCGACCCGAAGGACTGGAAGGGCATGAAGTTCGCCATCCCCTTCGACTACTCCATGCACAATTACCTGCTGCGCTACTATCTCGCCGAGCATGGCCTCGATCCCGATACCGACGTGCAACTGCGCTCGGTGCCGCCGCCGGAAATGGTGGCGAACCTGCGCGCGGACAACATCGACGGGTTCCTTGCGCCCGACAACGTCTGCCAGCGCGCGATCTATGACGGCGTCGGCTTCATGCACCTGCTGTCGAAGGAGATCTGGGACGGCCATCCCTGCTGCAGCTTCGCCGCCAGCCGCGAGTTCATCACGACGGCGCCGAACAGCTTTGCCGCGCTGACCCGCGCCATCGTCGATGCCACCGCCTACGCGTCGAAGGCGGAGAACCGCAAGCAGATCGCCGAAGCCATCGCGCCCGCCAACTACATCAACGCGCCGGTCACGGTGCTGGAGCAGGTCCTGACCGGCACCTATGCCGACGGCCTCGGTGGCGTGAAGACCGATGCCAAGCGCGTCGATTTCGATCCGTTCCCGTGGCAGTCATTTGCGGTGTGGATGCTGACGCAGATGAAGCGCTGGGGCCAGATCAAGGGCGATGTCGACTACAAGGCGGTCGCCGAGCAGGTGTATCTGGCCACCGACACCAAGAAGCTGATGATCGAGATGGGCCTCACGCCGCCCGCCGGCAGCTACAAATCGTTTGCGGTGATGGGCAAGACGTTCGATCCGGCGAAGCCGGAGGATTATGTCGCTAGCTTCAAGATCAGGAAGGCGTCGTGAGGGGCGTCGCTCTCGTGTCCCGGACGCGATGCAGCACACAGTGGTGCATCGCTGAGCCGGGACCCAGTGAAGCCGCATGGGTCCCGGTTCTGCGGCGCGTCACTTCGCGCCGCACCGCGCCCGGGGCACGGCGGAGTGCGAGATGACCACATCCTCCCTTCGCCTGCGCGCCGGCGTTGTCTCAATCGTGCTGCTCGCTGCGTTCCTCGGCATCTGGCATCTCGCCACGCGCTCGACCGGCACCACCGCAGCGATGAACCCGGAATACGCCAAGCTGATGGGCCTCATGGCGACACAGGGCAAATCCGCGATGCCCGGGCCAGTCGACGTTGGCGCCCAGCTCTGGGAGCATCTGAAGCGGCCGTTCTACGACAACGGGCCGAACGACAAGGGGCTCGGTATCCAGCTCGGCTATTCGATCGCGCGCGTCGGCACCGGCTATCTCCTGGCCGTGCTCGTCGCCATTCCGCTCGGCTTCCTGATCGGCATGTCGCCGCTGCTCAGCAAGGCGCTCGATCCCTTCATCCAGGTGTTGAAGCCGATCTCGCCGCTGGCCTGGATGCCGCTCGCGCTCTACACCATCAAGGATTCCTCGATCTCCGCGATCTTCGTGATCTTCATCTGCTCGATCTGGCCGATGCTGCTCAACACCGTGTTCGGCGTTGCGGGTGTGCGCAAGGAGTGGATCAACGTCGCGCGCACGTTGGAAGTCGGCACCTTCAGGCGCGCCTTCACCGTGATCCTGCCGGCGGCGGCACCGACGATCCTGACCGGCATGCGGATCTCGATCGGCATCGCCTGGCTCGTGATCGTCGCCGCCGAAATGCTGGTCGGCGGCACCGGCATCGGCTACTTCGTCTGGAACGAGTGGAACAACCTCTCGATCACCAACGTCATCATCGCGATCCTGCTGATCGGGATCATCGGCATGCTGCTCGACCAGATCCTCGCGCGCTTCACGCGCATGGTCACGTTTCCGGAGTAGGGCCATGACCGACAAGTTCATCTCCATCGAAGGCATCGCCAAGCGCTATCCGGGCGCGGGTGGGGCTACGACCACCGTGTTCGAGAACCTCTGGCTGTCGATGCCGCGCGGCGAGTTCGCTTGCGTGATCGGCCATTCCGGCTGCGGCAAGACCACAGTGCTCAACGTCCTCGCCGGCCTCGATGCGCCGAGCGAAGGCGCCGTCATCGTCGACGGCCAGGCGATTTCGGGCACCAGCCTCGACCGCGCCGTGATCTTCCAGAGCCATGCGCTGCTGCCCTGGCGCACGGTGCTCGGCAACGTCGCCTATGCCGTGAGCTCGAAATGGCGGCGCTGGGATCGCGCCAGGGTCAAGGCGCATGCGCAGACCTTCATCGATCTCGTCGGCCTGACCGGTTCCGAGCACAAGCGCCCGTCGGAGCTGTCAGGCGGCATGAAGCAGCGCGTCGGCATCGCGCGTGCGCTGTCGATCACGCCGAAGATGATGCTGATGGACGAGCCGTTCTCGGCGCTCGACGCGCTGACGCGCGGAACGCTCCAGGACGAGGTGCGGCGGATTTGCCTGGAGACCGGGCAGACCGCGTTCATGATCACCCATGACGTCGACGAGGCGATCTATCTCGCCGACAAGATCTTCCTGATGACCAACGGTCCGGGCGCGGTGCTGGCGGAAGTGGTCGAAAACCCCTTGCCGAAGGATCGCGGCCGCACCGACCTCCACCGCCATCCGCTCTACTATGCGCTGCGCAACCACATCATCGACTTCCTGGTGACGCGCAGCAGGACCTTTACGACCGAGAAGCCCGATCACGATCCGCGCAACGTGCCGGTGGTGCAGATCGGCAAGCCCGGACTGACGATCGCGGCGAGCGATGAGCAACAACAGACACGGACCCCCGGGACCAGTCCCGGACTGACTGCCTAAGAAGGAGACCCTGACATGAAACGCGAAGACCTCACCGAAAAGCTGCTCGACATCAAGCGCGAGAAGGGCTGGAGCTGGAAATACATCTGCGAGAAGATCGGCGGCTATTCCGAGGTGCTGATAACAGGCGCGATCCTCGGCCAGATGAAATTGACAAAGCCGCAAGCCGCGAACGCCGCTGAACTGTTCGGCCTGTCGAAGTCCGAGACCACCATGCTCAACGAGACGCCGATGCGCGGCATGCCGATGCCGCCGACCGATCCCTTGATCTATCGTTTCTACGAACTGGTCATGGTGAACGGGCCGGCGTGGAAGGCGCTGATCGAGGAGGAGTACGGCGACGGCATCATGTCGGCGATCGACTTCGACATGGTGATGGAGCGCGTGGCGAACCCGAAGGGCGACCGCGTCAAGATCACGATGTCGGGCAAGTTCCTGCCGTACAAATACTACGGCGCCAGCGGCAATGTGCCGGAATATGGCTTCAAGGAGGAATAGAGGGCGAATGGCGAATTGCGAGTAGCGAATGGAATCTTCCACTCGCTATTCGCCACTCACCATTCGCTACAGGATCGCGCCCGGCGTGTACTTGGCCGCTTCAGGCTTTGCCTTCGCCAGCGCGTCAACCTGCTCGGCGAAGTAGTCGACCTGGGCGCCGGCATCGCCGGAATTGGCGCGGCCGTGATCGAGCACGCGCTGCAGCTCGGCTTCGCTCAAGCCGAGGCGCTGATCGGCGGCAAGGCGCTGCAGCAGGTCGTTCTGCACGATCGTGCCGGTGCGCAGGTCGCGGATGGCCGCAACCGCGTGCTCCTTGATCGCCTCGTGTGCGCCTTCGCGGCCGGCCCCCTTCTTCACCGCTTCCATCATGACCGTGGTGGTCAGCAGGAAGGGCAGATAGCGGTTGAGCTCGGTCGCGACGACGGCGTCGAACACTTCCATCTGGTCGAGCACGGAGAGCAGGGTCTCGAGCAGGCCATCCATGGCGAGGAAGGCGTCGGGCAGCATGACGCGGCGGACGACCGAGCAGGAGACGTCGCCCTCGTTCCATTGATCGCCGGCGAGGCCGGCGGCCATGGCGAGATAGCCCTTCAGCACGACATGCAGGCCGTTGATGCGCTCGCAGGAGCGGCTGTTCATCTTGTGCGGCATCGCGGACGAGCCGACCTGGCCTTTGGCAAAACCTTCGCTGGCGAGCTCGTGGCCCGCCATGAGGCGAATGGTCTTCGCGAAATTGCCGGGACCGCTGGCGAGCTCGACGAGCACGCTGACCGCGCGAAAGTCGAGGCTGCGCGGATAGACCTGGCCGACCGCATCAAAACTCCTGGGCAGGCCGAGGTGGACGAGAATGCGCTGCTCGAGCGCGCGGGCCTTGCCGGCATCGCCGTTGAATAGCGTGATCTGGTCGAGCCGGGTGCCGACCGCGCCCTTCAGGCCGCGTGCGGGATAGGTGTCGAGCACGTTGACCAGGCTCTGATGCCCAATCAGCATCTCCTCGCCGAACATCGCGATGCGCTTGCCGAGCGTCGTGACCTGCGCGGCCACGTTGTGCGTGCGCGCCGTGAACGGCATGTCGCGCAATTGCTTGGCATGCCCGGCAAAGCGAATGAGCGCGGCGATGCTCTTGGTCTCGATGAGCTGCAGCCCGCGGTAGACCTGCAGCTGCTCCACGTTCTCGGTGAGGTCGCGGCTGGTCATGCCCTTGTGCAGGTGCTCATGACCGGCCAGTTCGCAGAACTCCTCGATCCGCGCCTTCACGTCGTGGCGGGTGATGCGCTCGCGCCGCATGATAGAGGCCAGGTCGACCTGGTCCTTGACGCGCTCGTAAGCCTCGATCACGCCATCGGGCACGGGAATGCCGAGATCGCGCTGGCCTTTCAGCACGGCGATCCAGTAGTCGCGTTCGAGGCGAACCTTGCCTTCGCCGCTCCAGATGGCGCGCATCGCGGGCGAGGCATAGCGTTGGGCGAGGACGTTGGAGATGTGATCTTGGGCGTGATCCTGGGACATGCCGCTCATTTGGCATTGCCCGGGGCTCGCCGCAAGCTGTTATGGAGCGAGCGGCCAACGGGGTTTACCTCGCCATTCGCCGCTCCCAGCGGGCCTATTTTCCAGCCTTCACTCGGTGGCCGCGACCGCAATCAGCTCACTCATCTTGGCGCGAATCGCCTGCTCGGTGACGGCGACGTTCCCGGCGGCGAAATCGGCCATGACCTTGCGCAGGACGTCGCCGTCGCCGGCCTCCTCGAAATCGGCCGCGACCACCTCCTTGGCATACGCGGCAGCGGCTTCGCCTGATATTCCGAGCTTTTCGGCCGCCCACAGCCCCAGCAGCCGGTTACGGCGGGCTTCCGCCCTGAATTTCTGCTCCTCGTCGAGGGCAAACTTCTTCTCAAAGCCTTCCTCGCGCTTGTTGAATTCGCTCATGCGTCTTCCAATTCCTTAAGCTCGCCGGACGAGGCGCCCTCGTTGCGAGGGGCCCTGCGCATGCCTACATAGGGGGCAGGAATCGGTGAAACAACGAGCCGTAAAGCCGCAGGCAAGGTGGTATAAGTCAGCGTCGGACGGGCCGGATCGATTGTGCTGGGACAGCCAATCGGATAGGTTGCCTAAAGGCTTGGTTCCCGTTCTGTTTCCAAGGATTCGGATGGGGTTCCAGGCCGTTCACGGCAGCTCCGCTGTGGGTCGTAACCTGGTAACCGGAGCACACCAAACACATGGATTTCAACAAAACACGGTACATCCCAATGAGCCGTCGGCGTCGCATTTATGAAGGCAAGGCAAAGGTTCTCTATGAAGGTCCGGAGCCTGGTACCCTGATCCAGCACTTCAAGGATGACGCCACCGCGTTCAATGCGAAGAAGCATCAGGTGATCGAGGGCAAGGGTGTCCTCAACAACCGGATCTCGGAGTACCTGTTTCAGCACCTCAACGACATCGGGGTGCCGACCCACTTCATCCGCCGCCTCAACATGCGCGAGCAGTTGATTCGCGAGGTCGAGATCGTGCCGCTCGAGGTGGTGGTGCGGAACGTTGCCGCCGGCTCGCTGTCGCAGCGCCTCGGCATCGAGGAGGGCACCCAGCTGCCCCGTTCGATCATCGAATTCTATTACAAGAACGACCAGCTCAACGACCCCATGGTGTCGGAAGAGCACATCACTGCCTTCGGCTGGGCCACGCCGCAGGAGATCGACGACATCATGGCGCTCGCCATCCGCGTCAACGACTTCCTCACCGGCCTCTTCCTCGGCATCGGCATCCGCCTCGTCGACTTCAAGATGGAATGCGGCCGGTTGTTCGAGAACGAGATGATGCGCATCATCGTCGCCGACGAGATCTCGCCGGATAGCTGCCGTCTGTGGGACATCAAGTCGAACGAGAAGCTCGACAAGGACCGTTTCCGCAGGGATCTCGGCGGCCTGCTCGAGGCCTATACCGAAGTCGCCAAGCGCCTCGGCATCCTCATGGAGAACGAGCGTCCGCAGGGCTCAGGCCCGGTGCTGGTGAAGAGCTAAGGGGTTTTCGACGTGAAGGCACGTGTCACCGTTACCTTGAAGACGGGTATCCTCGATCCGCAGGGCAAGGCCATCGAAGGGGCGCTGAAATCGCTCGGCGTCGATGGCGTCGCCAGCGTGCGGCAGGGCAAGGTGTTCGACATCGAGCTCGCCGGCGCCGACAAGGCCAAGGCGGAAGCCGCGCTGAAGGACGCTGCCGACAAGCTACTCGCCAACACCGTGATCGAGAACTATCGGGTCGAGATCGTCTGACGTCGGCGCGCAGGCGCTGGCGTCAGAGCCAGCCGGCGCGGTGGAAGCGCCAGTACAATCCGAGGCAGGCGAGCGCCATCAATCCCAACACGATGAAGTAGCCGTATTCCAGCTGTAGCTCCGGGATGTACTTGAAGTTCATCCCATAGATGCCGGCGACTGCGGTCGGGACGGCCAGGATCGCAAGCCAGGAGGCGAGCTTCTTCGACACCGCCGTCTCCTGCGCCTGGCCGACCAGCAGGCTCGCCTCAAAAGCGAAGGCCAGCACCTCGCGCATGGAATCGATGCGCTCCTGGATGTTGCGGACGTGGTCGGTGACGTCGCGGAACAGGGTCTGCATCGCCGGGCGCACCATCGACAGCTCGTCATGCTCCAGCCGGCGGCAGACTTCGACCAGGGGCCCGACGGCATTGCGCAGCCGCAACAGGTCGCGGCGCAGCATGTACAGCCGTTCGATCTGCGCCTTGGTGATCGCGTTCGAGAGCACGTAGTCCTCGATCTCCTCGACCTCCTCGTGAATGCTCTCGAGCACAGGGGAGTAGTTGTCGACGATGAAATCGAGGATCGCATAGAGGATATAGTCCTCGCCTCGCGCCAGCGCCCGCGGACAGCTCTCGCAGCGTTCGCGCACCGCCGTGTAGGAGGTCGAGGCGCCGTGACGGACCGTCACGAGATAACCGTCGCCGATGAAGATGTGGGTCTCGCCGAAGGCGATCCGGCCCTCGATCAATTGCGCCGTGCGCGCGACGATGAACAGGGCCTCGCCATATTGCTCGATCTTGGGCCGCTGATGGGCGTTGTTGGCGTCCTCGATGGCGAGCTCGTGCAGGTCGAATTGGCTTCTGCACCGCGCCGAGCAGCGCCATGTCGGGCTCGTGCAGCCCGATCCAGACCACATGGCCGGGCTTGGCCCGCCAGCTCGACGCCTCGCTGATGGCGATGTTGGCGACGCGCCGGCCATCGACATAGGCGCCGGCGGCGACGACGCCCTCTGCGGAGACCGGTTCGGACTCGGATGTGGGCAGTGACGGGACATTCATGGCTTCAATCCCGGGCAAAATACTTGGGCAGACGCGCCGTGGTCATGGCCTGTGCACAAGGCCGTCCGGCGAGGCTAGCACTGGTAAAATCCCCGTCAAATGGCTATGTCTCTTCACGATTTGGCCCGCGGGCCAACCCGATTCCCACCCTCGTTGGAACCTGAATCATGAAAGCCGCCATCCTCGTCTTTCCCGGAATCAACCGCGAGCGCGACATGGCGCGCGCGCTGAGGCTGATCTCGGGCCACGAGCCTGCGATGGTGTGGCACGCCGAGACGTCGCTGCCTGATGGCACCGATCTCGTGGTCGTGCCCGGCGGCTTCTCCTACGGCGATTATCTGCGCTGTGGTGCGATTGCGGCGCGGGCGCCGGTGATGGATGCGGTGCGCGACTATGCGGCCAAGGGCGGGCTCGTGCTCGGCGTCTGCAACGGTTTCCAGATCCTCTGCGAATCCGGCCTGCTGCCGGGCGTGCTGATGCGCAATGCTCGGCTGAAATTCATCTGCAAGGACGTGCATCTGCGCGTCGAGCGCTCAGATACGCCGTTCACCCGCGGCTACAATGCCGGCCAGGTTATCCGCGTGCCGGTCGCGCACGGCGAGGGCAATTACGAGGCGGACGAAGAGACCGTCAAGCGCATCGAGGGCGAGGGGCGGGTGCTCTATCGCTACTGCTCGGCCGACGGTGCGGTCGACGAGAACCACAACATCAACGGCGCGGCGCATTCCATCGCCGGCCTCGTCAACGACAAGGGCAACGTGCTCGGCATGATGCCGCACCCGGAAAACCACGTCGAAGACATCATGGGCTGCACCGATGGCCGCGGCCTGTTCGCAGGTCTCACTGCGCATCTGGAAAAGGCCGCGTGATTTCCTTCGTGGTGAAGCGTGCACTCGCCGCGTTCGCGGTGCTCTTGTTCGCGACGGCTGCGTTCGCGCAGGATTTTCCAAAACATCCGATCACCATGATCGTGCCGTTCGCGGCCGGCGGCACCTCGGACGTGATCGCGCGCACGGTGGCCGAACAGATGGGCGTGGCGCTCGGCCAGTCCATCGTGATCGAGAACGTTGCGGGGGCCGGCGGCTCGACCGCGCTGGCACGCGCTTCGCGTGCCGAGCCTGATGGTTACACCATCGCGATCGGCAATGCCGGCACCAATGCCGCGACCTACACGATCTATCCCAAGCTGCCGTTCACGCCGGAGTCTTTTGCGCCGATCGGCATGGTGGCCAAGACCTTCGGCATCATCGCGCTACGCAAGGATTTTCCGGCGAAAGATCTGAAGGAGTTCATCGCCTACGCCAAGGCCAACCCGGGCAAGATCAATCTCGGCCATGCCGGCGTCGGCTCGTCGAACTACCTCATCTGCAAGAGTTTCGTGACGGCCGCCGGGATCGACGCGACGCTGGTCGGCTATCGCGGCGCGTCGCCCGCGCTGACCGATGCGATCGGCAGCCAGATCGACGGCGTCTGTGACGCAGCGGCCTCGGTCTCGCAGTCGATCAACGAAAAGCTGGTGAAAGGGCTCGTGGTCGGCTCGACGGTGCGGCTCGCGACGCTGCCCGATCTGCCGACATCAGCCGAAGCCGGCCTGCCCGAATTCGAGGCGCAGGGCTGGAACGGCCTGTTCGCGCCCAAGGGCACGCCGCCGACCATCATCGCCAGGCTGAACGCGGCTGCGCGCGCGGCCGTGGAAACCGACGCGGTGAAGAAGCGTTTTGCCGAGCTGTCGACCGTCGCGCCCGATCCCGACGAGCACACGCCCGAGGTGCTGCAAAAGCTCGTGACGCGCGACGTAGAGAAATACCGGAAGATGCTGGCCGACGAGGGCAAGCAGTAGAGGTTCGCGCTAGCGGTGCGAAAATGAAAAGTGCGGCGCTATGCGTTTGCCTGCAGTGCCGGCTTCCGCTTCACGCGTTTGATCGTGCCGGAGAACGTGAACAGCGGCCGGTCGGCTGAGCTCAGCTTGCCGCGCAGGAAGATCAGGGAGCCGCCGGCCCGGGACACTTCGCCTGTGCATTCGACCAGCTCGCCCTCGCGCGCCGCGTCGAGGAAATCGCAGGCGAAATTGGTGGTCACGGCCGGGCCATCCAGCTCGTGGGTGGCGATTGCGAACAGGCAATAGTCCGCGAAGGCCATGAAGCAGCCGCCGTGGACATTTCCGGAGCCGTTGAGGTGCTTTTTCTCGACCCGGAAGGCGCAGCGAATGCTGCCGTCGTCGTCGATCTTGTGCCAGAACGGCCCGATATGGCTCTCAAAACTGTCGCGAATCCAGGTCCGCCACCCTCTGAACTCGCCCTCGATCGCGACGTGCAGGTCGGGACGGCGGGACGGGGTCACTTTGGTCAATTCGTGCAAGGAAATGGGCCTTCAATTGCGGGTCTTTAGCCCTTAAATCCGATCCGTCAGCGCCTTGCAATTCCCGTTCCCGCCGACCCTCCTTGCAAAACGTGGGACAGCGGGAAAATGCGTCATAAAGGGCTTTTCGTGAGGCCCCGATGTTCCTAAGAACGGCCAAACGCCCGCCGAAAGCCCAAAATCCATGAAGAACGAACCCAAGATCACCCCCGAACTGGTCGCGGCCCACGGGCTCAAGCCCGACGAGTATGAGCGCATCCTGAAGCTGATCGGGCGGGAGCCGACCTTCACCGAGCTCGGCATTTTCTCGGCAATGTGGAACGAGCACTGCTCGTACAAATCCTCGCGCATCCATCTGAAGGGCCTGCCGACCAAGGCGCCCTGGGTGATTCAGGGGCCCGGCGAGAACGCCGGCGTGATCGACATCGGCGATGGCCAGGCCGTGGTCTTCAAGATGGAGAGCCACAACCACCCGAGCTACATCGAGCCCTATCAAGGCGCGACCACCGGCGTCGGCGGCATTTTGCGCGACGTCTTCACCATGGGCGCGCGCCCGATCGCCTGCCTCAACGCGCTAAGCTTCGGCGCGCCCGAGCACGCCAAGACCCGGCATCTCGTGTCCGGCGTCGTTGCCGGTGTCGGCGGCTACGGCAATTCCTTCGGCGTGCCCACGGTCGGCGGCCAGGTGCGTTTCCACACGCGTTATGATGGCAACATCCTCGTCAACGCGATGGCGGTCGGTCTCGCCGATGCCGACAAGATCTTCTATGCGGCCGCCTCCGGCGTGAACATGCCGATCGTGTATCTCGGCTCCAAAACGGGCCGCGACGGCATCCACGGCGCCTCGATGGCGTCGGCCGAGTTCGACGACAAGTCCGAGGAGAAGCGCCCGACGGTGCAGGTCGGCGATCCCTTCGCCGAGAAACTTCTGCTCGAGGCCTGCCTCGAGATCATGGAGAAGGGCTGCGTCATCGCGATCCAGGACATGGGTGCGGCGGGCCTGACCTGCTCGGCGGTCGAGATGGGTGCCAAGGGCGACCTCGGCGTCGACCTCGATCTCGACGCCGTGCCGACCCGCGAGACCGGCATGAGCGCCTACGAGATGATGCTCTCGGAGAGCCAGGAGCGCATGCTCATGGTGCTCAAGCCCGAGAAGGAACAGGAAGCCGAGGCGATCTTCAGGAAATGGGGCCTCGACTTTGCCGTCGTCGGCTACACCACGCCGAGCAAGCGCTTCGTGGTCAAGCATGGCGGCGACGTCATGGCCGATCTGCCGATCAAGGAGCTCGGCGACGAGGCGCCGCTCTACGACCGTCCGCATGTTCCCTCCGCCGCGCTGCCGATCGTGCATGCGCGCGAAGTGCCGGCGCCGATGGCGCTCGGTGCGGCGCTGGAGAAGCTGATCGGCACGCCCGACATGTGCAGCAAGCGCTGGGTCTGGGAGCAGTACGACCACGTCATCCTCGGTAACACCATGCAGCGCCCCGGCGGCGACGCCGCGGTCGTGCGCGTGCAGGACGGGCCGAAGGGCCTGGCGCTTACCGTCGACGTCACGCCGCGCTATTGCGAAGCCGATCCTTACCAGGGCGGCATGCAGGCGGTGGCGGAGGCCTGGCGCAACATCACGGCCGTCGGCGGCAAGCCGCTCGCGATCACCGACAATCTCAATTTCGGCAATCCCGAGCGCCCTGAGATCATGGGCCAGCTCGTCGGTTGCCTGAAGGGCATCTCGGAAGCCTGCCGCACGCTCGACTTCCCGGTCGTCTCCGGCAACGTCTCGCTCTACAACGAGACCAACGGCCGCGCGATCCTGCCGACGCCCTCGATCGGCGGCGTCGGCCTGCTCGACGATTTCACCAAGTCTTCGTCGCTCGCCTTCAAGGCGGAGGGCGAGGCGATCCTCCTGATCGGCGACACCCATGGCTGGCTCGGCCAGTCCGTTTATCTGCGCGACATCTGCGGTCGCGAGGAGGGCGCGCCGCCGCCGGTCGACCTTGCTGCCGAGAAGCGCAACGGCGACTGCGTGCGCGGCATGATCCATGCGGGCACTGCAACCGCCGTGCACGATCTTTCCGACGGTGGCCTGCTGATCGCGCTCGCCGAAATGGCGATGGCGGGTGGCATCGGCGCGAAGCTGCTGGCAGCACCGGCGGCGCTCGTGCCGCAGGCCTACTGGTTCGGCGAGGACCAGGCGCGCTATCTCGTCACCGTGCCGGAAACCGAAGCCGGCCGCGTACTCGCCAAGATGCGCGGCTGTGAGGTGCCCTGCGTGCGGATCGGCACCACAGGTGGCGATGCGGTAGCGATCGCGGGCGAGGCGCCGGTTGCGATCGACACGCTGCGGACGTCGCACGAGCGCTGGTTGCCGGATTATATGGCCGGGAAGGCGGCGTAAGCCGCCCTCCCCAAACTCACAGCACCTTCGTTGCCCCGGGGATTTGGCGCAAGGCGCGCGTCAGCGCCCAACTGAACGCGACCGTCAGCACGAATCCCATCGTCGCCTTGACGATCGCTGGCAGGTCATAGTCGAACAGCCAGTATTGCAGCCAAAGCGCGATCGGGTAGTGCACCAAAAATATGCCAAAGGCGTCCGCCTGCATCGGATCGAGTAGTCTGGCCGAACCCGATTGCTTGAACCTCTGGAAGAAGGCCAGGATGAGAAACATGATGGCCACGCTGAAGACAGCGAAGCAGATAGCATAGAGCCCCTCATACCAGTTCGGCAGCGGTGACGGATTTCCCAGTATTTCGCGCTTGATGAAGATCAGTACCCAGAGCAGGCAATACGGAACGATCGCCAAGACCATCCAGTCCCAACTGACCTTCGCCATCCGGCCGTCAGCCGCGAGCAGTCCGCGGTCCATATTCGCGACGCCGATGCCGGCACCGAAAAAGAAGTAGCTCGCATAGAGCATCACGCGCCCGTGCTGCACCGAGAAGGGCCCGAACTCGAACCAGCTGCTTGGCCCAAAATACATCAGCCCGGGAACATAGAACGCTGCGGTGACGGCAAGCATGACCGCGAAGAACACCGCCGGCCGGCGGCGGCCGTGCAGCGACAGGCGATTGATCGGATCGAGCAGGTTGGGTGACAGTCGATGCAGGATGCAGGCAACCACGTCGAAGGCGAACAGGACCCAGAGGAACCAGATCGGCCCGCTCGGCCACGGGCCCTTCGTGACCATATTCCACCAGTACTCCGAGAAGCCGATCTCGGGATTGTGCCTGAGCGAGATCGCGTAGTAGGCGAGCGGAATGATCGTGAATGCGCAAATCACGAACGGCAGCCCAAGCCGCAGCAGGCGATCTGCCAAATAGCTCGGCGCCCCCTTGCGGGCGATGCCTGACCACGCAAACAAGCCCGACAGAAAAAAGAACATCGCCATGAAGAAGCTATCGGTAGCGAGCACGATCATGTCGAAGCCGAAGAAGGACTTCGGGTCGGTATGACCGAAATAGGTATAGGGGATGACAGCGTGATGCAGCAGCACCACCAGCGTCAGGAAGGTGCGGGCGCGGTCGAGCGACAGGTTGCGCGTCTTGCTTTTTGGCGCAGCATGCGCTTCGGCGCCAATCGTCGCTGACTGTGAGATCGTGCTCATGGTTGCCCCGGTTGTGCCTCTGTCCCTACACGACTCTGCCGCCGGGAACCCGATTCAGCAAGGGCAGTTTGTGCCGCGACAACCTTCCGTCGTGCGTCTAGGAACCAGCTCCGCGCAACGCGGTTAGCGTTTCCGAAACCGGCGAAGGCCGCCGATTGCAGTGGCCACTGTCGCGGAGCTGGCGATGACGATCTTGAAATGGGCGCTGATCTTCCTGCTGATCTCGATCGTGGCAGGTGTGCTCGGCTTCACCGGCATCTCGGCCGCCTCCGCCGACGTCGCCCGCTTCCTGTTCTATGTCTTCGTCGTGATCTTCCTGGTGCTGCTGATACTCGGGCTCACGATCTTCAGGGCGTAGCGGCGCTGCTCCCACACGCCCAGTCGTCGTGCCCGGGCTTGTCCCGGGCATCCACGTCTTCGTTCCGACTGCCAAGAACCTGGATGGCCGGGACAAGCCCGGCCATGACGACGGCACAGAACGTGGACTACCCCACTTCCTCGATCTTCACCTTGTCCGGATAGAAGGCGAGATGGCCAGTGATCTCGGTCATCGCGGGGAAGGGCGTCTCATAGGTCCAGATGGCGTTATCGAGCGTCTTGCCGTCGGCCTTGATGCTGTAATAGCTGGCGTCCCCCTTGTAGGGGCAGTGGGTGGTGCGCTCGGTGCGCTCCAGCAGCGCCATGTTGGCATCCTCGCGCGGCACATATTGCACCGCCGGATATTTGGCCTCTTTCAGCGTCAGCGCCTTGGCGCTCTCGGCAATCACGACATCACCCGCCGTGACGCGGACGCGCCGGGGGTTTTGGGTGATGGTGATGGGGTGGTCGGGGCCTGGAAGCTTCATGATTTCACGCCTTTTCGATCAATCTGCCACGCGCGGCACTTTGTCGTGCCTTTATCCTGTTGGGATCAGGGATATAGTGCCTGAAGGCGTGACGTAGAAGGCCGTTCACGCTAAGTTTGGCCCTGCCGGCAAGTTTGGCTCTGCAGGGCCGGACCCCGGCAAGGCGATTCGACGCCGAGGCTGTAGGCCGACACAAGGAGCAAGACCCGAATGCCCATGGACGCCCACGATATCGAGGCGATGATCAAGGCCGCAATCCCCGATGCCGAGGTGACCATCCGTGACCTCGCCGGCGATGGCGACCATTATGCCGCGACCGTGATCTCGGAATCCTTCCGCGGCAAATCCCGCGTCCAGCAGCACCAGATCGTCTATCGGTCCCTGCAGGGTCAGATGGGCGGCGTGCTGCATGCGCTGGCGCTGCAAACCGGCGTACCAAGTACTTGAATAATTTGGACCTGACCTGATCGCGCGACGGGGACGATGATGGCGGCCGACAACCCGCGCGGCGCGATGTTTCGCGTGGTCGTGCCGAACCAGCCGAGCCGCGTCACCAATGCCGAGCTGTTCTTCGACCTCGTCTTCGTCTTCGCCGTCACCCAGATCTCGCACACGCTGCTGCACCACTTCACGCCGCTCGGGGCGGTCGAGGTCACGCTGCTGTTCCTGGCGGTGTGGTGGGTGTGGGTCTACACCGCCTGGGTCACCAACTGGCTCAACCCCGAGCTGACGCCGGTCCGCATCCTGATCTTCCTGATGATGCTGGGCGGGCTCGTGCTGTCGACGACCGTCCCGGGCGCGTTCGAAGGGCGCGGGCTGTGGTTTGCGATCGCCTATGCGGTCATGCAGGTTGGACGCACTGCCTTCTGGCTGTTTGCGACCCCGCGCCATCGCACCGCCGTGCGGCACAATGCGATCCGCATCCTGGTCTGGCTCTCCTGCTCCGCCGTGTTCTGGATCCTCGGCGGTCTGGCCCATGCCGAGCAGAGGCTGTGGTTCTGGATCGTGGCGCTGACGATCGAATACGTCTCGCCCGCGGTGCGCTTCTGGGTGCCGAAGCTGGGCTTCTCGTCGGTCGAGGCCTGGGCGGTCGAGGGCAACCACATGGCCGAGCGCTGCGCCGGTTTCATCATTATCGCCCTCGGTGAAGCCGTCGTCGTCAACGGCGCGACCTTTGCCGAGCTGGACTGGACCGCAGACAACATCCTGGCCTTCCTCTCGTGCCTGGTCGGCAGCATCGCGATGTGGTGGGTCTATTTCCACAAGGGCGCCGAGGCCGGCTCCGAGCGGATCTCGAAGAGCGCGGAATCCGGCCGGCTGGCGCGGCTCGCCTACACCTATCTGCACATGCCGATCGTCGCCGGCATCATCCTGACCGCAGTTTCGGACGAGCTGGTGCTGAAGCACCCGACCGGACATTCCGACGTCCGCACCATCGTGAGCACGATCGGTGGCCCCTTGGTGTTTCTGGTCGGCACCATCCTGTTCAAGCACACGATCCGCGGGTTTCTCCAGCTCTCGCACGGCATCGGCATCATCTTGCTGATGGCGCTGTGGTGGTTCGCCGCCGATCTCTCGCCCTTATGGCTGTCGGTTGCGACCAGCGCGATCATGATCGTCGTCGCGGTGTGGGAGTCGGTGTCGCTGGGATCGAAGCCGGAAGAAGCCGCGGAGCGTTAAGCTGGCGGCCGCCGGTAGCTCCGGAACGTTTACTCCGCCGCCTCCAGCGCGTGCACCGAGAACATCTTCGCGGCATCCGTCCAGCTCTCGCGCACTCGCCAGCCGGCGCTCTGCGCCAGCGCGGCGAAACGCTCAAGGCTGTATTTGTAGCTGTTCTCGGTGTGAATGCTCTCGCCGGGCTTGAACGAGAAGCTGGTCCCGAGCAGGCGCACCGTCTGGCTCTTCCGGCTGATCAGGTGCATCTCGATGCGGTGCCGCTCGTGATTGTAGATCGCGCCATGGCTGAAGGCGGAGAGGTCGAAATTGCCGCCGAGCTCGCGGTTGATCCGCACCAGCACATTGAGGTTGAAACGCGCGGTGACGCCGGCCGCGTCGTTATAGGCAGCGTGGAGCACGCGCTCCTCTTTCTCCAGGTCGGCGCCGATGATCATCTGCGCGCCCTTCCCCAGGATCTGACGGGCACTCTTCAGGAAGGCCTGCGCCTCATGCGGCTCGAAATTGCCGATGGTCGAGCCGGGGAAGAAGCCGACCTTGGGCATGGACGCGACCGCCTTGGGCAGCTCGAACGGCGTGGTGAAGTCGGCGGCCACCGGATAGATGCTGAGCGAGGGGAAATCCCGCTTCAGCCCGTTGGCCTGTGCCTTCAGGAAATCGCCGGAGATATCGACGGGCACATAGGCCGCGAACCTGCAATGGTTGAGCAGCAAACGGACTTTCGTGGTCGCGCCTGCTCCGAACTCGACCAGCGCGGCATGTTCGGGAATGATCTTAGCGATCTCGCTGCCGCGCTCCTTCAGGATCGCAAGCTCGGTGCGCGTCGGATAATATTCCGGCAGGCGCGTGATCGCCTCGAACAGCTCCGATCCGGTCGCGTCATAAAAATATTTCGGCGACAGTTTTTTCGGCTGCTGCGAGAGGTCCCCGATGGCCTCGCGGGCGAAAGCAGTCGTCTGCTCGTCGGGGAGATGGGCTTCGGCCAAAGCGCTGGCATGCACATTCATGATACTCTCCTGAACGCGCTGTCCGGCGCGCATTTGTCGTCGGATGAGACTTCAAAGACTTCAGACGTAATCGGCGAGCCGCAACCCCGTGAACTGCCAGCGGTGGTGCGGATAGAAGAAGTTGCGGTATGTGACACGGCTGTGACCGTCCGGCGTCGCGAGCGAGGAGCCGCGCAGCACCAGCTGGTTGACCATGAACTTGCCGTTGTACTCGCCGAGTGCGCCCTCAATGGCGCGGTAGCCGGGGTAGGGTGAATAAGAAGAACGCGTCCACTGCCAGACGATGCCGAAGGCGTCGTTGAGCTGGCCGGCGCGCGCGGCAACCTCCCACTCCATCTCGGTCGGCAGGTGTTTTCCGGCCCAGCGCGCAAACGCATCGGCCTCGTAATAGCTGATGTGGCAGACCGGCGCGTCGGGATCGACCGGCGTGACGCCGGCGAGCGTCATCAGCTGCCATGCGCCGTCGACCTCGCGCCAATGGCCCGGAGCCGGCCAGTCTTCCTTGCTTGCCGCGGCGAAGCCGTCCATCAGCCACAGCGTTGCGGTCCGGTAGCCGCCGTCGCGCATGAAGGCGAGCCATTCGCCATTGGTGACGAGATTGCGGGCGATCTTGACCGGGCCGACAAGAGCGCGGTGCGCCGGCTTCTCGTTATCGAAATGGAAGCTGTCCTCGACATGGCCGACGGTGTGGATGCCTTCGTTGAGCGTCAGCCAATCGTCGCCGGTGCGCGTCGCGGCTGGAAAGCGCCAGTCCTTGTCATAGGACGGATAGACCGGATTCTGCGCGAAGGCGTGCAGGATGTCGGTGAACATCAATTCCTGATGCTGCTGCTCGTGGTTCAGCCCGACCTCGACCAGTGGCGCCAGAGCGCGGAGCTCGTCTTCGCCAGCTTCGCGGAAGAATTTGACGACCGCCGCATCGACATAACGGCGATAGGCGCCGACCTCGTCGGCACTGGGACGGGTGATGTCGCCGCGATGATTGCGGGCGTGACGGGGACCGGCGCTGACATAATAGGAATTGAACAGGAAGGCGAAGTCGGGGTGGAAGGGACGGTAGCCGGCGGCATGCTCGCCGAGCAAGAACTGCTCCCAGAACCAGGTCGTATGCGCCCGGTGCCATTTGATGGGGCTCGCGTCCGCCATGGACTGGATCTGCTGGTCCTCGGGCGAGAGCGGCGCGGCTCGGCGCTCCGTCTCGTTGCGGACGGCAAGAAACGCGGTCTCCAGCCCCTGCGCGAGGCCGTCCGGGGCGGCCGACCGTGACGAAAGCGGTGAGGTGGCCGTGGCGGAGGCTTGTTTCGTCACGTTTTTCTCCAGACAGGACAAGAGAACGTTGTTGGCGGGACCCGGTTCCAAAACCGAGGTTCGTCCTAGATAGGGGCTCTGTTACGGTATGAAAGTCCTCCCCGCTGATGATATTCGTGCCGTCATGCAATGGGGCCGGGGCCGTCAGGCCTGGCCCCGGGGGGCCGTTCGCCGCCATTTTACTTTGGATGCACAACGGTTTGGGCTACATATATAGCCAGGTATCGGGTTAGATCGGCTGAGCCGGCCCGGATTGATAGGTGAGGGCTCTGCCCCAGAAGGACACGGATATGAGCATCGCGGAATTCATCGACAACGAAGTGAAGTCGAACGACGTGGTTCTGTTCATGAAGGGTACGCCGCAATTTCCGCAGTGCGGTTTCTCCGGCCAGGTCGTCCAGATCCTCGACCATATCGGCGTCGGCTATAAGGGCCTCAACGTCCTCGAATCGGCCGAACTGCGCAACGGCATCAAGGACTACTCGAACTGGCCGACGATCCCGCAGCTCTACGTGAAGGGCGAGTTCGTCGGCGGTTGCGACATCGTCCGCGAGATGTTCCAGGCCGGCGAATTGCAGCAGCTCTTGTCCGAGAAGGGCGTTGCGGTCGCGGCCTGATCCGTGACGGTGCTGACGCGCCGGATCGGCGCCGTCCAGCTCGACATCATCGTGGCTGACATCACGACTCTCGGCGTTGACGCCATCGTCAACGCCGCCAACACGTCGCTCCTTGGCGGGGGCGGCGTGGACGGCGCGATCCATCGGGCGGCCGGACCCGAGCTCGTCGCCGAATGCCGCACGCTCCATGGCTGCAACACCGGCGATGCCAGGATCACCAAGGGATATCGGCTCAAGGCCGCGCATGTGATCCACACCGTCGGACCGGTCTGGACCGGCGGCACAAGCGGCGAGGACGATCTGCTCGCCTCCTGCTATCGCCGCGCGATGGAGCTGTGCGGAAAGCACAAGCTGACCTCGGTGGCGTTCCCCGCGATTTCGACCGGCATTTATCGTTTTCCAGCTGACCGGGCGGCCGAGATCGCTGTCCGCACGATTGTCGAAATGCTGCCCGGCGCGCCATCCGTTGGTCGGGTCGTGTTCTGCTGCTTCTCCGAGCCAAGCGCCAAACTCCATGCCGAGGCGCTCGCGCGACACGGCAGCCCTTGTGCCTGATGACGCCGTCAGTACACTCCGCCCGGCCATGTTCCGGGGAGGGGATATGATTTTACGTTTTGGGCTACGCGCGTTCGTTTGCGGCGCGCTCGTCTCGTTTGGCACGATGTCGCTCGCGCGCGCGGAGGGCACTTACGAAATTCCAGCCGGCGCGCATTTCAATCAGGACAAGCTCGCCAAGGTCACCGAGTTCTTCAAGAACGAGGTCGCGACCGGCAAGATTGCGGGTGCAACCGTGCTGATCAAGCAGCACGGCAAGCCGGTCTACCACGAAGCCTTCGGCGTGCAGGACGTGGTCAGCAAGGCGCCGATCACCGACAAGACGATCTTCCGACTGTTCTCGATGAGCAAGGCCATCACCGCGGTGGCCGCGATGAAAATGCTCGAGGACGGCAAGATCAAGCTCGACGATCCGGTCTCGAAATACATCCCGTCTTTCGCGAATGTGAAGGTCGGCGTCGAGAAGAAGGCCGAGGACGGCACCAAGTCGCTCGAGCTGGTGCCGCCGAACCGGCCGATGACGGTGAAGGATCTGATGACGCACACCTCGGGCGTCACCTACGGCTTTTATGGCGACAGCCTGGTCCGCAAGGCCTATCGCGAAGCCAATATCTATGCCGGCGATTTCGACCTCGCCGAGTTCGCCGAGCGCATCGCAAAGCTGCCGCTGCATAACCAGCCGGGCGCGCTCTGGCAATACGGCCATTCCACCGACATTCTTGCGCGCGTGATGGAAGTCGCGGCGGGCAAGCCGCTGCTCGATATCGAGCGGGAGACGCTGCTCGGTCCGCTCGGCATGGTCGACACCGGCTTCCTCGTCACGGATCCCGAGAAGCAGAAGCTGCTGGCGCAGCCGGTGCTGAATGACAGCGATTTCCGGGTCGGCCGGATCAACGATCCGACGGTCGTCAAGAAGATCCAGTTCGCCAGCGGCGGCATGGTGACGACCATGGCGGACTATGAGCGCTTTGCGCAGATGCTGCTCAACGGCGGCAGCCTCGACGGCAAGACCATCCTCAAGCCCGAGACGTTCAAGCAGATGGTGAGCGATCAGGTCGGCCCGAATTCCGGCGTCGGTCGTGACTATTTCTACTTTCCCGGCGACGGTTTCGGCTTCGGACTCGGTCTTGCCGTCCGCACCGATCCCGGCAACGCAAAACCGCCGCCGCCCGGCGATCTCGGGGAATTGAAGTGGGACGGCGCCTCCGGCTGCTATTTCGTGATCGACCCCAAGCAGGACATGTTTTTTGTGCTGCTTGAACAGACCCCGACTGAGCGCCAGCGTATCCAACGGACATTGAAGCAACTCGTCTATGAATCCATGGAGAACTGACATGCACGGGCGCCGCGGGCTGATGGCGGCGCTCGTCGTTTTATTCGGCCTTGTCAGTGCGCAAGCGGGCTCCGAAGGCCGCGCGCACAAGCTCACGCCCGAGGGGCTCTCAAAAGTCTCTGACTACATCAGGAACGAGATCGCGACCGGCAAGTTTCCGGGCGCGATCCTGCTGCTCCAGCAGCACGGCAAGCCGGTCTATTACGAGAATTTCGGCGTCCGCGACGTCGCAACCGAGATCTCGATGAGCGCGGACACGATCTTCCGGCTCTATTCGATGTCGAAGCCGATCACCTCTGTCCTTGCGATGATGCTGGTCGAGGAGGGCAGGCTCGCGATCAACGATCCCGTCTCGAAATACATTCCGGCCTTTGCCGGCATGAAGGTCGGCGTCGAGAAGAAGGCCGAGGACGACAAGATCTCGCTGGAGCTGGAGCCGCTCAATCGTCCGGTGACGATCGAGGATTTGATGCGCCACACCGCCGGGATTCCATACGGCTATTATGGCGGGGGCCTGGTGAACAAGCTGTATGCCGATGCCGGTCTGTTCGCCAACAAGGATTCGACCAATGCCGAACTCGTCGCGAAGATCACCACACTGCCGCTCGCCGAACAGCCCGGCACGATCTGGGATTACGGCCACTCCACCGACGTGCTCGGCCGCATCATCGAGGTGATATCCGGGAAATCGCTGTTTCAGTTCGCAAGGGAGCGGCTGCTTGATCCTCTCGGAATGAAGGACACCGCGTTCTATGTCGCCGATCCCGCCAAGTGGCCGCGTATCGCCGAGCCGATGCCGGAGGATCGCGCGATCAGTCCGATGACGCAGGTCCGCGATATCAGGAAACCACTGAGATGGGAGTCGGGCGGCGGCGGCCTCGTCGGCACCGTCGGCGACTATGCGCGCTTCTCGCAGATGCTGCTCAATGGCGGCAGCTATGAAGGCCGGCGCTATCTCAAGCCTGATACCATCGCCTTGATGGCGTCGGATCACGTCGGTCCCGAAACCCGCGTCGAACGCGACAGGAACTATTACCCGGGGGAGAGCTCCGGCTATGGTCTCGGCGTCGCCGTGCGCACCTCGGTGCCGCCGGGCACCGCGTGGCCGCTCGGCGAATATCGCTGGGATGGCGTCGGCGGCACCTTCTTCTTCATCGATCCCGAAGACGACCTGTTCGGGATTTTCATGGTGCAGACCCCGTCGCAGCGCGGCCGGATTCAGCTCGCGCTGAAGACGCTGATCTATCAGGCGATGGGGCGCTAGCTCCCGCGCAAGATCTCTCTCACGTATCCGATCGTTTCCTCGATCTGGCCCGCATCGACGTCGAGATGGGTGCAGGCGCGGATGCGGCCGTCCATCATCGCGAGCGTCACGCCGCGCTGGCGCAGTGCGGCGACCATCTTGTCGCCGGGCACGCCGGCGCCATCGGGCTTGAAGAACACGAGATTGGTTTCTGGCTCCTGAACCTCGACGCCCGATATCTGCGACAGGCCGCGGGCCAGAGCTCGTGCATTGGCGTGATCGTCGGCGAGGCGCTCGACGTGATGGTCGAGTGCGTAGATGCAGGCCGCGGCGCAGACGCCGGCCTGCCGCATCGAGCCGCCGAGGCGCTGCTTCCACTGCCACACTGCGTCGATGAAGGCGCGGGAGCCAGCGAGCACGCCACCGATCGGCGCCCCCAGGCCCTTGGAGAAATCGATCCAGGCCGAATCCCAACCCGCGGTCATGTCACGCGGCGAGATACCGCTCGCCACTGTCGCGTTGAGCAGGCGCGCACCGTCCATGTGGGTGACGAGGCCGTGTTGCCTGGCGATCGCGACGATCTCGTCGAGCGCGGCCTTCTTCCAGATCGTGCCGCCACCGATATTGGCGGTCTGCTCGACGCTGACGACCGTCTGGGTTGGCTGGTAGCGCGTGCGCGGATGCAGGGCCTTGCGGAACGTCTCCGGCGTGAACTGGCCGTCGGCGCCCTTGAGCTGCGTCACCTGGAAGCCGCCGATCGCGGCATGCGCGCCGCCTTCGCGGGCGATGATGTGCGCGGTCTCGTGCGCAAGGATCTCGTCGCCGGGACGGCAATGCACCAGCGTCGCGGTGACGTTGCACATCGTGCCCGAGGGCATGTAGACGGCCGCCTCCTTGCCCATCAGCTCGGCCACGCGCTCGCACAGGACATTCACGGTCGGGTCGTCGCCGACCTGCTCGTCGCCGACCTCGGCCCGGGCCATCGCCTCGCGCATCGCAGCCGTCGGCCTGGTCTGCGTGTCCGAGAGCAGATTGATGCGCACCGGCGGCGCCTTGGGATCGATGGGGGGAGGAGTGTAGAGCATAGCGAGTCTCATTCTCTAATCGAACAACGATAGTCAGCCATGACCGCGCTGGGCAACGCGTTGCCGCGCGGTGGCGAGGATGTCGTCTGGAGTTTCTGAAGTGAAGTTGTTGCAGTTGGGCTGTGCGAACAGCTTTTGATATCGGCGGACCTGCTCGTCACGTGACAACGTGGCCCATACCTCGCGCTCCGCTTCGGTCGGAATTGCCGACGGTCCAATGTTGGCGAGTTGGTCAGTGATCTGAGACATTCAGATTGCCCATACCACAACAAAAAGGCCCCGGAAACCGGGGCCTTTGAGCGATGAATTGTTGGTCTATCAGCGCGAATAGAATTCGACGACCAGATGGGGCTCCATCTGCACCGGGAACGGCACGTCGGAAAGATGGGGGATGCGCACGTACTTTGCGGTCATCTTGCCGTGGTCGACTTCGAGATAGTCGGGGGTGTCGCGCTCAGGGAGCTGGCTCGCTTCGAGAACGTGGGCGAGCTGCTTGGAGGCTTCCTTGACCTCGATCACGTCGCCGACCTTGACCTGGTAGCTCGAGATGTTGACCTTGCGGCCGTTCACTCTGATGTGGCCGTGGTTGATGAACTGGCGCGCGGCGAAGATCGTCGAGACGAACTTGGCGCGGTAGACCACCGCGTCGAGACGACGCTCGAGCAGGCCGATCAGGTTCTCACCGGTGTCGCCCTTGAGGCGGCTCGCCTCGACATAGACGCCGTGGAACTGACGCTCGCTGATGTTGGCGTAGTAGCCCTTCAGCTTCTGCTTGGCGCGCAGCTGCACGCCGAAATCGGAGAGCTTGCCCTTGCGGCGCTGGCCGTGCTGGCCAGGGCCGTATTCCCTGCGGTTGACGGGGCTCTTTGGGCGGCCCCAGATGTTCTGGCCCATACGGCGATCGAGTTTGTACTTCGCCTCACTGCGCTTAGTCATCGCGTCCTCTTCAGGTACTTGGTTTGAGGAAACGCGCCCTCCTGGGTGACGGGCTAGCCCGGCACTGACAGGTCCGATCCCCAAAGCTTAAGGGAGAGGACCACGGGTCGCGAAACGCTTCGCGGGCCGAAATCGGCCCGCGAGCAGGGGGCTTTTAGGAGAGTTTGGGCCGCTTTGTCAATGCGAATGGCCCTGGAATCAGGTTCCGACAGCCCGGATTGGTTTGGAGCCGGCCGCCCGCAATTCGGCAGCGATTTCAGTGTTCAGCACCTGTTCCAGCCGGGTCAGGACCCGGGCAATCGGGGCGGCGTCGGTGACCCGGTGATCCCAGCGGATCACGACATCGATGGTCTGGTCGGGCTCGACCAGGCCATAGCTGACGATGAACGGGCCAGGCGTCACAGGATGGAGCTCGCCGCCGCCATAGGCGGCCACCGAGCTCACCGCGAAACTGCCGAACCAATTGCCCCGCTGCCGGCCGAAATTTAAGCCCACCGCCCAGGACAGCCGCCGCAGCGGCAGCGGCAGGCGGGTCGCCCGCATGATCTTGCGGAACATCGGGACGTCGTCGATCGGCGCGGTCTTGGCGCGCCGGATCTCGGCGTCGACTGCGGCCAGCGCCATGGCCTCCGGGGCCGCGATCCGCTGCGGCATCACGCATTCCTCGCCGTTCTCGACCCGGGCGACGGCCACCAGCGCCACGCTCTTCGGCAGCTCGTAGAGCGATGGCCAGGGCCATTTGGCATAGACGGTGCGCAGCACCGGCTCGTCCTTGGCGACCAGGGCGAAGGCCTTGACGAACATCGCGGCCCAGCCGACCGGCGCCACCGCGCTCGCGCGGGCCTCCAGCAGGGGTCGAATATTGAGCGAGCGGGACAATGAGACGAACGGCACGCCCATCGAGGCGCGCATGAGGTCGATAATCAGGCGGCGCGGCAGTGAAATGTTCTTGGGTTGACCGCGCATCGTTCTCCGGTTCCCGCGGACTGACAGGGGATTGACTTGGGGGCGGCGAGGGGGCGCCCGTTCGCCGCTTGCTCTAGCACGAACCAACCCGCTTTGGGCAGATCGGTTCGGCCCGATCAAGGCGCTGGCGAGGCCAGCGGCCTGGTCTTGTCGACGACGTAAACTCCAAGCACTTTCAATGATTTGTCGCCTTTGGCTGGGGTGTCATACACACGACACCTGGCCATCGATAGCGCGACCTTCGGCCTGTTCAGCGCTTGATCCCGTCGAACGCCGCCATGATGCCGCGCTGGAACAGCGACCAGTCGAAGCCGAGCGCGATCGCGCGGTAGCCGCGATCGACCAGGGCGTTGGCCTGGTCTGCGGTGCGCGCCACGCCGCCGATCGGCACGCCGCTTCTGAGGATGCCGGCTTCCGCGCGGGCGACCAGCTCGAGCAGCTCGGGATCGTCCATCTGTCCGCGCTTGTTGATGGAGGTCGCGAGATCGCCGGGGCCGATGACGGCGACGTCGATGCCCGGCGTCGCCATGATCTCGTCGATGCGGTTGACGGCGTCGACATGCTCGATGGTGATCATGCAGAGCATTTCGTCGTCGGCTGACGCCATGTAGTCCGGCATCGTCTGGCCCCAGCGGAACGGCGCGTGGAACGGACCCCAGAGCCGGTCGCCGCGCGGCGGGTAGCGCACGCTGCGCACCGCCTTCTCCGCCTCGCTGCGGTTCGTGATCATCGGGAAATTGATGCCGAAGGCGCCGATGTCCATCGGCGCTTTCGCAAGCCACGGCTCGTTCGCCGCGATCCGCACCAGCGGCGTGCACGGCGTGCCCGTCGTCGCGGCAATCATCGCATGCGCTTCGGTCAATCCAATCGGGCCGTGCTCGAGATCGACGATGATCCAGTCGAGCGAGCGCGCCATGATCTGCACCGTCTGCACGCTCGGGATCGTTGCGATCGCGCCGAAGGCGGGGCGGCCTTCGCTCCACAATTGGCGGAGGCGATTGAGCGGCGTGGCGGGGACCGGCATGTGATGACCTTGCGCGATGACAACGGCGAAGCCTAGCAGCGCGCCGTGTCCGCGAAAAGTCAGGCCAGAGCGCGGCCGCCGAAGAATGGCGTCAGGGTCGCCCCGAGCCCATGGGCGCGGTTCGACGTAAAGATCATCGCGGCGCCGGATTGCACGATGTCCCCACCTTGCGGGCCGAGCAGATCCGAGACGCGGCGGGCGATGGCAGGTGCAGGATCGATCCATTCGACCGGCCAGGGCGCCAGCCGCTCCAGCCGGTCGAGCAGCAGCGGATAATGCGTGCAGGCGAGGACAATTGTGTCGGTGCGTGCACCCGCGTCTGCCGCGTCGCCGACGAAGCAGGGGGTGAGCTCGGCGAGGATATCGCCGTCGCTGATCGCCTGCCCCCTGAGCTCGCGCTCGGCAAGCGAGGCCAACTCGGGCGAGCCGACCAGCGTCACCTCGCAGCCTAGCGCGAAATCGCGGATCAGCGCCTTGGTGTATTCGCGCTTCACGGTGCCCTTGGTGCCGAGCACCGAGACGCGGCGGGTCTTCGACCGGGCGCAGGCCGGCTTGATCGCCGGCACCGTGCCGACGAACGGTACGGAATAAGCGGCCCGCAGATGCGATAGGACCAGGGTGGAGGCGGTGTTGCAGGCGATGACGACGAGGTCAGGATCATGGGTGCCGATCAGCTCCCCCATCAGCGGCACCACGCGGGCGATGATCTCGTCCTCGCTGTGATGGCCATAGGGGAAGAAGGCGTCGTCGGCGACATAGACGTAATGCGCCTCGGGGCGCACGGCCACGACCTCGCGCAGCACGGTGAGGCCGCCAAGGCCGGAATCGAATACCAGGATCGTCGGAGAATTGGTCACGTCACCACCCTAGCCCGTCATGGTTACCATTGGGTTTTTGGGCGGTTTTGCGGCGGGGGGCGGCTGGCGTCCGGTTTGGAACGATTCAATTTCACCTTTGCCGCACGTTCCCGCTATTTGCAGCCGTGCTGCGCTGCGGTTGGGACATCCGCAAATTTTCGGGAATCGACATGATCAGAAACACGAGGACCGGCTGGGGGAGCGTTGCCCGGTGGCTTCACTGGGGCTTGGCGCTGGCGATCCTCGGCATGATCGGCTTCGGCTGGTGGATGAACCACATTCCGGCGCGCGCCGATAAGTTCTTCTATCGCTCGATCCATGCCGACATCGGCTATGTGATCCTGCTGCTCACGGTGCTGCGGATCGTCTGGCGCGCCCTCAACCCGACGCCGGCGCTGCCGGCCGAGACCTGGCGCTGGCAGAAGATCGCGGCCCGTGTCAGCCATGGCGCACTCTATCTCGTCGTCATCCTGGTCGCGATGCTGGGCTGGGCACACTCGGGCGCGCGCACGCCCAATTATTCGGACTTCTTCGGCCTGTTCAACGTGCCGCAATTCACCTCTCCGGACAAAGCGGCGGCGGGCGCCTATGAGGACCGCCACATCTTTTTTGCCTATGTGTTGCTGGCCCTGATCGCGATCCACGTGATCGCAGCCCTCTGGCACCACTTCGTCCGCCGCGACCGCGTCGTGGCGCGCATGGTGACCGACGAGGCGGGGTAGGGGACGGTCTCTCCATATCGTCATTGCGAGCGCAGCGAAGCAATCCAGAATCTTTTCCGCGGTGGCAGTCTGGATTGCTTCGCTGCGCTCGCAATGACGGAGTATGATGCAACGTCACGACAAACACTCGCGGCGCAATCGCCGGAGTCATCTGCACAGGAAATGCCCATGCTCACCGTTCACCATCTCGGCAAATCGCAGTCCGAACGCATCGTCTGGCTCTGCGAGGAGCTCGAGATCCCCTATGAGCTGAAGCGCTATGCGCGCGATTCCGTCACCATGCTGGCGCCGCCCGACTACAAGGCGCTGCATCCGATCGGGGCGGCGCCCGTCATCGTCGACGGTGATCTCGTGCTCGCCGAATCCGGCGCCATCGTCGACTACATCATGGTCAAATACGGCAAGGGCCGCCTCGTGCTTGGCCCGGACGCGCCCGACTTCGCGCAATTCCTGTACTGGTTTCACTTCGCCAATGGCACGCTGCAAGCCGGCATGGGCCGCCTGATGCTGCTGAACCGGCTCAAGCTCGCAGAGGACAATCCGATGCTGGTCGCGACCAAAGCGCGGGTCGATCGCGCATTCGACCTGGTCGATACGCGCGTGCGCGATGCGGAATATCTGGCGGGCAGCAGCTTCACCACGGCCGACATCATGATGGGTTTCTCGCTCACCACGATGCGCTATTTCCAGCCCTACGATCTCGCGCGCTGCCCGAACCTGGTCAAATATCTCGGCCGCATCGGCGCGCGTCCGGCGTACCGGCGCGCGATGGAGAAGGGCGATCCCGGCATGGCGCTGCTGCTGAGCTGAGCGGTGATCAGGCGATCCTGTTCGTGGTCGCCGCCTGTGCTGCGGCCAGCTGCTTCTGCAGGCGATCGATGTTTTGCAGCAGGCGCTGGCTGGTCAGCACCAGGAAGTAGTAGCCGAATTGCGGATCCTGAAAGTAGATCTCGAGCAGGCGGTCATAGGTGATCGTCAGCACCTGGCCGTCTTCGGTGCATTCGATCGTTCCGGTGCGCCGGTTGTCCGGCGTGAGGAAGCCGAGCTCACCCATCAGCGCGCCGGGCCCGATCTCGACATTGATCTCCTTGACCAGGAACTTGCCGGTGACCGTGAGGAGCATCTCCTTGGCCGGATCGCCCAGCTTGAAGAGCGTGTCGCCGTGGCGATATTTGCGCTCGGTCATGAACGGCTTGAGCCACTCGATCGACATGTCGCCTTCGGCCGCATGGCGCGCCTTCTTGACCAGCTTGAGCATCTGCCGCAGGCGCAAGGCGTTGATCGGAAGCAGCAGCAGATACAGCAGGAACGTCGAGACATTGGCCGAGAGCGCGCCGAAGATGGCGAAGAAGGCGCAGCCGACCATGTTGGCGACGCGGAGCGGCACCATCGTCCGCATCAGCAGGGTGGCGACGAAGAAGCCGGCGCCGACTGCGGCGAACATGTTGGCCAGCGTGATGTTGTGGACGAAGATCTCGAGCAGCCGGTTGAAGATTGCGTCGTAGGTGACGTTGTTGGGATCGAGGCCCATCTGGACCAGGATCTTCGCGATCCTCAGATTGTCCGTGGCCGCGTCGAGAATGCGGTCGAGGATCGAGGAAATGTCTGCACTGCCGGACGGCATGGTACTATCCCTGCGTAAGGCTTTCTGTCCTGCTTGGTATTCGTATAGCCGAAATCGAATGACGACGGATTGAATGAAGCCTTCGGCCGTCATGCTGCAAGAGGCAAATTTTAGCCTGAACGGGCATTTCGGCAATTGCCCGTTGGTTGCGCGTATGACCTCGGTGCGGCCCGTGATTCGGTGCCACCGGGGCGCGGGCTTGGGGTGTCGTGAACGGACTTTGGACGGACTTTGGACGGACTTGGGCGCCCTGGCGGCGGGGGCGCGGGGCTATCTCCGCCTCAGGGCTTGGCGGTCGGCTGGATGACCTGCTGCTCGACGAGCGTGAGGTGCCCGGGCAGCGCGCCGGCGCGGAGCAGCATGGCGACGCTGTTGGCCTCCTCGAGGGTGAAATTACCGGAGATCTGGACCGAGCCGCCGGTGATGGGCTCGCGGATCACGGGGGCGGAGATCACCTTGTCGTCGAGCACGATGGCGAAGGATCTGCCGACGTCCTCTTCCGTTACGTGGGCGAGGCGCCGCGTGCCGCGTCCGTTGAAGCGGAACGAGGCGACCGGGTCCTTGGTGCCGGCTGCAAAGCCGGGCGCCGCGTAGTTGATGTCCTCGCCGTCGAGCACACTGTCCTTGGCGACCAGATAGGGCTGCTTGTCCTTGAAGCCGAGCAGGACTTCCGAGCCTTCGGGCGGCGTGCCGGATTGCGCCTGCTCCGGTGACATCGAGGCATCGATCAGGCGGAAGCTGACCTTGACCTTCCGGGCGAAGATCGCGGTGATGTGCTCGGGTTCGGTCACGCCAGGCAGAAAGATGCGGATGCGGTCGGTCCCGTCAGGGGCGACACTGGCAAGCTTGACGCCGGAATCCTTGAGGCGCTGCTCGATCATGGCGATGGACTCTTCGACGAGTTCATTCAGCCGTGCAACGGATGCGGCATCGGTCGGCGCGAGCCTGACCGCTCCGTTGCCGCCGTCAGTCACGGCGAGCGCATGCGAGGGCAGTCCGTCCGCGGCTGCGGCGAGCTTGCGCGCGAGCTGATCGCGGCCTTTGGCGTCCGCGATCTTGACGTCGACGCCGCCGTCGCGGATCGCAAGATTGGAGAAGGCGATATGGCCGTCGTGCAGGTTCTTGTAGACGTCGTCGCGCAGATCCGTGACGACGCTCTCGCGCAGGGCGGAGCTGTCCACCCTGTAGATGATGCGCGACCCGCCCTGCTTTTCCATCTTGTCGCCGACGAAGGCCGTGATCTTGGCGCGCATCTTGTCGAACTGGTCATCGGCGAGCGCGGCGCGAGGCAGGACGATCGCCGCTGCGATGATCGCCGACGTCATGGCGAGTGCGACGATCGGCCGTGCGGCGCGGCCCCGCGGTGGCGTGGTCATGATCACCTCAAGTCTTGCGGCAGGACGCTGGCAGGCGAATCCGACCCATGTTCTTGGTCCCCGGATCGGGCACGGAGGTTCAAACGCCGCGCACCCCAGTGCTACGACAGTAGCCGTTAGGTCATGGACGAACGCCAAATCATCCATCATGCTGTCGGCGCTCGGCCGGCCAATCGGTCGAGGCCTTGCCAAACCAAATGTCAAAAGACAGGGGCGAGGAGATGCATCTGAGGGAGGACGGAATTCCATGGCGGGCATCCACGCGCTCGATCGGCTCATCGGCAACGACTATCCGGAGCTTTTGACGGACGAGGAGGTCCGGGCCTTCGAGCAGGTCCCTTACGCGGACCGTGTCGCGGCCGAGAGCACCTATGATGCGATCAAGCTCGGGGCTGCGCGCAACCCCGACGGGGCGGCGATCCAGTTTCTGCAAAATTCCGATCCGGCCGATACGCCGCTCGTGGTCACCTTCCGCGATTTCATCGCGCGCGCGACGCAAGCCGCCAACATGTTTCACGCGCTCGGCGCGGAAAAGGGCGACGTTATCAGTTTCATGTTGCCGCTGCTGCCCGATGCCTTCGTGACGCTGTTCGGTGCGGAGGCTGCCGGCATCGCCAATCCCGTCAACCCGCTGCTCGAGCCGCACCAGATCGCGGAGATTCTGGAAGCGGCCAACACGAAAATCCTGGTGGCACTCGGGCCGATGCCGGGCACCGACATCTGGCAGAAGGTCGAGCAGATCCGCCCGCAGCTCAAGCACCTCAAGGCGATCGTGCAGGTGGCCGGCGGCGGCGATCCCACCAACGGAATTTTTGCGTTCAACGACCTGATCAAGCAGCAGCCGTCCGACCGGCTTGTCAGCGGGCGCAAGATCGCGGGCCGCGACATCGCGGCGTATTTCCACACCGGCGGCACCACCGGCACGCCGAAGCTGGTGCGGCACACCCATGCCAATCAGGTCTATCAAGCCTGGGCGCTCAATCTGCTGCTGAAGCCGAAGCCGGGCTCCAACCTCCTGTTCGGCATGCCGCTGTTCCATGTCGGCGGATCGTTGACGCAAGTCTTGTTGACGCTGTCGAGCGGCGGCTCGCTGGTCGTGCTGTCGCCGAGCGGCTGGCGCAATCCGAACGCGGTGAAGAACATCTGGGGCCTGGTTGAGCGCTTCAAGCCGGAGGCGCTGTCGAGCGTGCCGACGGTGCTCGCCGCTACGCTCGCGGTGCCGCCCGGCAATGCCGACATCTCCAGCCTGAAATATGCAGCCGGCGGCGGCTCGGCTATCCCGGTTGCGGTCGGCTCGGCAATCCAGGAAAAGCTCAAGCTGCCGGTGGTCGAGGTCTACGGCATGACCGAGACCTCGAGCGTGCACACGCTCGCCTATCCGTCACGGCCGATCCGGCTCGGCTCGGTCGGCCTGCCCATGCCTTATTCGCGGGTGCGCATCGTGCAGCTCGACGCCGATGGCCGCCTGATCCGCGACTGCAAGCCGCACGAGATCGGCGTCGTCATCATGGCCGGGCCCGGCGTGTTCGGCGGCTATCTCAACGACGCCCACAACAAGGGGGCTTTTGTCGACGAGGTCTGGGTCAATTCCGGCGATCTCGGCCGGCTCGATGCCGATGGCTATCTCTGGATCACAGGCCGCGCCAAGGACCTCGTGATCCGCGGCGGTCACAACATCGATCCGGCGCCGATCGAGGAGATCATGTTCCGACATCCCGCCGTCGGCTTTGCCGCGGTGGTCGGCCAGCCCGACGCTTATGCCGGCGAACTGCCTGTGGGCTATGTGCAGTTGAAGCCCGGCGCGTCCGTCGAGCCCGGCGAGCTCGAGTCGTGGGTGCGCGAGCGCACGCCGGAGCGCGCCGCCGTTCCGGTGCAGGTCATCCCGATCGACCCGATGCCGGTGACCGGCGTCGGCAAGGTGTTCAAGCCGCAACTGCGCTGGGATGCGGCGCAGCGCGTGTTCACCAAGGTGCTGGCGCCGCTGATCGCGCGCGGCATCGACTGCAAGGTGAAGGTCGGCGCCCATGGCAGCCACGGCTCGATCGCAACCGTCACGCTTGCGGGGCTTCCGGCGGACCAGCGCGAAATCGTTGCCGGCGAGGTGCACACGCTGCTTGCACCATTCGTGATGCGGCACGAGGTGGTATTCGGCTAAGTGCGGCCGTGCATGCCCCAACACTTCCGATTGGACAATGCCTCGCCACTAGCCGCGGATCGCCGCGTTGGCCCTTTCGGCCGCGCCCGTCATCGCATCCTTCGCCGGTTTTGCCCCGTTGACCACTTCATTCACGCCGATCATGAAGGCGTCCAGGATCGGTCGCGATTGCGCATGGAAAAGGATCGCCTTGGCACGGTCGACATCGGCATTCTGCAGATTGGTCAACGCCGCCTCGGCGGCTTGCGAGCCGAACGCCTTCTTGAAGCCCTCGCTCGACCAGGCCGACACGCGCGTCGTCGCCAGTCCCGCTGCAGCAGTCCGCAGCGAGGTCGCCTTGCTCGTCGCCCAGAGCAGGAACAGGAAAGCCGCGCGCTTGTTTCGGGATTTGGAATTGATGCACGCCTGCCAGTGCGACATGAAGGGAACGGGTTCGCGACCGGCGAGATGCGGAAAGCTTGCAAAGCCGGCCTGCTTAGCGACACGGCTTTTCGCAGGATTGGAGATGTCGGTCGCAAAGTTGCTGCTGTCGATGGCCATGGCCGTCCGTCCCTGGAGGAAGTCATCCAGCACGTTGTACCACTCATAGCTGCCAACGCCGGCAGGCCCGGCCTGACTGAGCAGCTGACCGTACATCTCGACGGCCGCGATCGCCTCCGGGCTCGCGAAGGCGACCCTGTTGTGCTCGACCATGGCCCCACCGTAGGAGAACACGAAGCCCATGGCCGGCGGGGAGGAATTGCCGCCGGCCTGGGCCCGCATGGCGATCCCCGAGATCCCGTTGGCCTTGACCGTCTTGGCGGTGGCAAGCAGCTCTTCGAAAGTCTGGGGAACAGGCAGATCCTTCGCTGCCATCGCATCTCGGTTGATGAACAGGGTCATCGCCTCTGAGGTAATCGGAACGGCGTACCGTTCGCCGTCCGACCACAGCGGGAAGGCTCGGGCCGTCTTGAGCAGGTCGCTCTCGTCGTACCAGGCGGGATCGGTCAGCGACTTCTGGGAATAATAGCCGTTCAGCGGCTCCAGCCATCCATTCGAGATGCCCTGGCCATAGGTCGTGAACATGAAGACGTCAGGCGTGCTGCTGCCGCGGGCGAGCCTGATCGGCAGCGCGCCGAGATACGTGGTTTCCAGTTGGAAATCGATGGTGACATTGATGCCGGTGAGTATGGTGAACTCCGGCAACAGCGGCGTGATCGCATTCGACCACGGATGGATCGCGCCCGAAAGCGCGACCGTCTGTCCCGCAAATTGCTTCCAGTCGATCGCGGCGCCGGCATCGGCCGGGGGGGCATCCTCCGCCAGGCCCCGCCCTGGCAACAGCCCGACTGCCGGTAAGACGGCTCCCGCCGCGCCCAATCCCTTGACGAAGCTCCGACGGCTGGTTGGCACCCCACCGCTCCCTGAGTTTCCGGCTGGCACCATGTTGGCGCTCCTAATTGCGGGCAGTCAATTACAACAAGGGAGACGTCACCCGTGACATTGTGCTCCGCCAACTGGCGGATTTCGGCGCCAGTGGAGCATGCGTCGCGAATGGCTGGTTCCCCTCACCTGCGCGGACCGCCCATGCTATCGTTCCAGCAACGCTCCGGTCCGACGCGCGTCGAAGATCCACGGCCAATGTCAGTCCTTGCTCCGGGCTATTATCTGCGGTGGTTTGCTCGTCCGCTGATCCTTGCGGTCGCAGTGCTTTTGACCCTGTTTGTCGCGACCGGCTTCCTTGGCCTGCAATATTGGCAGGAGCGGCAAGCAGCTCATCACTTCACCGAGCATAGCCGCCAGGTACTCGAAACGCTCGATCGGCTGCGGGCGATCGTCGCGGAGCTCGAGACCGAAAGGCGCGGGTATCTCATGACCCTCGACCCCGCCTATCTCAAGGCCTACGGCGTCTCTGACGAAAGTGTACGACGGGAAGCTCAGGCGCTGCAGACGCTGGTCGCGGACGATCCGTTGCAGGGCCTTCGGGCCGGACATCTGGCACTGACAGTTGCAGCCACGCTGCGCGAGATCGACGAGCTGCTGAAGACGGCCGGCACGTCCGGGCAGGCCGCGTTGGCAATGATCCGCAGCATGGACGAGATCCGCTCGCAAATCGACCAGATGGTGGATCACGAGCGCTTTCGGCTCGCCAACCGGGAGGCGCGTGCCGAAGCATTCGAGCGACGCTGGACCTGGCTGATCGCCGGCGCCGTTGTCCTCGTCGTCGCGCTGGCCGGAGCGGCGCTGGCGCTCGCGCGGCTCGAAGCGAAGCGGCGGAGAAAGGCGACCGAGGAGAACATCCAGCTCCAGAGTGATCTTGCAGCACGAGATATCAAGATCAGGCGCCTGTTCGATGCCAACATCATCGGCATCATCATCTGGGAAGTCCAGGGGCGCATTCTCGAGGCGAATGATGCGTTCCTGCGCATCGTGGGATACGACCGGGAGGATCTCGCCTCAGGACGCTTGCATCGGACCGATCTCACACCGCCGGAATGGCGCGACCGCGACTTGCAGACCGTGGCGGAATTGAAGCGGGTCGGGACGGCCCACCCATTCGAGAAGGAGTATGTGCGGAAGGACGGAAGCCGTGTGCCGGTGCTGATCGGCGGGACCATGTTTGGAGAAGGTACGGATAATGGCGTCGGCTTTGTCCTCGATCTGACGGCTCTCAAGCGGGCTGAAGCCGAAGGCCGCGAACACGAGCGGCGCTACCGTGAAGCCTTGATGGAGCTCGCGCACGCCAATCGCGTCACTACGATGGGGCAACTCACCGCTTCGATCGCCCATGAAGTCAACCAGCCGATCGCCGCGATCGTGGCGAACGCCGAGGCCGGGTTGAACTGGTTGGAGACTCAACCGCCAAATACGGAGCGGGTGCGACAGACGCTCGACTGGATCACCAATGACGGCATGCGAGCCGGCGACATCATCGGTCGGATCCGGGCGCTCATCAGGAATGCTCCCCCGCAAAAGGAGAATCTGGAGATCAACCAGGCGGTGCTTGAGGTCATCGCGCTGACACGCAGTGAAGCGTTCAAGAACGGCGTCTCGGTGCGAACGCAATTTGACGAGGGCTTGCCACCCATTCAGGCAGATCGGGTTCAACTTCAGCAAGTGGTGCTCAACCTGATCGTCAACGCGATCGAGGCGATGGCCGCGGTCGGCGAGGGAGGACGCGAGTTGCTGATCAGCACCGGCAGAGATGGATCGGACGGCGTGCACGTCACCTTGCGGGATTCCGGTCCGGGGCTGGATCCGCAGAACATGGAGCGCCTGTTCGACGCCTTCTACACCACCAAGCCCACAGGTATGGGGATGGGCCTGGCCATCTGCCGCTCGATCATCGAGGCGCATGGCGGGCGGATGTGGGCCGGCCCAAACGAGCCTCGGGGCGCCGTCTTCCAGTTCACCCTGCCTCTCGCGTCAGACCAGACCGCATCTCGCGCGATGAGCGCGGGTGAGCCGATGGGCCTACGCTCGGTGGTCCGATGATGGGCTCCGCGGTGCGCGTGTTCAAGGTGCACACGCTGCTCGCGCCGTTAGTGATGCACGAGGTCGTGCAGGCGTAGGAGCGCGCAAGGCTTGCATGCCTCGCCACGAGCGCGCATCATCCCCAAAAAAACACTGGGGGAAACCGATGTGCCAAGTCTCTCGCCGCCGCCACCTTCAACAATTGTCGGGCGTGTTCGGAGCCGCTGCGCTCTCCGGGTGGTCGAGCCAGGCGCGGGCTGCAGAGCCGGATATTCCCCCTGAAGGCATCGGTAAGGGCATCCAGCACATCTCCTACAGCGACATCGGCGGACGGCCCGACAGCGTCCAGGTGATGTTAAACCGGCAGCACATCTATGTCGGGCACATGTTCAGCGACGGCGTGACGATTTTGGACGCCTCCGATCCGCGTGCGCTGAAGCCGGTCAATTTCTTCACGGCGGGACAATACACCCGCACCCACCATCTCCAGGTGGCCGAAGACATGCTGCTGCTTGCAAACGGCGCCAATATCGTCGCGATGCAGTCCTACGACAATATGCGCGGCTATTTCGAGAACACGCTGGTCGACAGCATCACCAAGGCGAAGAAATTCCGCTCGGGCCTCTCCATTCACGACATCTCCAAACCCGGCAAGATGCGCGAGATCGCATTCCTCGAAATACCCGGCTTTGGCATCAACCGTCTCTGGTGGCCGGGCGGCCGCTATGCCTATGTGTCGGCGCATTTCGATGGATTCACCGACCACATCCTCTGCGTGGTCGACCTCAAGACCATCACCAAGCCGGAGATCGTCGCAAAATGGTGGCTGCCGGGCATGAACCGCGCGGCCGGCGAGCCGGCGACGCCGAAGGGCAAGCGCTTCGCGCTCCATCACATGATCACGGCGGGTGATCGCGGCTATGCCGCCTGGCGCGATGGTGGCTTCACCATCCACGACATCAGCGATCCCACAAATCCAAAACTGCTGTCCCACATCAACTGGTCGCCGCCCTTTGCCGGCGGCACGCACACGCCGCTGCCGCTGCCGAAGCGTCAGCTTGCGATCGTCGCGGATGAAGCGAACGCGGATCAATGCGCCAAGGGCCTGTTCCATACATTCGTGCTCGACGTCCGCGCGCCGGAAAACCCGGTGCCGATCGCAACCCTGCCGACGCCGCGCGACCGCGATTTCTGCACGAACGGTACCTTCGGCCCGCATAATCTGCACGAGAACCGTCCGGGCTCATTCCAGAGCGAGGAGACGATTTTCGCGACCTATAACAATGCCGGCGTGAGAGTGTTCGATGTCAGGGATGCCTTTGCGCCGAAGGAGATCGCGTACTGGGTGCCGCCGACGCCGAACAAGCTCGTCGACCCTCGCCCGAACGTCGCGCTCGCGGCGAAGACCTGTGACGCCTATGTCCGGCCCGACGGCATGATGTTCGTCAGCGACTGGAACGCCGGCATGCACGTGCTGCAATATCAGGGGTGAGAAGCAGGTAGTCGTAGGGTGGGCAAAGGCGCGAAGCGCCGTGCCCACCATTCGCAGCGGAGCACAGTGGTGGGCACGCTTGCGCTTTGCCCACCCTACGAGACCGACGCTACCCCACCGGCATCGCGGTTTCGATCAGGCGCACCCAGAACGATGCGCCGTGGCCGAGGATGTTGTCGTTGAAGACGTAGGCCGGGTGGTGGCACGCCGGGCTGTCACCCATGCCGACCAGCACCATTGCGCCGGGCCGCTCTTCGAGCATGAACGAGAAATCCTCCGCGCCCATCATCGGAATGATTTTGTCGTTGACGCGGTCGGCACCGACGATGTCGCGGGCGACGTCGGCGGCGACGCCGGCTTCGCGCGCATGATTGAAGGTCACCGGATACATCCGCGTATATTTCGTTTCCGCCGAGCCGCCATAGGCGCGCGCGACGCTTTCGGCGACTTCGCCGATCCGGCGCTCGACGAGATCACGTACGTCGGGATCGAGCGTGCGCACGGTGCCGCTGAGCTCGGCGGTCTCGGGGATGATGTTGAAGGCGGTGCCGGCGTGGAATTGCGTGACCGAGATCACCGCCGATTTCAGCGGATCGACGTTGCGCGCGACGATCGATTGCAGCGCGTTGACGATCTGCGAGCCGATCAGGACGCTGTCGATCGCCTGGTGCGGGGTGGCGCCGGCATGGCCGCCCTTGCCGTGCACGGTGATGCGGATGTTGTCGGAAGAGGCGAGCAGCGGACCGGGCGTGGTCGCGAAATGCCCCTCGGCGAGGCCCGGCATGTTGTGCATGCCGTAGACTTGGTCGATGTTCCAGCGCGTCATCAGCCCGTCCTCGACCATGGCCTTGCCGCCGCCGCCACCTTCCTCGGCGGGCTGGAAGATCACGACCGCCGTGCCGTCGAAATTGCGCGTCTCGGCGAGGTACTTTGCGGCGCCCAGCAGCATCGCGGTGTGGCCGTCATGGCCGCAGGCGTGCATCTTGCCCGGGATCTTCGAGGCGTAGGGCACATCGGCGGTTTCCACGATCGGCAGCGCGTCCATGTCGGCGCGCAGGCCGATAGCCTTCCCGGAGCCGGACTTGCGGCCGCGGATCACGCCGACCACGCCGGTGCGGCCGATCCCCGTGACCACCTCGTCGCAGCCGAACTCGCGAAGCTTGTCGGCGACGATGCCGGCGGTGCGGTGGACTTCGTAGAGCAGCTCCGGATTCTCGTGGAAGTCATGGCGCCAGGCGGCCATTTCGTCGGAGAGGGCGGCGATGCGGTTGACGATGGGCATGGGGAGGATCCGTTTCTTCTTCGTAGGGCGGGTGAGCGCAGGGTAACCCGCCGGGGAGGTGGGCGGCGACTTTAGGGGGTGGCGCCGGTCAAAATGCTTTTTACGCCGTGATTTGGCAGAGGGGGAGGGCCAAACAAACGGTACGGCAAGGTGGCGGGGGATGATGGATGTTTTCGGCCTCCGACGCGGCCGGCGGCCCGGGCTGGGTCGGCTGGCAGGGCGACCCGCAAATATTAACTGTCAATCACGGATCATTGACTGACAGATATTGAAATCTGTCAGAGAGAGATGTATATCCGTTCTCGGACGCTCCGATTGGGCGTCTGGCGGCATCCCGGAAGCCCAGAGTCCCAACAAATGAGGATCGAGGGTCGAAATTGAATAATGGGGATCGCCAATGATTGGAGACTTGCGACAATGACGACCGAAATCATCAATCTCACCGGGACGATTGGGCATTGGCTCAATTTACTGGTAGCGCGCCAGATCGCGGCGCAGGCTGCAAAACTGCCTCATTAAAGCGAGAGCTTTCCGAACCGACCGGTGTGGGCGCTTCGGTAAGCATCCATCGCCGGGTAACTGGACCCTGAACGGGGAATATGGTGCTGGCATGAACGAAGCCGTTATCTTGACGCCGGAGCGAATCCTCGAAGTCACCGAGGACGTCTTGCGGCGCTACGGACTTGCCAAGGCCACAGTGGTCGACGTTGCCCGTGCGCTCGATGTGAGCCACGGCAGCGTCTATCGCCATTTCCCGAGCAAGGCCTCGCTGCGTGAGGCCGTAGCCAAGCGCTGGCTCGACCGTATTGACGCGCCGCTCCTGGCCATCGCCGAGGAGCAGGGCCCTGCGCCGGCGCGGCTCGACCGCTGGCTTCGCACGCTGTTCGCGGCCAAGCGTTCACGCGTGCTCGAGGACCCCGAGATGTTCGAGACCTATCTGACGCTGGCCCGCGAGGCCTGCGCGGCGGTCAAGTGTCACAAGGACACCATGATCGACCAGATCGCAGCGATCCTGTCCGATGGCGTGAAGCAGGGCGTGTTCGAAGTGACCGACGTCAAGACCACCGCACGTGCCCTGTTCGATGCGACCTGCCGCTTCCACCATCCGGCCCATGCCGACGAATGGAAGGATGCCGAGCTGCCCGCGCGCGTCGATGCGACGCTCGCCCTGTTGCTGCGTGGGCTGAAGGCGGCCTAGAAGCGCTCCTCCTAGCTTACCCTCTTGGCTTGAAGCGCTCCGCCGTTGCGGGGCGCGGACGAGGATGTGGCGTGCCTTCGCGGGTGGAATGTGCCGTCGGACGACGGGACGACCGGCGGGCTCTCCGGATATGCACTGACCGCGATCTCGACGACGTCCTTCGACTGCTTTCGGAGGCGGTAGAATGTCAGCTCCTGATCGAGCATAGGACAGCGGAACTGGACAACAGCCGTGTCCGGCAAGCGGCAAAGCTGGTCGATCAGCTCGCCTACGGTGATGACGGTGGGATGGTCAACTGCCTTGTGATGAACTTTACTCATGGCGTGTTACTCCTCCGCTCCGCTACTAACCGGGGTTGGATGGCCTGCGTTCCATTGCGTTCAGCAGATTGAAGGACCCGGAAATCCGGCAGTCCCGCTGCTAGATCTTCGTCAGCCCGCAAGCTGCCGCCAGCCGGACGAGCTGCGCATCCGTGCGTGTGCCAGTCTTGGTCTTGATCAAGTAGTGATAATTCTGGACCGTCTTGACGCTGAGATTGAGATGCGTCGCGATCTCTTCGGTGGTGGCGCCGCCGGCGAACTGGCGCAAAATCTCGATCTCGCGCTCGCCCAGCTGATCCAGCGCCGAGCCTGTCGACAGGCTGTCCTCGGCCAGCACATGCGCGATGTCGTCGCTCATGGCCCGCTCGCCGCGGGCGACGCTGCGGATGGCGTTGACGACGGCGGAGGGGGCGCTGCTCTTGGTGACGAAGCCGGAAGCGCCGGCACTGAACGCGGCTTTCACCAGCACGGCCTCGTTGTGCATGGTGAAGACGAGGATCCGCGCCCGCGGATTGCGCGCGCGGATGTTGCGGATCGCCTCGAGGCCGCTGGCACCGGGCATCGAGATGTCCATCACGACGACGTCGGGATCATGCGTCTTGAAGGCGCCATAGGCATCCGCGGCGTTGTCGGCTTCCGCCACGACGTGGAGATCGCCCTGGCTCTCCAGCACGCGCCGATAGCCTTGGCGGACGATCGGATGGTCGTCGACCAGCAGCACCGATATGCCTGTTGCTGCGACCTCGCTCATGGCCGTCTCATGCAGCCAGCGGGATCGTCGCGGCGACGCTGAGGCCGTGCCTCGCGGGCAGGATCGACAGCGAACCGCCGGCTGCTGTCACGCGCTCGCGGACGCCCGTGAGGCCGAAGCCGGTCGACCGCGCCACGCATGCCGCATCGCCGCCGCCGTCGTCCTCGACGCGGATCAGAAGCGCATCGTCCTCGCCCGCGCACCGCTCGACGTGTAACGAGATCTCGCGGGCCGCACCGTGGCGCAGCGCATTGGTCAGGCATTCCTGGGCGACGCGATAGGCGGTTGTGGCGGCCGGACCGCTGATGTCGGTGAGGTCGCCCTTGAGGTCGAGCTGGATCGTCGGCTGCGTCGCGCTCTGCGAGCGCCAGCTGTCGACGAGGTTGACGAGGCTCGCTTCCAGCCCGAGCTCCTCGGGCAGGGGATTGCGCAGGCGTTTCAGCGCATCGCGCAGCGAGGCCATCAGATGGTGCGTGGCCTGCGAGATCATGCGCGCGTCCTGCGCGATGCCATGATCCTTGTCTCTCGTACTCGCGGTCTCGATCGTGTTGGCGAAAGCCAGGATGGCAGAAAGATTTTGTCCGAACTCGTCGTGCAGCTCGCGGGCGAGCGCGCGACGTTCGTCGTCGCGGATCTCGATCAGGCGCCGCGTCAGCGCCGCGCGTTGTTCGACGGATTCTTCCAGCCGGCTGCCGAGTTTCTCGACGGCGCCGCCGATCATCCCAAGCTCCATGGAGCGGAAGCGCGGCAGCTTGGTGCGGTACTGGCCGCGCGCCATGCGTTGCAGGGCCGTCACGATGGCGCGCGCCGGAGCCAGCGTGTGTGCGATCGCAAGCGAAGCGAGCAGCGCGATCGCCGCCGCCATCAGCAGCGCGACGTCGATCACGTTGAGGATGTACTCCCAGGCGAGCAAGATTGCGGCTGCTTCGTCCGGCGTCGCGACGACCGTTCCGGCGGCAGCGGCGCGCGGGCTGACCGGCCGCACCACCTCGGCGTGGCTGCCGAGGAAGGTCGGCACGATCGACGCGAACCAGCGCGGCGGCGCCCTGCCGATGCCCTGGCTCTGGCCGCACAGTGGCTTTTCGAATGCGGTCGCCGGCTGGAACTCGACGCAGACGCCGGGCGAGATCAGCTTCATCGTCTCCAGCGTCCGCCACTCCGGAACCGGCACGAGATGCTCGCGCATTCTGCTGCTGCGCAGCAAGAGCTCATGCCAGTACAGTGCCTGAAGCGCCTGCGCGACCCGCTGCGCGGAGGCCGCAGTCGCCCGGTCGATGCTGCGATAGGCATCGAACGTGGCCCATATGGTCGCGGCGCCCAGGCAGAGCGCAACGATGAGGAGCAGGCGGGCGACAAGCTGAAGCACGAGGCGCATGCGATCACCCCAAAGTTTGGTAAGCTCAGCCTAACAACGTCGCCGCGCCTTGCCAATTGCAGGGTTTGGGCCGGAGCGCGGCTCGGGCAAATTTCCCAAGCCGGATTGGGCATGGGTCTTTGGACCTGGTGCGGCGGCTTTGATCTAATCGGCAAGGATTCTTTACAAGCCAATCGTCGCAGGCCAATCCCTGCAGGTCAGGAGCAGTGCAGCATGAGTTCGATGACGATTGGACCGATCGCGAACACCGCGACTGACCCATCCGAGCGCAGCGCGCTGCTGTTCTGGATGATCTTCACAGGGCTGTCGATCTTTGCCGTCGTGCTGCTGTGGCGGTTCGGCCTGATCCATCTGATGCTGACCTCGGACCGGACCTACATTTCGAGCGTGATCGCGGTGCTCTATATCCTGACCTGCGGTCATTGCTTCCTGCGCACACGGGCAATTGCCCGTGAGGGGGCGGCGGCACGGCGCTGCCGCGCGGTGTTGGCGGCGCCAGATGGCAGCAAGGTGCTCGATGCGAGCGCGTCTGCGCTGCCGCGCGGGCTGGTGCGGGATCACATCGAGAGCCTCGTGACCAAGGCCGCCGCGCAGGACTACCGCCCGGTCGACCAGACGCTGCTGTTGCGGACGCTTGCCGACCGCCTGCGCGGCTCCAACGGGTTCGGTGCCTTCGTCTCCGATACGCTGATGAAGCTCGGCCTGCTCGGCACCATCATCGGCTTCATCATCATGCTGGCGCCGATTGCCGGACTGGATGCCGCGGACAAGGTCGCGATGCGCTCCTCGATGGGGCTGATGAGCGACGGCATGGCGGTTGCGATGTACACGACTCTCGCCGGCCTCGTCGGCTCGATCCTGGTCCGCATCCAGTACTACATGCTCGATTCCGCGACCCAGCGGGTGTTCTCGGATGCCGTGGTGCTGACGGAGACCTATGTGACGCCTGTCCTGGAGCGCAAAGGCGCTGGAACGCCGTCATGATGGATGATTTCGGCCTCTATCCGCGCGAGGAGCCGTTCGATCCGCTGGGCGTGATGCTGTTCAAGGCGCTCCAGGTGGTCGCCTTCCTGTTCTTCCTCGCGCTGCTCGCGGTCTCGCCCGATGCCAAGGAGGGCAAGATCGACTCCAAGGCCGAGTTCATGATCACGCTGGACTGGCCGGACAATCACCCTGACGATCTCGACCTGTTCGTGCAGGACCCCGCCGGCAACATCGCCTGGTATCGCCACCGCGAGGCCGGCTTCCTCACGCTCGATCGCGACGATCGCGGTGGGGCCAACGACTTCATCATGGTCAACGGCAAGAAGATCGCCTCGCCCATCCGCGAGGAGATCGTGACGGTGCGCGGCATCGTCGCCGGCGAATACACCGTCAACGTCTCGCATTTCGTCGCCACGACCGGCGAGCCTGTTACGGCCAATGTGAAGGTGCAGAAGCTCAATCCGACCGCGCAGGTGGTCTTCGACAACAAGTTCACGCTCGACCACACCGGTGACGAGAAGACCGCGGTGCGGTTCCGGCTCGATGCCGAAGGCAAGGTGGTCAATGTGGACCAGCGGCCGAAATCGCTGCTGGAAACCTTCCGCAGCACCTGGCGCAACGGCGCTGACGTCGACCCCAAGACCGGTGTGAGGATACGCCGTGATTAATTTGCCGACGGTCATTCTCACGCTGTCGGTCGCCTATGCCGTGATCGGCGCGTTGTTGCTGGTCGTGCTGGTCTATGCGCGGCTGCACTGGTCGCTGAAGGCGGTCGCGGTGGTCGTGACCAGCGCCTTCTATGTCGTCAGCTTCTCGGAAATGCGCGGGCTGCTCGGCTGGGCCAGCACGGACAGGCTGCCCACCGCGTTCAAGCTGCTCAAGGCGCGGATCGTCGAGCCGCATTCGCTGGAGGGCGATCCCGGCTCGATCTATCTGTGGGTCGAGGAGCTCGACGAGGATCACCGTCCGAGCGGAATTCCGCGCGCCTTCCGTGTCCCCTACAACGACACTCTGGCCGACAAGACCCATGCAGCCGAGAACGAGATCGCTGCGGGCCACCCGCAAGGCGGGCGCGCGGCCGACTTTGGCGGCGGCGAGGGCAGCCTGATCGACATGGTCCGGGAATATGTGACGCCCAAGGTCATTCTCGAGACCAGCGGCGGCGATTCCTCCACCGGCGAGTTCAATGCCCCGCCGGCCGGCGCGCAAGGAGCGGTGTTCACGCCGCTGCCGCCACCCCGGATGCCGCCCAAGGACGAGCAATAGCCTCTTCACCATTGCGCAGCGCGGCACTGGTAAACCGCCCGGCGCTGGCGCATCTTGTTGACCTCCCTCAAATCGGCTTTATCGGCCTCAAGAATTTGAGGGTGGAGGGTGCGTGCTTCTCGCTGTCTTCTCGGATATCCACGGCAACCGGCAGGCGTTCGAGGCGTGCCTGAAGGTGGCCCGCGCGAAGGGCGCAGAGCGGTTTGTCATGCTCGGCGATTTCGTCGGCTATGGTGCCGATCCGGAATGGGTCGTGGATACCGCGATGGAGCTGGTCGCCCAGGGCGCCGTCGCCGTTCGCGGCAATCACGACCAGGCCGTGAACTCCTCGTCCGAGACCATGAACAATGAGGCGCAGATCGCGATCGAATGGACGCGCGGGCGGCTCGACATCGCGCAGCGCCGGTTTCTTGCCGAACTGCCGATGCTCGTCGAGGACGGCGACCGTCTGTTCGTGCACTCGGAAGCCTCTCATCCCCAGCGCTGGCATTACATTCGCTCGACGGCGGACGCTGCCAGGAGCCTGATATCGACCCCCGCCCACGTGACTTTCTGCGGCCACATTCACCGTCCCGCGCTCTATTCGATGTCGGTGACGGCGAAGATGACGGGCCTCGTGCCCAAGACCGATGTTTCCATGCCGCTCCTGCGCGGGCGGCAATGGCTCGCCGTGCTTGGTGCGGTCGGTCAGCCGCGCGACGGTGATCCATCGGCGGCGTTCGTGCTGTTCGATACGACCTCATGCCAGATCACGTATTGCCGCGCCCCCTACGACGTGGCGAGCGCGGCGAACCGGATTCGGGAGAACGGCCTGCCGCACTGGCTCGCAGACCGGCTATCGGAGGGGCGCTAAAGGCCGATGCCGAAACCCATGGTCAAACCCGGCGCCGTGATCGACGGCTACACGATTGGCGAATGCGTTCATGCCGGCGGCATGGCGACGCTCTGGACCGTCACCCATGCCGGCATTGACGCCCGGCTGCTGATGAAGATCCCAAGGGCGTCCGAGGGCGAGGACCCAGCGGCGATCGTCTCCTTCGAGATGGAGATGATGATCCTGCCCCGGCTGACAGGGCCGCATGTGCCGCACTGCTACGGCACCGGCGATTTCGCGCATCAGGCCTACGCCGTGATCGAGCGAATTTCGGGGACAACGCTCTACAAGCGGTTGCCCGACCTGCCGCTGCCTTACGATGACGTTCGGCTGCTCGTCGCCAAGATCGCGACCGCGCTCGCTGATTTGCACCGGCAGAACGTGATCCATCACGACATCAAGCCGAGCAGCATCATGTTCCGCGATAATGGTGAGGCCGTGCTGATCGACTTTGGCCTGTCGCATCATAATCATCTGCCCGATCTGATGCAGGCGGAGTTCCGCCTGCCTTACGGCACCGCGCCCTATATGGCGCCGGAACGGCTGTTGGGGGTGCGCGACGATCCCCGCAGCGATCTGTTTTCGCTCGGCGTGCTGCTCTATTTCTTCACCACCGGCGAACGTCCATTCGGCGAGGGTGAGACGCTGCGCGCGATGCGGCGCCGGCTGTGGCGCGATCCTTATCCGCCGCGTGCGCTACGCAGCGACTATCCGCCCTGGCTCCAGGAGGTGGTGCTGCGGTGTCTCGAGATCGAGCCGGACTGGCGCTATCCGACAGCGGCCCAGCTCGCCTTCGATCTGACCCATCCGGACCAGGTCAAGCTCACCGCGCGCGCGGAGCGGATGAAGCGCGACCCCCTCAGTGTCGCCTGGCGGCGCCGTTTCAATCCCGACGTCAAGCCGTCGGGTGCGAGATCGGATCTTGCGACGCAAATTGCGATGAGCCCGATCGTTACGGTCGCGCTCGACACGGCGGAGGGTGCGCCGGAATTGAACGAGTCGCTGCGAGTCACCACAGAGCGCATCCTGGCGACGCTGCCGTCAGCCCGGCTCGCCTGTGTCAATGTGTTGAAGCTCAATCGCATTGCCGTCGACAAGACGCTGGACGAACAGGGCTCCAACAAGCACATCGACCGCCTTGTCGCGCTCCGGCACTGGGCGACACCCTTGAAGCTGGACGAGAGCCGGCTGTCGGTTCATGTGCTGGAGGCCGTCGATCCCGCGGCTGCATTGCTGGAGTTCGCCGAGGTCAACCAGGTCGACCATGTCATCATCGGCGCGCGACAGGGCTCGTTTCGGCGCACGTTGCTCGGCAGCGTCTCGGCAAAGGTGGCTGCGGAGGCGACCTGCACTGTCACTGTGGTGCGGCCGCCGCGGATGGCTGCCGCGAAACCGGACGCCGGCGTGGTGTGGGGCTAGGAAAGATCAGGCCGCGTGGGCTATGTGGACCGAGCGCTTGCGGCGGATCGGCCAGGTGAAGTGCGGGCCGGCCTCGCCGTGATCCGCGCTGCCGCCGAAGTACTGAATGATCTCGCGGCAGGGTTCGCAGTTGAAGAGGTTACGCGACGCTGACGCCTTGGTCATTTCCTTCAGGCAGTTCGGGCAGTGCGGTTTCATCGATCTGGTCCAGAGCAAGATTTCAATGCTGGCGCGATGACCGGAACGGGTGGTCCGGGTCCGCCGTCTCGACGCGGGGATCGTCGATCATCGCGCCTTCGGTGCGTTCAAGCCGCCCGAAGAAATAGTCGAGGCTCGGATGCGGGCGGCGCGGGATGCGGCATCTGCGTTTCGGCTGACGCTTGACGAGGGCGATCTGCATGGCATCAGGCCCGGTAGCGGTCGCGGCCGATGATGCGGGTCGAACGCGCCGGGGCCCTTACCGGTCCGGCCGACGGGCCGAACACAACGAACGCGCAAAAACCAATCCACAACGCCACGCCAGTCCAAACCAGGGTCGTCGTCATGATGTGCTCCTGTCCAATCAGGCAGGAACCACTAACGGTGATTTGCACGAATCAGGGAAGCCCGGAGGAGTACGGGGCGTGGTTGCAATTTTAGGTATTGCGCGTCGCAACAGCCGCAAGGACCGCAGGTTTGCGGGTGCGTAGCGCTGCTTCAGATCGCTTCGCCGCGGGCGCCGAGCGCCGCGTTGCGGATCGCTGCGATGTTGGTCTTGTAGGCGTCCTGCGTGCCGCCTTTGAAGACGGAGGTGCCGGCGACGAAGGCATTGGCGCCGGCAGCCGCGAGCACGCCGGCGTTGTCGGGGCCGACTCCGCCGTCGACCTCGATGTCGATCGGACGGCCGGCCATCATCGCGCGGATGTCGCTGATCTTGCCGATCGCCGAATGGATGAAGGCCTGGCCGCCGAAGCCCGGATTGACCGACATCACCAGCACGAGGTCGACCAGGTCGAGCACATATTCGAGCACGCTGATCGGCGTGCCAGGATTGAGCGAGACGCCGGCCTTCTTGCCGAGCGCGCGGATCGCTTGGAGCGAGCGGTGCAAGTGCGGGCCCGCCTCGGCATGCACGGTGATGTGGTCGCAGCCGGCCTTGGCAAAGGCCTCGAGATAGGGATCACAGGGCGAGATCATCAGATGCGCGTCGAACACCTTCTTGGTGTGCGGGCGCATCGCCTTGATGACGTCGGGGCCGTAGGAGATGTTGGGCACGAAGTGGCCGTCCATCACGTCGAGATGGATCCAGTCGGCGCCTGCGGCATCGACCGCGCGAACCTCCTCGCCGAGCTTCGAGAAATCCGAGGCCAGGATCGAGGGCGCGATAGCCAGGGGGCGGCGGGCGAAGGCTTGGGTCATGGCGCGGTTTCCCGTGGCGGCCGAAGGGCGAATGGCCTCGCCTAACATGGGCCCCTCGGCGCGGCAATGCAGGGGGATGGGCTTCCTGTGGGCGGGAAAATTCTGCCCTCGGCGGCATGAATTGCCGATGTTCCCCGATCCCGGAGAGTGCGGCGGATACGGATTTCATTGAGCTTTTCGCGCTGGCACGACGCTTGCTGACCTGACGGCCAGAACATTGGCCGCGGCATGCCGCATGGGTTGGAGTTGTGCAATGTTGTTTGCGCTTGGCGCCGTCTCGAGTGCGCTCGATGCCATTCAATCGCTGACGAGCTCGAAGTCCTCGTCGTCGACCCAGAAGACCGGATCGTCGCGAGCTGCGACCGATCCATTCGCAATCGACACCAGCAGCAACAGCACGAGCAGTGGCGCGACGTCATCGGTCAATTCCGGCAATTGCGCGCAGATCTCGCCGGAGACGATGAGCGCGCTGATTGCCGCGCAAAGCCAGTCGTCGGACGGCACGAGCAGCTCGACCGGTTCCACATCGGCGAGCTCGACGTCCTCGACATCGACGAGCCGGGATGATGCGTTGAAGGATCTGTTCTCGCAGATCGACGCCAATGGCGACGGCCAGATCAGCAAGTCCGAATTCGAGACCGCGCTGGGCGCCGGCGGCACCAACCTGGCACAGGCCGACGACGTGTTCTCCAAGCTCGATGGCAATTCCGACGGCAGCGCCAGCCTCGACGAGATGTCGAAGGCGCTGAAGGGCAGCGGACATCATGGCGGCCACCACCATGCGCAGGCCGCGAGCGGCTCGGGCGATGCGTCCGGCAGCAACTCCGATTCCTCGTCGTCATCGTCGAGCGGCGGGTCGACCTCGACCACGTCGACCGGCGCCGACGGCTCGACCACCACCACCGTCACCTATGCCGATGGCTTCAAGATGACGACGACGGTGCCGGGCACCTCCAGCTCTTCAAGCGCGTCGGGCGGCGGCAATTCGCCCTATGACTGGTTCGGCCAGATGATGCAGCGCCAGGCGCAGACCGCAGCGGGATCCGCGGCTTCATCGATGTCGATGAGCGTGTAAGCGCGCTCTGAAGCCCTAGCCAAACCGATCCTTCCACGCCGGTTGCGCGCCGGGGAACGGCAACGCGGTCGCGCTGTAGACGCCGCGGGCGATCGCGCGCGCAACCACGTTGGCTGCGACCATGCCGAGCTCGGTGAGGCCTGCGACCGGATCGATCGGCTTCGCACATGTCGCGGCGGCAAACAGCACGTCACCGTCCGTCGGGGCATGCACCGGATAGATCGCGCGCGCAAAGCCGGTATGCGCGATCATCGCCAGCCGCTTGGCCTGCGGCTTGGTCAGCGCCGCTTCGGTGACGACGATGCCGATCGTCGTGTTCTCGCGCTCGGTTGCGGCGGGGCCGCCCTTGATGCGCATCTTGAGCATGTCGTCGGTAAATTTGTCAGGCAGCCCGCGGCCGCCGAACTCGCCGTCGACCTCGAACGGCGCCGCCCAGAACCACGGTCCGTCGCCGACGGTGGCGCTGCCGACCGCATTGACGGCGATGAGCGCCGCGACCATCACGCCATTGCTGGTGACGGCGGAGGCCGAGCCGAGTCCGCCCTTGAATGTCGCGGTGGTGGCACCAAAGCCGGCGCCGACGCTGCCGAGCGCAAAATCCATCCCGGCGGCAACTGCTGCGGCATAGCCGAGATCGCGATAGGGCGCGAAGCGGCCCCACGCCTTATCGCCGCCGTTGAGCAGATCGAACAGGATCGCGCCCGGCACGATCGGGATCAGCGCCTCGCGCACGCGGAAGCCGCGGCCCTGCTCGGCAAGCCAGGCCTGGATGCCGCCGCCGGCCTCGATCCCGAAGGCGGAACCGCCGGACAGTGCGATCGCGTCAACGCGTTCGACCGTGCCGGCAGGATCGAGCAACGCGGCCTCGCGTGTCCCGGGTCCGCCGCCACGGATGTCGATCGCTGCCACCGCCGGCTGGTCGAACACGATCGCCGTCGCGCCTGAAGCGAGTCTTGCATCATGGGCGTGGCCGACGCGGACGCCGGCGATATCGGTGAGGAGGTTTTTCAAGGATGGCACTCCGCTGCGTCGCCTTCAGCGATAGCGCAGGCGAGCGGCCCGCTCAACTCGCCAGCGCCGTCCTGAGCATCTTGGCAAGCTCCGATTTGCGGTAGGGCTTTGCCAGCAGCAGCACGCCGGAATCGAGCCGGCCGTGATGGACGATGGCGTTTTCCGTATAGCCTGAGGTGAACAGCGTCTTCAGGTCGGGGCGCCGCCGTGCAGCCTCGTCGGCGAGCTGGCGGCCATTCATGTTGCCCGGCATGATGATGTCGGTGAAGAGCAGGTCGATGTCCTTGTCGGCATCGATGATGGCGAGGGCTTCGGCGGCGTTCGCCGCCTCGAGCGCGGTATAGCCGAGGCTCTTGACCTGGGTCATGACATACTGCCGCACCAGCGCGTCGTCCTCGACGACGAGGATTCTCTCGTTGCCGCCGGTGACGGGCACGTTCTGGAGCGACTCGTACTCGGTCTCCTGCACGCCGGTGGAACGCGGCAGGTAGATCTTCACGCTCGTGCCGTGGCCTTCCTCGCTGTAGATCTTGATGTGGCCGCCGGATTGCTTGACGAAGCCGAACACCATGCTCAGGCCGAGGCCGGTACCCTTGCCGACTTCCTTGGTGGTGAAGAAGGGGTCGAACACCCGCTCGATCAGATCCGCCGGTATGCCCGAGCCGGTGTCGCTCACCGCGATCATCACGTAATTGCCGGCGACGACGTCGGGGTTCATGCTGGCATAGCCGTCGTCGAGGAAGATGTTGCGGGTCTCCAGCACCAGCGTGCCGCCGTCGGGCATCGCATCGCGCGCGTTCAGCGCCAGATTGAGGATCGCGGTGGAGAGCTGGCCCGGATCGACCAGAGCGGGCCAGGCATCCTCGGTGAGCTGCGGCAGGATGGTGATCTGCTCGCCCAGTGTCGGGTGCAGCAGCTTGGCGGCCTCGAGCGTCAGCGCGTTGACGTCGATCTCGCGCGGCTGAAGCGGCTGCTTGCGGGCGAAGGCGAGCAGATGCTTGGTCAGTTGCGCGCCGCGCTCGGCGGCATCGTCGATCAGCTTGGTGATGGCGGCGAGCTCGGGTCGATCGGCCACCGCGTCCGCCAGGATACCGATCGTGCCGGTGATGACAGTGAGCACGTTGTTGAAATCGTGGGCGACGCCGCCGGTCAGCTGGCCGATCGAATCCATCTTCTGCACTTGCCGGAACTGGGCTTCCGCAGCCTGCTTCTCGGTCAGGTCGCGACCGATGAAGAAATGGCGCTTCACAGGCTCCGACCAGGTTCCCATCCAGTTCAGTGAGACCTCGTGACCGTCATAGTGGTAGTAGCGCGCCTCGAAGCTGCGCTTGGTCTGGCCGCGGCGCGCCGCGCGCATCTCGGCCCGCGTCTTCTCGAGGTCGTCGGGATGGATGAAGTCGGTCGCGCTATGGCCGATCATGTCCTCCGGGCTCAAGCCGAGAATGTCCTTCACGCTCGGGCTGACCTGGATGAAATTGCCAAAACCGTCGGTGACAAGGATCAGGTCGCGCGAGGTTTCGAAGATGCGCTCACGCTCCTCGATCTCGCGCCGCAGCTTCTCGCGCGATTGCTTTTCCTCGGTGATGTCATGGGCAATCTTGGATGCACCGATGATTTGCCCGCTGTCCGATCGCAGCGGCGAGACATTCAGGACGACGTGAAGGAGACGGCCGTCCTTGCGGAGGCGGACCGTCTCGTGCTGGGCGATCGACTCGTTGCTGCTGATGCGGTTGAGAATTCCCCTGGCTTCGGCCCTGCGGTCCTCGGGCACCATGAGGTCGATCGACTGGCCGACGGCCTCGGCGGCAGAATAGCCGAACAGGTGCTCGGCAGCCTTGTTCCAACCGGTGATGATGCCGTCGAGCGACTCGGTGATGATCGCATCGTTGGAGGACTCGACGACGGCGCCATACAGCGCGAGGCGTTTGCCGTAGAAGTCGCGATCCGACGCCGACTGTTCGCGCAACCGGCCGACGAGGCCCACCGTGTGGGCCTGAAGGCGGACATTCTCGATCAGTAGCACCGCGAGCACAAAGATTGCGGCGCAGAGCCCGTAGAGGCGGCCCGCGTAGAAACCGAGATCGTAGCGGGCGCTGTTGAATATCCCCGATAGGGCAATATCAAATAGCCAGGCGCACATCACCGCCATGAGCCAGACGTCGATCACCGCATGCGGCCGCTTGAACCACAGACCGATCAGGGCAGCAAAGCTCAAAGACCACACGAACGAGATCACGCCTACCTGCACGGTCGTGAAGCCGCCGCCTGCCTTCAACAGCGGCGGAAGCAGACCGTGCCCGGCGGTCACGATCCAGGTGAGGGCCGCCACTGCTGCGCCGACACCGAGCAAGCTGCCGATGATCGCGTTTCGCGTCGAACCGGAGATTTCGACTCCGCCGTTCACCCCCTTGCACCAGACATAAGCCAGCACGAACCCTGGAAAGCCGCCGTGCCAGATCATGTAGAGCCAGGCGGTTGTCTGCGGCCCGGCGCCAAACAGCCCATTCGGAGCGAAAAGGCCGGGAAAGCTGAGCGCGTGGACCAGGGCGGCTGTTGCCGTGAACAGATAGCCGCTTGAAAGCCACAACAGGGCGCGGGTCCGCAACACCGCAAATTGCGAGAACAACAGCACTGCAGTGATGATGTCGCAGACAGCGAGAGCGGATTGATAGCTCCCGATGAAGGCCGGCACCTGTATCAGCGGCGTAGGCGCGAATGGGACGGCCAGCGCGAACAGGATCGCGGAGATGCCGACGATCGCCAATGCTGCAGTACGATCGCTCTGCGTGGCCGGCAAGGTCGAAAGGAATGTGCTTCGGTCGTTCTTTGCGTGCACGTTGACCTCTCGCTGGGTCGGCATGGTAGTCCGCATGACTTCGTTGGCAGGCTGCCTTGGTCTTCTGTCTTGATTCTTCTGTCTTGGCCCCCATGGTAGCCCGCTCAGGGCACGTGTCCCGACGGAACCCGCCCGCGACTCAACCGAAGGTTACAGCTTACTTAACTTGAACAGAGAATCGGAATAGGGAATCGGTAAGGTTGGCTTTACTCGATCGACCCATACTGCCTTGGCGCACGTTGCCGTTGAATTGAACCAATTCATGGTACGAATCCGGGAGTTGTTCCCATGCCCTGTGTCCTTGTTGTCGACGACCAGAAGGACGTCCGCGCCATGGTCTCGATCGTGCTTCGGGTCAATCGTTATGACGTTGTTGAAGCGGAGAGCGGCGCGGGCGGCCTGAAGGCCTTCGACGAGAACGTTTTCGACGCAGCGATTGTCGACATTTTCCTGACCGATACCAGTGGTATCGAGGTCATGGCCGCTATTCGCGAGCGGGTTCCCGGATTTCCGATCGTGGCGGTATCAGGCATGACGGCGCTGGACTTCATCGGCGAGGCGCCCGGCCTTGACGGCGTGGTCTGCCTGCAAAAGCCGTTTCGGCCGAACGACCTGCTGCAAGCGCTCCGGAAGGCGCAAGGAGATGCGGGCGGCGAATTGTCCGCAGCCGTCTGACCGGACTTCAAAAGAAAACGCCCCGGCGAACCGGGGCGTCGACGTCGTCTGGCTATAAGGTCAGGCGTCCTGTCTCAGGTGCCATTGCCCTTGATCTGGGCGTAGCCGCCCTTCGCGTCCCACTTGTAGACAACGTAGTCGAGCTGCTTGATGTCGCCCTTGGCGTCATACTCGATCGGGCCGATCACGGTGTCCCACTTGCCGGCCTTCATCGCTTCCATGACCTTCTTGGCGTCGGTGGTGCCGGCCTTCTTGGCCGCCTGCGACCAGACCTGCATCGCCGCGTAGGTGTAGAGCGTGTAGCCTTCGGGATCGATGTTCTTGGCCTTGAAGGCGTCGACGATCTTCTTTGCGGTCGGCTTGTCGCGCGGATCGGGACCGAAGGTGAACAGCGTGCCTTCGCCGGCAGGGCCGGTGATGGAGGCGTATTCCTTGTCGGCAAGCGCGTCGCCGGCCATCAGGATCGTCTTGAGGCCCTGGTCACGCATCTGACGCAGGATCAAGCCGCTTTCCTGGTGGTAGCCACCGACATAAACGAGATCGATGTTGTCGCGCTTCAGGCGCGAGACGATCGCGTTGAAGTCCTTGTCGCCCTTGTTATAGGACTCGTACATCTTCTCGGTGACGCCGGCCTTGTTGAGCGCCTTCTTGGTTTCGTCCGCAAGACCCTTGCCGTAGGTGGTCTTGTCGTTGAGGATCGCGATGTTCTTGCCCTTGAAGTTCTTGGCGATGTACTGCGCCGCGATCAGGCCCTGCTGATCGTCACGGCCGCAGACGCGCGCCACGTTCCAGAGCTTGCGCTCGGTGAAGAGCGGGTTGGTCGAGGCCGGCGTGATCTCAAGCACGTTGCCGTCGGCATAGGCTTCGGAGGCGGGGATTGACGACGACGAGCAGTAATGCCCGGTGACGAACGGAATCTTGGCGCCGGCGATCTTTTCCGCGATCGAGCGCGCCTGCTTGGGATCGCAGGCATCGTCCTCGACGTTGAGCGCGAGCTTCTTGCCGTTGACGCCGCCGGCGGCGTTGATATCAGCCACGGCCATCTCGGCGCCGTTCTTCATCTGGCGGCCGAATGCGGACTCCGTGCCTGTCATCGGGCCTGCGACTGCGATGGTGACATCCTGCGCGAATGCCGCGCTCGACAGCGCGATCGAAGCGCCGAATGCCAGACCGATGAGCTTCAGTGATTTCATGAGATACCTCGTGGGTGATCGTCTGTGGAAGTTGCCGGGTTGGCCCGGTTCAAACCGGCGCCATTCTTGAATGAATCCCGGGAGAAGTCACCGGCAAAATACGCGCACTGCGGCAAAATTCGCAACATTCGACCGCACTCCGGCCCAATCAGCCGTGCCGGCCGCCCTCCAGATAGGCGGCGCGAATCTCGGGGCGCTGCAGCAACTCGGCGCCTGTTCCGGCAAGCGTGATCAGGCCATTGACCATGACGTAGCCGCGATGGGCAAGCTTGAGCGCATGGTTGGCGTTCTGCTCGACGATCAGGACGGTCAGGCCGTCCTGCCGGTTCAGGGTCCGGATCGCGTCAAAAATCTGCCGGGCGATCAGCGGTGCAAGCCCGAGCGAGGGTTCGTCGAGCAGGAGCAGGCGCGGACGGCTCATCAGGGCGCGCCCGATCGCCAGCATCTGCTGCTCGCCGCCGGACAGCGTGCCGCCGCGCTGGACGTAGCGCTCCTTCAGCCGCGGAAACAGCGTGAACACCCGATCCAGCGTCGCCTCGCGCTCCGCATCGGTGCATTCGGTGGCGTCCGCGCCCATCTGGAGGTTTTCCGCCACACTCATGCGCGGAAAGATGCGGCGGCCTTCCGGCGACTGCGCGATGCGCAGATGCGCGATCTCGTGGGTGGCGACGTCGGTGATGTCGCGGCCTTCGTACAGGATCTGTCCGGCGCGGGCGCGCGGCTTGCCGAAGATCGTCATCATCAGTGTCGATTTGCCGGCGCCGTTGGCGCCGATCAGCGCCACGATCTCGCCTGCATCGATCTGGACGTCGACGCCCTTCAGGGCCTCGATCTTACCGTAGGCGGCGTGCAAGCCGCGGATCGCGAGCAGGGGAGTGGGGGCGGACGTCACGACCCGCTCTCCATCACGGCTACAGCCTCTTCCTCGTCGGTGCCGAGATAGGCGGCGATCACCTTGGGGTCGTCCCGGACCTCTCGCGGCGTGCCCTGGGCGATCTTCACGCCATGGTCCATCACCACGATGTGGTCGGAGATCTCCATGACCACAGACATGTCGTGCTCGATCAAGAGGATCGAGGTGCCGAGCTCGTTGCGGATCGACAGCAAGAGCTCGCTGAGCGCGGCGCTCTCGCGCGCATTGAGGCCCGCGGCCGGCTCGTCCAGGCAGAGGAGCGCAGGCTCGGTGCACATCGCGCGCGCGATTTCGAGCCGGCGCTGGTCGCCATAAGCGAGGTTGCCGGCGGCGTCATCGGCGCGGTCGAACAGTTTGATCCGCTTGAGCCAGTCGGTGGCGAGCGCGATCGCCCGCTTCTCGGCGGCGCGATAGGTGGGGACGCCGATCAGGCCGAGCAACGTAAAGCCGGAGGCGAGCATCAAGGCATTGTGCTGCGCCACCATCAGGTTCTCGAGCGCCGTCATGCCGGGAAACAGCCGGATGTTCTGGAAGGTGCGGGCAACCTTGGCCTGCTTGGCGATGCGAAAATCGTTGAGCCGTTCCAGCGCGATTTGCCGGCCGTCGTCATGGGTGAGGCGAATGGCGCCGTCGCTCGGCTTGTAGAAACCGGTGATGCAGTTGAAAACGGTGGTCTTGCCGGCGCCGTTCGGCCCGATCAACGCGGTGATCTTTTTCCGTTCGGCTTCGAACGACAGCTCCTGCACCGCGACGATGCCGCCGAAACGCATGGTGAGCCGGTCGACGCTGAGAATTGGCTCGCCGCTCATCCATGCCCCTCCTTGACGAGGTCGGAGGAGATGACTTGCGCCTTGGTGAGATACACGGTCGGCGCGCGATGGCCGATGATGCCGCGCGGCCGCCAGATCATGATCAGCACCATCGCCATGCCGAACACCAGCATGCGGTAGTTCTCGAGGCTGCGGAACAGCTCGAAGCCGCCGATCATTGTGAGCGCCGCGAGCGCGACGCCGAGCTGCGAGCCCATGCCACCGAGCACGACGATGGCGAGCACCAGCGCCGATTCCTGGAAGGTGAAGGATTCCGGGCTGATGAAGCCCTGGCGGGTCGCGAAGAACGCGCCGGCAAAGCCGCCGAACATGGCGCCGGTCGCGAACGCCGTGAGCTTGGTGGTCGTGGTGTTGATGCCGAGCGCGCGGCAAGCGACCTCGTCCTCGCGCAGCGCCTCCCAGGCGCGGCCGATCGGCAGGCGGCGCAGCCGGATCGTAACCCAATTGGTCAGCAGCGCCAGCGCCAGGATCAAATAGAACAGGAAGACGATGCGATGGGTCGGCGAGTATTCGATGCCGAGTTTTGCCGCCAGCCCGTCGTCGCTGTTGTCGAGCGGAATGCCGAAGAAGGATGGGCGGGGAATGCCGGAGACGCCGTTCGGACCACCGGTCAGACTCTGCCAGTTGATGATGACGAGACGGATGATCTCGCCGAAGGCGAGCGTCACGATCGCAAGATAGTCGCCGCGCAGGCGCAACACGGGAAAGCCGAGCAGCACGCCCCAGAACGCGGCAAGGATGCCGGCGAGCGGCAGGCAGATCCAGAACGACCAGCCGAAACTGGTGGCGAGCAGCCCGTAGGAATAGGCGCCGACCGCGTAGAAGGCGACGTAGCCGAGATCGAGCAGGCCGGCGAGCCCGACCACGACGTTGAGGCCCCAGCCCAGCATCACATAGGTCAGCACGAGGATCGCGAGGTCGAGGATGTAGCGCTGGTTGTAGAAGATCACGGGCACCAGCAGCGTGAAGATCAGGAGTGCCGGTGCAAGGTAGCGGCCAATGAACGACATCCCGCTCTGCACGCTAGGTGGCACCAGCTTCTCGGCGCCGGTCGGGCCAATCCATTGCCTGAGCAGCTCGATCACGATCGAGCCGCCGAACACCGCACCGACGAGCGCGGCGACGTCGCCGAAGCGCGCCCAATAGGTGAGCTGGCCGTCGGAGCCCGCTTCGGTACGGATGCCGACCATCAGCGAGAACAACACCAGCGCGATCAGCGCGTTGATGAAGGCGGTCTTCAGAAGGAAGGGGATGCCGGCGGTGCGACTTGCTTTGGTGGTCTCGTGCGGGGTGGCTGTCACGCGGGGCGGTCCGTCAGACTTTTTCGACTTCGGGACGGCCAAGCAGGCCGGTCGGCATGAAAATCAGCACGACGATCAGGATCGAGAACGCGGCGACGTCCTTGTACTCGACCGAGAAATAGGCCGACCAGAACGTCTCGATCAGGCCGATCGCGAGTCCGCCGAGCATGGCGCCGGGCAGTGAGCCGATACCCCCGAGCACAGCGGCGGTGAAGGCCTTGATGCCGGCGACGAAGCCCATGAAGAAATCGACCAGGCCATAATAGAGCAGGTACATCAGGCCGGCGACCGCGGCGAGCGCAGCGCCGATCACGAAGGTCATGGAGATGGTGCGGTCGACGTCGACGCCGAGCAGCGCAGCCATGGTCTGGTCCTGCTCGCAGGCGCGCATGTCGCGCCCGAGCCGTGTGCGCGAGACCAGCCAGGTGAAGATTCCAAGCAGCACGATGGTGGTGATGACCACCATGATCTGGATGTTGGAGAGCTGGATCACGAAGCCGTCGGCGCTCTCATGCAGCGTGTAGCCGCCGGTGATGAAGGGCGGGATCGGCTTGACGCGCGCGCCCTGCGCTATCTGCGAGTAGTTGGTCAGCACGAAGGACATGCCGATCGCCGACAGCATCGGCGCGAGGCGGAAGGAATGGCGCAGCGGCCGGTAGGCGATGCGCTCGATGGTCCAGCCATAGAGTGCCGTGATCGCCATCGAGACCAGCAGCACGACCAGCAGGATCACCGGGATCGCGGTCAGGCCGAGCGAGATCAGGATCAGGAAGGTGATTAGCGCAATGAAGCCGCCGATCATGAAGATGTCGCCATGGGCGAAATTGATCATGCCGACGATGCCGTAGACCATCGTGTAGCCGATCGCGATCAGGCCGTAGATGGAGCCGAGCACGAGGCCGTTGATGAGCTGCTGGGCGAAATAATCCATAGGCTGCCGTTACCCAAACCTGACGCGACTCAAAGGGAGGTCTTCGAGAGAGTGCTTAAGTTTCTTCTCGGGCCCCGGCAGCCCTTGAGCGTTCTTCCCGTTTTGTAACAGCAGGGAACTGGTGGCTGCAACTGGCCATTGCCTCGGCATAAAGGCTTGTACAGAGATCATTTCGGCTACGGCTGGTCATATCCCGGTTCCCCGCACTGCAAGGAACCAGGTTCCGCGCGGCAACTAAATCGGCTGCCGCTTGTTGTCACGCACTGACGTCCAACAAGGGAGTTTCCCCCCAATGACGAAGCAGCAGAACCAGAATCCGGGCCAGCAGAACCAGAGCCCCGGCCAGCAGCGCCCAAGCCAGCAACCAGGGCAGCAGCAAGGCGGTGGGCAGAAACCCGGACAGCAGCAGCAGAACGACCCGATGCGCCAGGGCGACAAGCCCGGCCACCAGCAGGGTGGCCAGCACGGTCAGGACAATTAGGGAGCCGAGAGCCAAGGCTAACGAAGCGAACAAGGCTAATGAAGTGAAGCGGGCCCCGCCGAAAGGCGGGGCCTTCTTTGAATGAACCGGCCAGCCGGGCGATTAAGGTAAACAAAGGGTTTAAATTGCCGCCACAGTCCGATGCGAGTTAGCTCCCCCGGCAAAGCCTTCCGTCCGAAGGCGCGGTGCAGGCGAAGCGGGAAGCGGCATGTTCAGGAATTGGCGGATCGGCTCGGTCAACGGCGCGCTGCTGGCGGCTTATTTCATTCCGGCCTGGACGATGGTCGCCTTCAACATCGTGGTGGCGCCGGTGCACGGCCTCTACGAGCGGCCGAGCGTTGCCGTGGCGCTGTTCCTCAGCGACCAGCTTCAGATGTCCGGCCTGAGCACGGTGCGCGCCGCCTGGCTGCTGGCGCTCGGGCGCCTGACCGTGGTGGCGTTCCTCGCGATCTATCTTGCGCTGCTCGCCATTCCGCGCACCCGCAAGAGCGGAGCCAGCGACGAGGCGCTTGGCATTGCGCTAGCCATCGGCAGCCTGATCTCGTTTGTGAGCATGGTGATGGCCTCGAAGGTCGGCGAGATGGCCGCGCTTCGGCTGCACGCCACCGAGCTTCTTCTGCTGCTCGGTGCGGCGGTCGTGCTGGTGATCGAGCGGCCGGCTGCTGCGCCGAAGACCGTCGACGTCGCGGACACCGCGCAGCTAGGTCTCGAGCAGGCCGAGCTCCTGCACAATCGCTGAGGCTTCCTTGACGGCGTGGTTCGCCGCCGGAACGCCGCAATAGATCGCCTGCTGCAGCAAAATTTCCTTGACGTCGTCGGGGGTGAAGCCACCCTCGGCGAGCGCCGCGCGCACGTGCAGGCGGAATTCGTCCCATTGCCCAAGCGCGACCATGGTGCCGATCACCAGAACCCGCCGCGTGCGCTCATCGAAATGCGGCCGCGTCCAGATCTCGCCCCAGGCGTAGCGGGTGATCATGTCCTGGAAGTCGGTGTTGAAGGCGTTGCGGTTGGCGATCGACTTGTCGACCCAGGCATTGCCCAGCACTTTTCGGCGCACGTTCATGCCGGCATCGCGGCGCTTCTGGTCGTCCATGTTGTTTCCTCCTTCGTCATTGCGAGCGTAGCGAAGCAATCCAGTCTGCCGCTGCGGAGGGATTTCTGGATTGCTTCGCTGCGCTCGCAATGACGGCGTTGTGAGATCAGCGTTGCGTCAAGAAGCCCACGACCGCGTCGGTGAACGCGTGTGGCTGCTCGACGTTGGAAATGTGAGCGGCGTCGATGATGGTCATGCTCGCGCCGGGAATGTTCGAGCGGATCAGCTCGCCCGCAGAAATCGGGGTTGCCTGATCGTGGCGGCCGGCGATCACCAGCGTCGGGTTCTTGATGGCAGGCAGCAGCGCGCGCTGGTCGAGGGTCGATAGCGCCTCGCAGCAGGCGAGATAGCCCTCGACCGGGGTCGCGAGCAGCATCGCCTTCATCCTGGCGGCGATGTCAGGTTCGCGCTCGCGGAAATCCTGGGTGAGCCAGCCGGCGATCACGCCGTCGGCGACCGCGGCGATGCCGCCCTTCTTCACGGCGTCGATACGCTCCAGCCATTTGGTCGGCTCGGCGTAATAGCAGGAGGTATTGGCGAGGATGAGCTTGCCGAAGCGCTCCGGCGCGTTGGCGCCCAGCCATTGCCCGACCATTCCGCCCATCGACAGGCCGCACCAATGCACCTTTTCGATGTTGAGATCGTCGAGGATCGCAAGCACGTCGCGGCCGAAACGCTCCATCGAATAGGGAGCGGGCGGCACCTTGGACTTGCCGTGGCCGCGGCGGTCGTAGCGGATGACGCGGAACACCTGCGTCAGCGCCTTCATCTGCGGCTCCCACATCTGCAGCGTACAGCCGAGCGAGTTGGAGAGCATCAAGGTCGGCCCGCCGTCGCGGCCCTCGACGGAGACGTTGATCAGGCAACCGTCGGCATCGATCATGGGCATGCGGCGTCTCCGTTTTTATTTCCGCTCAGGGCTGCTCTATTCGCGGTCGAGGCTGTCGAGCAGCCGGTCGATCAAGACCTGCGACATCCCTTGATAGGCCATCGGCTCAAACAATGCCGTTATTTTCTCGGGCGTCAGATGCGCAGCGACCTGCGAATCGGCGGCGAGAATTTCGCGCAGATGTTTGTTCTCGGCAACCGCGCGCTTGCTCGCGGCCTCGATCAGATGATGCGCGTCGCTCTTGCCGATCTTGTCGGCGAGCGCAAAGGTGACGGCTTCCGCCATGATCAGCCCGTGCGTCGCGTCGAGATTGCTGCGCATGCGCGCGGCATCGACATCCAGCCCCTCGGCGATGTCGACGATGGCCGCAAGCGCGCCCGAGGTGACCAGCATCAATTGCGGCAGCGTCGGCCATTCCGCATGCCAGGGCCCGGCGCTGCGCTCGTGGTCCTGCACCTGGGCTGCAAAGATCGTCGCGGCGAGCTGCGGGGCCATGGTCGCGCAGCCGAGCGCGCTTGCGGCTGCGACCGGGTTGCGCTTGTGCGGCATGGTCGAGGACCCTCCGCGGCCCTCGCCGGCGGGCTCGAACGCTTCGCCGACGTCGGTCTGCATCATCAGCGAGACGTCGCGCGCGATCTTGCCGCAGCTTCCGGCGAGAATCGCGAAGCTTGAAGCGGCCTCCGCGATGCGGTCGCGATGGGTGTGCCAGGGCGCTTCCGGCAGCGGCAGGTTCAGCTCCCGCGCCAGCCGTTCGGCCACCGCGAGCCCGTTATCGCCGAGGGCTGCGAGCGTGCCGGCGGCGCCGCCGAATTGCAGCGCAAGGCCCTCGCGGCGGAGCCGCCGCAGCCGGCAGCGGGCGCGGGCGAGGCTCGATGCGTATTCGGCGGCCTTCAGCCCGAACGGCATCGGCAGCGCGTGCTGAAGCCAGGTCCGTGCCACCATCGCGGTGTTGCGATGGGCGCGGGCAAGTGTCGCAAAGCCCTTGATGGCGCGGTTGAGATCAGCGTCCAACGCATCGATGGCAGCGCGCAAGCCGAGCATGGTTGCGGTATCGATGACGTCCTGGCTGGTGGCACCCCAATGCACGTAGCGCGCAGCCTCGCCGTCGGCCTTGCCGACATTGGCGGTCAGCGCCTTGACCAGGGGGATTGCGAGATTGCCCGACCGGGTCGCGGCCTCGGCCAGCGCAGCCATGTCGAAGGCGTCAGCCTTGCAGGCGGCTTCGATCGGGCTTACCGAGCATACGGGAATCACACCCGCGGCGGCCTCGGCCCGGGCCAGGGCTGCCTCGAAATCGAGCATGTTCTGGAGCGTGGACCGGTCGTCGCAGACGACGCGCATGGCTGCGCTCGACAGCATCGGCGCAAGCAGGGGGGAAAGGGCTGTGCTCATGTTGCGCCGGACCTAATCACCATGCTTCGGCTCTGCCAATCCCTGACCGACCGCACAAGGCATTTTGCAGGTGCGAATATGCATTGCACGTGACCGGGGGCTGCCCTTTCCTTTGCGGCCTCCGTGCGTTACTTGAGCAATATTATTCAGATGCGATCCAGCTTCGATATCCCCGGAGACGCCCCATGGCCATGACAATGAACGGCGAAGTCCAGCTTGCGGCGCCGCGCGAGGCCGTGTGGGAGAAGCTCAACGACCCCTCGGTGCTCAAGGCCTGCATCCCCGGCTGCGAGGAGCTGGAGAAGACCGACGACGGCGGCTTTCGCGCAACGGCGAAGATGAAGGTCGGTCCGGTCTCGGCGCGCTTCAAGGGCAAGGTCACGCTGAGCGATCTCGACCCGCCGAACGGCTACAAGATCTCAGGCGAAGGCGAGGGCGGGGTGGCCGGCTTTGCCAAGGGCGGCGCGGTGGTCAAGCTCGCGGAGAAGGACGGCGGCACGCTGCTGTCTTACGACGTTGAGGCGCAGATCGGCGGCAAGTTGGCGCAGCTCGGGCAGCGCCTGATCAACGGCACCGCCAAGAAGCTGGCCGACGAGTTTTTCGCGAATTTCGCCAAGGCGGTACAAGGCTGAAGGCTATCGTCTTTCGGCATGGCGCCTTGCGTCCGGGGTGATGTTGCCCCAGGGCATAATGGCCCATATGATGGGTTGGAATAATTATAAGAACCGCTTCGACGGGACCCGTCGGGGCGCTGATAGAGAGTGCTTATGGCAAAAATCTCCCTCATCGTGAATGGCAATCCTGTTACCGGCAATGTCGACCCGCGTACGCTTCTGGTGCAGTTCCTGCGCGAGAATCTGCGGCTGACGGGTACCCATGTCGGCTGCGACACCTCGCAGTGCGGCGCCTGTGTGGTGCATCTCGACGGCAAGGCCGTGAAGTCCTGCACCACGCTGGCCGTGATGGCCGACGGCCACGAGGTCAAGACCATCGAGGGCCTGGCGGCCGATGGCGCGCCGCTGCATCCGATGCAGGAAGCCTTCCGCGAGCATCATGGCCTGCAGTGCGGCTTCTGCACACCGGGCATGATCATGACCGCGATCGATATCGTGCATCGCAAGGGCCACGAGGTCGACGATCACACCATCCGCGAGGAGCTGGAAGGCAATCTCTGCCGCTGCACCGGCTACCAGAACATCGTCGCCTCGATCGCCGCCGGCGCGAAGGCGATGGCGAAATCCGATCTCGCGTAACCGCGCGCCCTCCGCGATCAGGACACCCTCATGTACGAATTCAAATACCATCGCCCCGGGACCGTGCGGCAGGCTGCCAACCTCCTGGTGAAGAACGAAGACGCCAAGGTGATCGCCGGCGGTCACACGCTGATTCCGGTCATGAAGCAGCGGCTCGCAAGCCCCCCGCATCTGGTCGACCTCTCCCACATCGAGGGGCTGAACACGATCGAGATGAAGGGCCGTTCGCTGGTGATCGGCGCCACCGCCAGGCACGCCGAGGTCGCGACCTCCGCCATCGTCGGCGAGGCGATCCCGGCACTGGCCGATCTCGCCAGCCAGATCGGCGATCCCGCCGTGCGCCACAAGGGCACGATCGGCGGCTCGCTCGCCAACAACGATCCGACCGCGGATTATCCGGCCGCCGTGCTCGCACTCGGCGCGACTATCGTCACCAACAAGCGCCGCCTCAAGGCCGAGGAGTATTTCCAGGGTCTGTTCACGACCGCGCTGGAAGCCGACGAGATCATCACCAAGGTGATGTTCCCGCTGCCGAAGAAGGCGGCCTATATCAAGTTCCGCAACCAGGCCTCGCGCTATGCGCTGGTCGGCGTGTTCGTGGCACGGCGGCCCTCGGACGTGCGAGTCGCCGTGACCGGCGCCGGCTCGGACGGCGTATTCCGCGTCGAGGCCTACGAGGACGCGCTGAAGAAGCGGTTCTCGTCGAAGGTGCTGGATGGCATCGAGGTGCCGGCGGAAGGGCTGAACAGCGACATCCACGGCAGCGCCGAATACCGCGCCCATCTCATCGGCGTGCTGACGCGGCGCGCCCTCGACGCCGCCAACGCCAAGGAATGAGTGGGCCTCACGATCTGGCCCAATACTTGCCCCTTGTAAGGGCGTAGCGAGACTGGCTCTTTCATGACTTCAGCGACCTTGCCGGCATCGGTCGATGCGATGCTCGAACTTTTGACCTCGCGCGGCTATCTCGCCGAGCGGTCGCTGGCGACGGTGACGTATCTCTCGCTGCGCATGGGGCGGCCGCTGTTTCTCGAAGGCGAGGCCGGTGTCGGCAAGACCGAGATCGCAAAGGTGCTGTCGGCGGCGCTGGGGCGGAAGCTGATTCGCCTGCAGTGCTACGAAGGCCTCGACGTCTCCTCGGCGGTCTATGAGTGGAACAGCGCCGCGCAGATGATCGCGATCCGGATGGCGGAAGCCGCTGGCGATACCGATCGCGATCAGCTCTCGAGCGATATTTTTGCCGACCGCTACATGATCAAGCGGCCGCTGCTGCAGGCGCTGGAGCCCGACGTCGCCGGTCCGCCGGTGCTGCTGATCGACGAGCTCGACCGTGCCGACGAAGCATTCGAAGCCTATCTCCTGGAAATCCTCAGCGACTTCCAGGTGACGATCCCCGAATTCGGCACCGTGAAGGCGCCGCATCCGCCGATCGTCATCATCACCTCCAACCGCACCCGCGAGATTCACGACGCGCTGAAGCGGCGCTGTCTCTATCACTGGGTCGATTATCCCGCCGCCGATCGCGAGCTCGCGATCGTCAAGTCGCGCGTGCCGGGCATCTCGGCAAAGCTGTCGCAGCAGGTCGTGCGCTTTGTGCAGGCGCTGCGCAACCAGGACTTCTACAAGTCGCCTGGTGTCGCCGAGACCATCGACTGGGCCACCGCGCTGTCCGAGCTCGACGCCCGCTCGCTGACCCCGCAAGTGGTCGGAGACACGTTGGGCGCGCTGCTCAAATACCAGGACGACATCACGCGGATGCAGGGCGACACCCTGCAGAAGGTGCTGAAGGAAGCGACGAGCGACTAGCTCGTCATTCCGGGGCGCGCGTGGCGCGAACCCGGAATCCATGGTGCAGCGGTGACGGCGGATGAATGGATTCCGGGTTCGATGCTGCGCATCGCCCCGGAATGACGGCAGGGACACAGCAGACCATGGCCATCAACCACCTCGCGCCTGAGCAGACCGAGCAGTTCGCCGACAATATCGTCGGCTTTGCGCGTGCGCTGCGGGCGACCGGCATGCCGGTTGGTCCGGGCGCGGTGATCGATGCCATGAACGCGCTGCAGGTGATCGACATCGGCAGCCGCGCCGACGTCTTCACCACGCTGGAGGCGATCTTCGTCAAGCGCCACGAGCATGCGCTGATCTTCAAGCAGGCCTTCAACCTGTTCTTCCGCGCCTCCGAAGAGTGGAAGCACTTGCTGGATTCGGTGCCGCTGCCGGATGGCGCCAAGAAGAAGCCGCCGGCCGCCTCGCGCCGCGTCCAGGAGGCGATGTCGCAGCCGCGGATGACGGAGACGCAGCAACACCAGGAGCAGGATCTGCGCCTGTCGGTCTCCGACAAGGAGATCCTTCAGAAGAAGGATTTTGCGCAGATGAGCGCAGCCGAGATCGTCGAGGCGCTCCGTGCCATCGAGATGATGCGGCTGCCGCAGGCGGAGCTGTTGACGCGCCGGCACCAGCCCGATCCGCGCGGCCTGCGGCTCGACATGCGCCGGACGCTGCGCGCGTCGTTACGCACCGGCGGCGATATCATCGACCTCCATCGCCTCGGGCGGATCGAGAAGCCGGCCCCGATCGTGGCGCTGCTCGATATCTCGGGATCGATGAGCGAGTATACCCGCCTGTTCCTGCATTTCCTGCATGCCGTCGGCGACGCGCGCAAGCGCGTCTCGGTGTTCCTGTTCGGGACGCGGCTCACCAATGTGACACGCGCGTTACGCCAGCGCGATCCCGACGAGGCGCTGGCAAGCTGCTCGGCGGCAGTCGAGGACTGGGCCGGCGGCACGCGGATCTCGGCCTCGCTGCACAACTTCAACAAATTGTGGGCGCGGCGGGTGCTGAGCCAGGGCGCCATCGTGCTCTTGATCTCTGATGGGCTGGAGCGGGAGGCCGATTCCAGGCTGGCCTTCGAGATGGACCGGCTGCACCGGTCCTGCCGGCGGCTGATCTGGCTGAACCCGCTGCTGCGGTTCGGCGGCTTCGAGGCCAAGGCCCAGGGCATCAAAATGATGCTCCCGCACGTTGACGAATTTCGTCCCGTGCATAATTTGAGCTCTATCCAGGAGCTGATCACCACGCTGTCCCGGCCGCTGCCGCCGCATCACCGCAGCCTGATCCGCCCCGCAGCCTGAGAGGCAAAGCCATGCTCGATCGCGACGAGGATATTCTGAAGGCGGCGGAGGACTGGCAGAAGGCCGGCCGTGGCGTCGCGCTGGCAACCGTGGTCGAGACCTGGGGCTCGGCCCCGCGCCCGGCGGGCTCGAGCCTCGTCATCAACGACCAAGGCACGTTTCTCGGCTCGGTCTCCGGCGGCTGCGTCGAAGGCGCCGTGGTCACCGAAGCCATGGACGTGATCGAGAGCGGCAAGCCCAGGATGCTCGAGTTCGGCGTCGCCGACGAGACCGCCTGGAATGTCGGTCTGTCCTGCGGCGGCACTATTCGCGTCTTCGTCGAGAAGGTCGGCTAGCCGTGAAGCTCGCAATCCTGCACGAACTCAATGCCGAGCGCGCCGCGCGCCGGCCGGTGATTTTGGTGACCGACACCGAAAGCGGCGAGCAGCGCCTGGTGAAATCAGCGGATTTCGCCAAGGATCCGCTGCGCGCCGAGCTGGACAAGCAGCTTCGCATGGGCAAAAGCGCCAACGTCGAGGCCGGCGGCAAGAAGCTGTTCCTCAACGTCTACGCGCCGACCGCAAAGCTCGTCATCGTCGGCGCGGTCCATATCAGCCAGGCGCTGGCGCCGCTGGCGCGCTCGCTCGGCTACGACGTCACCGTGGTCGATCCGCGCACCGCCTTTGCGAGCCCCGAGCGCTTCCCCGATATTCCCCTGGTCGCGGAGTGGCCGGATACGGCGCTGCCGCCGCTCAACGTCGATGCCTACACCGCCTTCGTCGCGGTGACGCACGATCCGAAGATCGACGACCCAGCACTGCTGCACGCGTTCGAGCGCAACTGCTTCTATATCGGCGCGCTCGGCTCGCGGAAGACGCACGCCAAGCGCGGCGACCGGCTGCGGGCGCAGGGCGCCAGGGACACCGACATCGCGCGCATCCACGCGCCCATTGGGCTTGCGATCGGCGCGGTCTCGCCGTCCGAGATCGCGGTGTCGATCATGGCCGAGATCACCGCGGTGCTCCGGCTGCCGCCAAAAGAAAAAGAAGAAGCGGCATGAAGTTCGGTCCGGCGAGCCCCAGGGAAGCGATCGGCGGGGTGACCGTTCACACCCTGCGCCAGGGTCCGCTGGTGCTGAAGAAGGGCACGACGATCGGGCCCGCCGAGGTTGAGGCGCTGACGCGCGCCGGCATCAAGGACGTCGTGGTGGTCCGGATGGAGGAGGGCGACGTCACCGAGGACGTCGCGGCCGCCAGCATTGCGCTCGCGATCGGCGGCGAGGGCATTCATGTCGAGCGCGCCTTCACCGGCCGCGCCAATTTGTTCGCCGCGCGCCCGGGTCTGCTGGTGATCGACCGCGCCGCAGTCGACCGCATCAACAATATCGACGAGGCCATCACCTTCGCCACGCTCGCTGCCTACAAGCCGGTGGTCGAAGGCGAGATGGTCGGCACCGTCAAGATCATCCCGTTCGGCGTTGAAGGAGACTTGCGCGATGCCGCGGTGAAGGCCGCCGGCAAGGACGTGCTGAAAATCGCGCCCTACGTCATCAAGCGCGTTGGCGTGGTCTCGACTCTGTTGCCGGGCTTGTCCTCCAAAGTGGTCGACAAGACGCTGCGCGTCACCGCCGAGCGCCTCGCGCCGGCCGGCGCCGGCATCATTGCCGAGCGTCGCGTGCAGCATGACGAGCGCGCGCTGTCGGCGGCAATCAAGGAATTGCTCGCCCTCGGCGCCGAGCTCGTGATCGTGTTCGGCGCGTCGGCGATCGCCGACCGCCGCGACGTGATCCCGGCCGCGGTCACCGAGATCGGCGGCGAGATCGAGCATTTCGGCATGCCGGTCGATCCCGGCAATCTGCTTCTGATCGCGCGCGCCGGCAGCGTGCCGGTGCTGGGAGCGCCGGGCTGCGCACGTTCGCCGGTCGAGAACGGTTTTGACTGGGTGCTGATGCGACTGCTCGCCGGCATCAAGGTGACGCGCTCCGAGCTGATGGGCATGGGCGTCGGCGGCCTCCTGATGGAGATCGTGACTCGGCCGCAGCCGCGCGCCAAGCCGGAGATCGAGCGCAACAGCCGGGTCGCCGCCATCATGCTCGCCGCCGGGCGCTCGACCCGCATGGGCGGGCCGAACAAGCTGCTGGCCGAGCTCGACGGCAAGAAGGTGGTGCGGATCGCAACCGAGCAGGCGCTGGCCTCGAGAGCATCCGAGGTGATCGTCGTCACCGGCCATCAGACCGAGCTGGTCGAGCAGGCGCTCGAGGGCCTGAAGGTGCGTTTCGCCAGGAATCCGGATTTCGCCGGTGGCATTGCGAGCTCGGTCAAGGCCGGTATCGCGGCCGTGTCTGACGCGAGCGACGGCGCCGTGGTCTGCCTCGGCGACATGCCACTGATCGACGCCGGCCTGATCGACCGTCTCATCGACGGCTTTGCGCCGGACCGCGGCAATCTCATCGTCGTGCCCGTCAGCGACGGCCGCCGCGGCAATCCCGTGCTGTGGTCGCGCCGCTTCTTTGGGGAGCTGATGACGCTCGACGGCGACGTCGGCGCGCGGCATTTGATTGCCAAGCACTCCGAAGCAGTGACCGAGGTGCCCGTCGACGGCGAGGGCGCCTTCCTCGACATCGACACGCCGCAGGCGCTGGAGGCAGCAAGACGGGGATGACGGTGCAGTAGGGTGGGCAAAGGCGCGCCGCGCCGTGCCCACCATCCCTCCGCGCTGAGCCGTTGAATTGGTGGGCACACTACGCTTTGCCCACCCTACGGCACCTCGCAATCGTCCCGTTTCGACCACTCGTTCACCATCTGGAAACGGTCCGCCGCTTAGAGTCCTCCGCACCTGCCTTGGGGGGAGGGGCTTTTCCATGGTTTCGAACGTCGTCGCGCGCCGCTGCGCGATGTTTTTCTTTGCGCTGTCGGTTTGTGTCGCCGGTGCCCGTCATATCACCGAAGCCCATGCCGCCGGCGCGTTTGCCGTCGGCAAGTGCGGCGCCTTTGGCCAGGCCTATGATTATGGTGTCGAGCACGAGGCGCGTGCCGCGGCACAAAAGCAGTGCAAGGGCGACTGCACGACGGTGACGATGAAGCGCGCCTGTGCGGCGATGTCGGTCGACATGGCCAATCCCTGCGGCGCCTATGGCTACGCCGTGAAGCCGAAGATCTCAGCCACGCTCAATGCCGCCACGCGCGAATGCTACAAATATGGCGGCAAGGAATGCGTGATCCGCGCCTGGGCCTGCGACGCCAAGGGTTGAGCACGGGCTAAGCGCAGCCATCAAGGGCTAGCGCAGCCAGCCCGCGTTGGTTTGCACCGGTTTTGCCGATTGCTCCTGCGCATCCACCGACCAGGGCACCTTGGCCCGCGTGAATTCCGACCAGGCCTTGAGCAGGCGCGCTTCGATGCCGACCATGGCATGGGCCTGCCAGCCGGCGATCGCCGCCGCCGCCATGCCGATGCCGGTCGAGCCCGCGTCGACGTCCGCAAGCAGCGATGTCGTCGTCGCCATGTCGTTGTAGACCCCGAGCTCCTGTTGGAGGTCGGCGAGCCTGCGCGCGAAGCGCCGCGCGGATTTGCGTTGCCCGCAAAGCGGGAGCAGAAAATCGGCGATGTAGCGTAACTTCTTCGCGGCGAGACGGACCCGGTGCCGTTCCTCCATCGGCAGCGACTTGAAGCGACGGCCGCGCTTCAGCACCTTCGCATGCTGTGCCGACAGGATGTTTCGTGCAAAATTGATCGCCGGCTCCGCCAGTTGCGCCAGACCTTCGGGAGCAACCTCGATGCGCCAGCCACGTGCTTCGATCCAGGCGCCGAGCCTAATGACGAAATACTGACATCGCCGGTCGGCGAGGGCGAGGCGGGCCTTGTCGTAACAGGCCGCGCGACGCTCGTCGGCGAGCTCACCCAGCATGTCGAAGCCGGCGACCGACGGACAGCCATCCGCGACGGTCCGCAACGTGTCCTGCCGAAACACGTCCCAATCGCGTGCGCCGGAGAGACTCCCCGCAAGCCACTTCGCCTCGGCGCGCAGCAGGTCGAGCTTGTTCAACGACACCACCGACCGCATCAGGTCGAGCGCCGATCGCAGGCGCCGTAGCGCGACGCGAAGCTGATGCATTCCCTCGGGATCGCGCCCGTCCTCGGCGGCGGGCAACGACTGCAGCAGATGCAAAAGACAGGACCGCAGAATCTCGGAAAATGCCTCATCGAGCGATGTCGATGGATCGAGACGAAGCTTCGGCGGCTTCGGTGCCCGCGGCGGTGTATCGGCCGCGAGGTCAAAGCCCCGCGCCGATTTGGTCCGGATCGAAGGTTTCACGGAACCATGCTCGGCGAGCCGCAGCGCCAACTCCCAGATGGCGGACGGGCTACCGCTCTTGAGCTCCAGCTCGATCTCGCTCACCGGCAGCGAGCGATCGCCGGATGTCAGATAGCCCTGATCGAAGGCGACCTCGATGGTGCCGGACGGCAAGTCGACGAGGCGCTGATGCCGGTGAACGTCGCTGCTGAAGACGGCCTCGACCGGGTGACGTTCGAGATCGGCTCGCAGCTTGTCTGAAACCAGCGGCATGGCCAGCGCGATGTCCGGCGCCATCGACGGGACGGCTGCCTCCCACTCGCCACGGCGCAGCGGATCGTTGCCGAATTCGGCTTTCACCGTCTGCGTGAATCGCGCGCCGCTCTGGCGAACCCTGAAGCTGAACCCGTCGCGCCGGAGCGCGCGCTTGGGCGTGTCATAATACACGGCCTTGAGATGCTTGCGCGTCCCCTTGTTGCGCGTATTCGTCGCGATGATCGGCGCATCGTTGAAACCCGCGAGGCGATCGGGAGCCACGATCAGCTTGAGTTCGATTTCGGTGGTGGGTGGCCCGGCGTCGCGGGAAGGCGGGGGTTCCGATGCAGGCGTCTTCGCTCGAGCTTCATCACCGGAGAGGCCAGCCAGCAAAGACTCGGTGTGCGAAGATGCGTTGTCAGGAAGCACGGAACCGGGCGCCTTACCAATGGCGGGAACAACGAAGCTGGATTTCTTCCCTTCCTCGGCGATCGGATGACCGCTGCCTTTCGCAAGCCGTTGTACTGGTTCGAGGGCTCGCTTGATTGCGCCAGTTTCGGACATGCACGCTTTATGACAGTTCGGTGACAGGGCGCCGACATATACCCGAGTTGACGCGCGGGGAGAAGCGCAGCCGTCGCATCTCCATTGAAATTTCCGAGCTGTGATCGATGGGTCAATCCGGGTTACGTTCATGTCCGCCGCCGGGCGCACGAGGAATCTTCTTTTCTTTCCCGGCGCTTGGTTGTGTGTTGGGAGAATTCATGCAGTTCGACACCAAGATTGCCGTTGTCATTCGCAACGACCTCCAGACCTGGCAGAAGCTCAATGTCGCATCGTTCCTGACGAGCGGCGTTGCGGCCGCCTTTCCGGAGTGCATCGGCGATGCCTATGAGGACGCCTCGGCGACGAAATATCTTGCGCTAATCGGCCAGCCGATCCTGATCTATGGTGCCGATGGTCCGGCGTTGTCGCGTGCACTCGATCGTGCACTCACGCGCAACGTTACGCCGGCGGTCTATACCGACGAGATGTTCAAGACCGCGCATGATGCCGCCAATCGCGAGGCGGTGAAGGCGGTTGCGCGTGCCGATCTCAATCTCGTCGGCATCGCGATGCGCGCCGATCGCAAGGTGATCGACAAGATCGTCGATGGATTGAAGTTTCATAGTTGAGATAGAAGCTGCTAGCCGCAAACCTCTCCCGCAAGCAAGCGGGAGAGGGAGCGCACCAAACGTCTTAACCGGGGGGCATCGTCTCGAACTTCGTCAACCCCGCATCGAGATGATCCCAGGCATACGCGCGCGCAGCGTAAGTAACCGCTTGCGGCTGGTAGCGGGCGGGCTCGTCGAGGCTCGCGGCGCGGATCGTGAAAATGTCGGGCATCGCTGCGAAGGTCATGTAAACGGCCAGGCCGCATGTGGGGCAGAAGCCGCGCGTCTTCACATTGCCGCTGTCGCCGACCATGTCCCATCTCCTGGCCTCGCCTGTCACGGTGACACCGGCGCGCGCGAACGTGGCGTACGAGCCGTGGCCGCTGCCGCTTTCACGCTGGCAGTCCCGGCACTGGCAATGGTTCGCGAACAGGGGCTCGCCGGCGATCGAATAGCGGATCGCGCCGCAGGCGCAGCCGCCGGTATAGGGCTTGTCCATCGTGATCACTCCTCAGCTGTCCTGTTACTTGCCTTCGCCGCTGATCTCGTCGAGCTGCCGGACGACCTTCTTCCAGCCGCCGCTCATGACGGTGTAGGCATTCTCGTTCCTTGGCATCACGAAGCCCGAGTGAATCAGCTGGATTCGCGTGCCGGCTTCGACCGGGGTGAGGGACCACGTCACGACCGTGTCGAGCGGGGCGCCGTAGCCGGTATTGCGCTCATCGCCGCCCTTCCAGGCGTAGACGAGGCGTCTGTGAGCCACGACCTCCAGGACGCGGCAATGGATGACGCCGTCCCAATTGCCGCCCGGCGTGGTCTGGAACGTGAAGGCCTTGCCTTCGACGGCTTCAAAGCCGGTCGGCTTCATCAGCCAGCGCGCGATCAGTTGCGCACTGGTCAGCACCTTCCAGACCGTCTCCGGCGCATGAGGGAGTACCTCATCGATGACGATGTCCCGGATGTTTTCTTGGATGTTTTCTTGAATGTTTTCTTGGGTCTCGGCTTTCAGCTCGGCTGCACTCACGAGTCGATCTCCTTCAAGAGGTCACGCAGATTCTGGAAGCGCTCGCGCCAGAAGACGCCGTAATGATCCATCCAGGTCACCAGCGGCTCGAGGCCTTGCGGAGCGGCGCGGTAATAGACGTTGCGGCCCTCGGCGCGCTCGGCGACGAGGCCCGCCTGCTTCAACGATTTCAGGTGCTGCGAGATCGCGCCCTGCGTCACGCCGCTGCCGCGCGTCAGCTCGGCGACGCTGATCTCCTTGCTGTCGAACACGCGCTCGAGCACGGCGCGGCGGGTCGGATCGGCGAGGGCACGCATCACGGCGGTGACAGGATTTGGGGCGGCTTCGATCATATCAATCAATTAGCAATTACTAATGCATTAGTCAATGCTAATTCGTTTTCCATCCCGGATCCAAAACTCGATTGACTATGACTGACTAGTCAGTCATATATGGAGGATGACGAATAGGTCTACCAAAGCAGCAAGTCGCAAACCCGAAGCTGACGGGGAAGCCCCTCCGGCATCGAACCGCGCCACACGCGCGGCGGAGCGGCGCGCGGCCATCGTCGAGGCGGCGATGGAGGAGTTCATCGTACGCGGGTTTGCCGCGACGCGGCTCGACGATATTGCCAAGCGCGCAGGCGTCGCGAAGGGCACGATTTACCTGCACTTCAAAGACAAGGAATCGATGTTCGAGGAGCTCGTGCGCACCGTGATCGTGCCAGTGGTGGCGCGGCTCAACGCACTGCCGCCGCCGACGGGCTCGGTGCGCGATCTGATCGAAACCTTTGCCGGCAACTTCCTCAAAGAGGTGATCGGTACACGGCGCGGCGATCTCGTCCGCCTGATCGTGGCCGAAGGGCCGCGCTTCCCTGCGGTGGCCGACTTCTACTACCGCGAGGTCGTCTCGCGCGGGATGGCCGGCATGCGGGCGCTGATCGAGCTTGGCATTGCCCGCGGCGAGATCCGCGAAAGAGACCTCGCACACTATCCGCAGATCCTGGTCGCGCCGGCGATGATCGCAGTGATCTGGCAGAGCCTGTTTGCACGGCACGCGCCGCTCGATGCGCAGGACATGCTGCGCGTTCATCTCGATTTGATTTTTGGCGAACGGAGGACGACATGAGGTCGTCGCAAAGAATTTTCAGATTTGCATTGGTCGCCGCGCTCGCCATCGGGCTTGCCGGCTGCAACGAGAAACGCGACCCCGGCTTTCAGGGCTGGGTCGAGGCCGACATGATCTTCGTCAGCCCCGACGAAGCGGGGCGGGTGACGAAGCTCGACGTCCGCGAGGGCGACGCGGTGAAGGTCGGCGACGCCCTTTATGACGTCGACGACGATCTCCAGCTTGCCGATCTCAACCAGACCAAGGCGACGCTGGCCAATGCACAGCAGGTGTTTGATCGCGCGGATTCCCTGCGCAAGACCGGCTCCGGCACGCAAGCCGCGCTCGATTCCGCCGTCTCGGATCTGCGGGTCGCACAGGCGCGGGTAGTGACCTCGCAGACGCGGCTGGCGCGGCGCAAGGGCTTTGCGCCGGTCGCCGGCACCATCCAGCAGATCTACTTTCGCGAGGGCGAGATGGTGGCGGCGCAGCGGCCGGTGCTGTCGATCATGCCGCCCGGCAATATGAAGCTGCGCTTCTTCGTGCCGGAGGCGGAATTGCCGAAGCTGTCGATCGGTGACGAGGTGCGCGTCGCCTGCGACAATTGCGCCGCCGATCTCACCGCAAAGATCTATTTCATCGCGACCTCGGCCGAATACACCCCGCCGGTGATCTATAGCCTCGATGAGCGCAACAAGCTCGTCTATCTGATCCAGGCGCGGCCCTCGCGGCCGGATGCGTTGCGCGTCGGACAACCGATCAACGTCTATCTCAATCCCAAAACGCCGGTGGCGGAAAAGCGATGAACGCCAGCAACGACATCGCGATCGACGTCAAGGGCCTGACCAAATCGTTCGGCGGCCGCGAGGTCGTGCACGATCTGTCGATGCAGGTGAAGCGCGGCTCGATCTACGGCTTTCTCGGGCCGAACGGTTCGGGCAAGACCACGACCATCCGCATCCTCTGCGGCCTGCTCACGCCCGACAGCGGCGAGGGTACCTGTCTCGGCTACGACATCTTGCGCGACGCCGAAAAGATCAAGCGCCAGGTCGGCTACATGACCCAGCGCTTCAGCCTGTACCAGGACCTGTCCGTGCGCGAGAATCTCGAATTCGTCGCGCGGCTCTATGGCCTCGCCGACGCACGCGGTGCGGCACGTGACATGATCAAGCGGCTCGGGCTCTCGGGCCGGGAGGAGCAACTGGCCGGCGAGCTCTCCGGCGGCTGGAAGCAGCGGCTGGCGTTGGGCGCCTGCACGCTGCCCAGCCCAAAGCTGTTGCTGCTGGACGAGCCGACGGCCGGCGTCGATCCCAAGGCGCGGCGCGATTTCTGGAACGAGATCCACGCGCTCGCAGCCGATGGGCTCACCGTGCTGGTTTCGACCCATTACATGGACGAGGCCGAGCGCTGCCACGAGATCGCCTACATCGCCTACGGCCATTTGCTGACCCACGGCACGGTGGAGGAGGTGATCGCGGGATCTGCGCTGACGACCTACACCGTAACAGGCGAGGATTTGAACGGCCTCACGGCCGCGCTCACCGGCAAGCCCGGGGTAGACATGGTGGCACCGTTCGGCACGTCGCTGCATGTTTCGGGGCGCGACGTTGCCGCGCTCGAAGCCAGCATCGCGCCGTGGCGCGACAAGAGCGGTCTGCGCTGGCACAAATCGGCGCCGTCACTGGAAGACGTGTTCATCGAGCTAATGGGCCGCTCCAAGGACAATTTCCAATGAGCACCATCGATCATCCGACCCCCGCGCACGAGATCCGCGAGCGCTTCGGCTTCTGGAAGCGCTCCTATGCGATGCTGGTCAAGGAGTTCATCCAGCTCAGGCGCGACCGCGTCTCGTTCGCGATGATCGTGATGCTGCCGGTGATGCAGCTTCTGCTGTTCGGCTATGCCATCAACACCACGCCTCACAATCTGCCGAGCGCGGTGCTGCTCCAGGAGGATTCCGATCTTGCCCGCTCGGTCCTGAAGGCGCTGGAGAATACCGCCTATTACCGCTTCATCTACGAGGTGCACGACGTCGACGAGTTCGACAACCTCCTGAAGTCAGGCAAGGTGCTGTTCGGCGTGGAGATCCCGCGCGGTTTCGAGCGCGCGGTGCGGCGCGGCGACAAGCCGGCGCTGCTGGTTGCTGCCGATGCCACCGATCCCGTTGCGGCGAGCGCCGCACTCGGCTCGCTCGGCATGATCGTGCAGACCGCGCTGGCGCACGATCTCTATATCGGCAATCCCCCGGAAATGCCGTTCGAGATCCGCGCGCACGCCCGCTACAATCCGGCTGCGAACTCCAGCCTCAACATCGTGCCGGGCCTGGTCGGCACCATCCTCACCATGACCATGCTGATTTTCACCGCGCTCTCGGTGACGCGAGAGGTCGAGCGCGGCACCATGGAGAGCCTCTTGTCGATGCCGATCAAGCCGGTCGAGGTGATGTTCGGCAAGATCATCCCTTACGTGCTGGTCGGTTTCGTCCAGGCCTTCCTGATCATCGGCATCGGCGTGTTCCTGTTCGGCGTGCCCGTGCTCGGCAATCTGTTCCTGCTGGCGCTGCTGTCGACGCTGTTCATCACCACCAATCTGTCGATCGGCTACACGATCTCGACGCTGGTGCAGAACCAGCTCCAGGCCATGCAGATGTCGATGATGTTCTTCCTGCCGAGCATCCTGCTGTCCGGCTTCATGTTCCCGTTCGCGGGCATGCCGAATTGGGCGCAATATGTCGGCGAATGCCTGCCGCTGACGCATTACTTGCGTATCGTTCGCGCCATCATGCTGAAGGGCGCGTCTATGCCAAATCTGCGCTTCGATGCGGCCGCGCTCGTCATCCTGATGCTGGTTGCCATGACTATCGCCGTGACGCGCTTCCGCCGCACGCTGGATTGAGGCAGACTGTCCCGGAATCGAGGGGGTGGAATGGTCAGCTTGGTCAGCGGGGAAGCCCGGCAGAAAGCCGTCTTGTCGGAGGCGTTCGAGCGCGAGCTGACGCGCGAGGTGCTGCGCACCGAGCTGTTGCGGGTGAAGGCGCTGATCGCCACCGGCTTGGCCATGATGGTCTTGCTCACGGCAACTTTCGTGATCGACCCTGCCATCGTGAACCGGATCTGGCGCGGGACGGAGGGCATATTCCGCGAATACGTGCTTTTGGTGGGCTTTCTGCTGTTCGAGGTCTGGGTCCACGGCCAGATCAGGCGAAATCTCAAGCTCGATCGCGACCTGCCGGTGATCAGGCGCTATATCGGTGCAACAATCGAAACGTCGCTGCCGACGCTCATCCTGATCCTCCAGATCCGCAGCATGGGTGCAAGCCAGGCACTCGGCTTCGTGTTGCCGTTGGCCTATTTCATCTTCGTCATTCTTTCGACGCTGCGGCTCGATTTCTGGCTGTCCACCTTCACGGGATTTGTCGCCGCAGCCGGGCTGCTGGCCGTCGCGCTGTATTACAATTCAGCCAGCGACGCCGGCGAACCGCTGATCTATTTCCACGCCGTGCGTAGCCTTGTGATCCTGGTCTGCGGCGTGCTGGCGGGCTCAGTCGGCGCACAGTTGCGGCGGCAGTTTGCCGCGAGCATCGCGGCGGCCACCGCGCGCGACCGGGTCACCAATCTGTTCGGCCAGCACGTCTCGCCGCAGGTGGTCGAGCGGCTGATGGCGGAAGGCACCAGCGCTGCGGGCGATCTTCGCCGTGTCGCCGTGATGTTCGTCGATTTCCGCGGCTTTACCGCCGGCGCGCAGTCGCGCACGCCGCAGGAGGTCGTCGACCGGCTCGACGGCGCTTTCGCGGTGCTGGTCGATGTTCTCGACCGCCACGGCGGCATCGTGAACAAGTTTCTCGGCGACGGCTTTCTCGCTCTGTTCGGCGCGCCGCTGGAGGCGTCCGATGCAGCGCATCGTGCGGTCGCCGCAGGCCGCGAGATGCTGACCGCGATGGACCACATCAATGCGCAGACGAGCTGGCTGCTGCGTATCGGCATCGGCATCCATTTCGGCGAGGTCGTCGCCGGCAATATCGGCTCGCCCCGGCGCAAGGAATACACTGTGATCGGCGACACCGTAAACTTCGCCTCGCGGCTGGAGGCGCTCAACAAGGAGTTCGGCTCGCAGCTCCTAATCTCGGCGTCCGTGCGCGAGGCGCTGGGCGACGACGGCGAGGATGCGGTCGCGCTCGGCGAGGTCACGGTGCGCGGTTACGAGCAGCCGGTCGCGGTGTTTCAACTGGGATGAGGGACGCTGCTCGCGTTTCTTTGAACGCGCGGCTGAAATATTTCACGTGACATTCCGCTCTTGCACTCAGGACGTCGAAAACCTGTCGATGTCCGTTTGTCACGCGGAGGAAATCCATGACTCGACTGACCTTCGTCTCAGCCGCCCTGATCGCCGCTTCGGTCTATCAAACCCAGGCCGCAGCCGCCCGCGATGTCGCGCCCGTGCGGCGTGCGTCAACCCACGCAACGGCGGATTGCGTCAGGGCTCCCGCAGTGGGCGCCTATGCCACGGCGCCCTACAAGGAGCCGCCCTGCATGCCCAAGACCACGAACTGACGATCGACACAGGCGAGGCCGGGTTGGCGAAGTCCGCAACCCGGCCTCGCGCTCGTTCCGCGAGGACTCCGGCCTCAAGGTAGCGCTTGACTCCACTTTCATCTAGTCATCTATATGACTATATGAATTCAGCCCCGCGCGACGACCGCCTGCCACGCTACCAGCGCCTGCGCGACGACCTCGCGGCGCGGATCAACCGCAATGAATGGCGGCCGGGCGAGCCGATTCCGTCGGAGGCCGAGCTTGGCGCCCATTACGGCGTCGCCATCGGCACCGTGCGCAAGGCGATCGACCAGCTTGTTGCCGATGCGGTGCTGGAGCGGCAGCAGGGCCGCGGCACCTTCGTGCGCCGCGCGCGTTTCAACTCCTCGCTGTTCCGTTTCTTCCGCTTCCAGTCCGAAAGCGGCGAGCGGCGCGTGCCGAAGAGCCGCATCATCCGGCGCAAAAGCGTAGCGGCGACATCGGCCGTGGCATCGGCTTTGCGTATTCCGGTCGGCGAAGCCGTGATCAGCCTGTCGCGCCTACGGCTGATCGACGACGTGCCGCTGCTCGCCGAAGAAATCTGGCTCCAGCAATCGCGCTTCGCAAAAATCCTCGAGATCGACACGGCCGAGTTCGGTGACTTGCTGTATCCGCTCTACGAGGAGCGCTGCGGCGAGGTCGTGGTCTCCGCCGAGGAAATCCTGACGGTCGAGGCCGCCAACGAGATGCAGGCGCGATTGTTGCGGCTCGAGGCCCACGCGCCGCTGATCGTGATCGAGCGCCTCGCGCTCGATCTGGAGCGGCGGCCGATCGAATGGCGCCGCTCGCGCGGGCCCGCGGATCGCTTCCGCTACCACGCCGAGATCCGGTGACCGCGACTTTCAACGACACCAAGCAATAAACGATTACAGGGGAAACAATGTCAAACTGGTACAGCGAATGCTCGCCGCTCGAGAAGCGGACCTTTTGGGCAAGCTTTGGCGGCTGGGCGCTGGATGCGCTCGACGTCCAGATGTTCGGCCTTGCCATCCCCGCGCTGATCGCGGCCTTCGGCATCAGCAAGGCCGATGCCGGCCTGCTCGGCTCGGTCACGCTGTTCTTCGGCGCATTCGGCGGCTGGCTCGGTGGCGCGCTCGGCGATCGCTACGGCCGCGTCAAGGCGCTCCAGATCACGGTCGCGACTTTCGCGCTCGCGACCTTCGCCTGCGCATTCGCGATGAGCTACACCCAGCTTCTGATCCTCAAGGCCGTCCAGGGCCTCGGCTTCGGCGCCGAATGGGCCGTCGGCGCGGTGTTGATGGCCGAAATCATTCGTCCCGAGCATCGTGGCAAGGCGCTCGGCTCGGTGCAGAGCGCCTGGGCGATCGGATGGGGCGCGGCGGTGCTGTTGTCGGCGCTGGTCTTCACCTACGCGCCGGCGGACATCGCCTGGCGCATCCTGTTTGCGATCGGTTTGTTGCCGGCGCTCCTCATCATCTTCATCCGCCGCGGGCTGAAGGAGCCGCCGCGCGCTGTTGCAAGGGACGCAGAAACACGGTTCCTCGCCACGCTCGCCGGCATCTTCCACCGCGACGTGCTGCGCTCGACCCTGGTCGGCGGCCTGTTCGGTATCGGCGCCCATGGTGGCTATGCCGCGCTGACGACGTTCCTGCCAACTTACCTGCGCGAGGTGCGCCACCTGTCGGTGCTCGGCTCCAGCTTCTATCTCGCCGTCATCATCGTCGCCTTCTTCTGCGGCTGCGTCGCCAGCGGGATCATCAGCGACCGGATCGGCCGCAGGGCCAATGTCGCGTTCTTTGCCAGCGCCTGCATCGCCACCGTGCTGGTCTACATCTTTGCGCCCCTGACCAATGGCGAGATGCTGGTGCTCGGCTTTCCGCTCGGCTTCTTCTCGGCCGGTATTCCCGCCAGCATGGCGGCGCTGTTCAGCGAGCTCTATCCGGCCGGCGTGCGCGGCACCGGCGTCGGCTTCTGCTACAATTTCGGCCGCGTCGTCTCCGCCGCGTTTCCTTTCCTGGTCGGCTTCCTCAGTGATCGCATCGGTCTCGGGCCCGCGATCGGCATCGACGCGGCGTTTGCCTATGCGTTGGTGCTGATCGCGGTGCTGCTCCTGCCCGAGACCCGCGGCAAGGTGTTCGAGCAAACCGCGCCGGCGCGCGTCTGACGGGAATGGGGAGGAACGACCATGACATTGCCCCAACACGGCCTGACGCGCCGCCAGTTTGGTGCGGGCCTCGCATCGCTTGCCACCGCGGTCGCGACCACAGCCAGGAGTGAGGCGGCCTTGCCTGTTATCGACACCCACGCCCATGTCTTTCATCGCGAGCTCAAGCTCGCGCCGGGCCGGCGTTATGCGCCGGACTACAACGCGCCGTTGTCGCTCTATCTCGAGCAGCTTGACCATAACGGCATCACCAATGGCGTGCTGGTGCAGCCGAGCTTTCTCGGCACCGACAATTCCTATCTCGTCGACTGCCTGAAGCAGGCCAACGGCCGCCTGCGCGGCATTGCCGTCGTCGATCCCAAGGTCTCTGCAGACGAGCTGAGCGAGCTCGATCGCGCCGGCATCGTCGGCATTCGCCTCAATCTCGTCGGTCAGCCCTTGCCCGATCTCGCCGCGGGCGAATGGAAGGGATTGCTGGCGAAGGTGAAATCGATGGGCTGGCAGGTCGAGATCCAGCGCAATGCCTCCGATCTCGCCGTGCTCGCGCCGCAGTTGCTCGATCGCGGCGTCACCGTCGTGCTCGATCACTACGCGCTGCCTGATCCAAAACTCGGCGTCACCGATCCCGGCTTTCAATCCGTGCTGAAGTTAGGGGCGACGAAGAACATCTGGGTCAAGATCTCAGCGCCTTATCGCAACGGTGCTGCGGGCGAGAGTTTTGCGAAGGAAGCCTATCCTCTGCTGCGCGGTGCCTACGGCCTCGATCGCCTGCTGTGGGGCAGCGACTGGCCGCACACGCAGTTCGAGGCGACGCAGAGCTACGCGAAGAACCGGCAATTCCTCGACACACTGATCGTCGACAAGAGCGAGCGCGCGCAAGTTCTGGCATCACCGCGACCTCTCTTTCGCTTCTGATCTCTCATCCGCGATTGCTCCGATTGCACCGAATTTTGGGGCATGACGGGTGATGTTGAGGGCTTGTAGAGTGCTGCGCGAGGCGGCCGGAGGCGGCCGCCATTTGCGTGAGGATTTTGCATGCAGCGCCGCTACATCACCGTCGACGTGTTCACCGACCGCGCCTTCGGCGGCAACCAGCTTGCCGTGGTGCTCGACGCCGCTGGGCTTTCCACGCAGCAGATGCAGGCGATTGCCACCGAGTTCAACTATTCCGAGACCACCTTCGTGCTGCCGCCGCGCGACAAGGCCAACGATGCCGAGGTGCGCATCTTCACGCCGGTAAGGGAGATGCCGTTCGCCGGCCATCCGAATGTCGGCACCTCCTTCGTGCTGGCGAGCCTCGCGAAAGATCCGAAGCCGCGATTGCTGTTCGAGGAGATAGCCGGGTTGGTCCCGGTTGATATCGTGCGGGAGCAAGGAAGGGTGGTCAGCACCGAGCTCACCGCGCCGCAGCCGCTGTCGCGACTGGCGGAGGTTTCCGCCGCCGACGTTGCAGCCTGCATCTCCTTGACTGCCGATGACATCAGGACCGATCACCATGCGCCGCAAGTCGTCGGCGTCGGAACGCCGTTCCTGGTGGCGGAGCTGCATTCGCGCGATGCGCTCAAGCGAGCGAGGCCCGACGCGGCCGCGTTCGGCGGGGTCTTGCCGCGCGACGAGGCCCGCTCGGTGTGGTTCTACACGCGCGACGTGCCCGCGACGGAGGCGCCGTGCGAGCGCCAGGCGCGCATGTTCATGCGCGGCGCCAGCGGTCTCACCGAGGATCCCGCCACCGGCAGTGCGACGGTCGCGGCCGCCGCCCTGTTCGCCGATCTCGATTCCACGCGCGACGGTGAATTGAAGCTCACGGTCGGCCAGGGCTTTGACATGGGCCGGCCCAGCATCCTCCAAACGCGCGTGCGCAAGCAGGACGGCAAGATCGTCTCCGCCCATGTCGGCGGCAGCTGCGTGCAGATGATGGAGGGGACGTTCAAGCTGGCGGGGGAGGGGTAAGTCGTCATTTCGGGGCGCGCGCGAGCTGTCTCCGCTCGTCATTCCGGGGCGCGACGAAGTCGTGAGCCCGGAATCCATTCATCCACCAACTCTGAGGCTCGATGGATTCCGGGCTCGTGCTGCGCACGCCCCGGAATGACGAGAGTAGCTACACCTGCCGCCCCGCCAGATTCTTCACCGCCACCCCATCGCGCTCCTCGATGATCTCCGCGATCATCTGGCGGTGGCAGTGGGTGTGGTCGCGCTCGTAGCAGAGCAGGCAGACGGGACCGGCCTTCTTCACCAGCGCCGAGAGCTCGTCCATCGCTTCTCTCGCCTCAGGCGCCTTCAAGTGCTGTGAGTAGATCTTCTCCAGCGCATCGTATTGCCCGCTGCGCGCGGCGAGGCGGCCTTCCCTGGGTGTGCCCAGCGCTGCAAGATGGACATAGGCGATGCCGCGTTCGTCCAAGCCTGCGGCAAGCTGCTTCTTGGAAAAGCCCGGCCGCCGCGACGATGTTACCGCGCGCACGTCGACCACGAGCTTGACGCCGGCCTGCTCAAGCTCATCGAGCACGGCCTTGGGCGGCGTCTGCTCATAGCCGATGGTGAAGAGCTTCTTCGCTCTGGCCATGAATGATCCTCAGCTCACCCGCGCGATCAGCTCCATGGCGCCGTGCGGCGCGCGCACCTTGCCCTCGTGAATGACATAGGCGAACACGTCGCGCGGCTCCTTGTTCGGCTTCGCCTTGTCGACCTTCGGCAAATCATCGGGTTCACCTCCCGCGGCCCAGGCCTGAAAGCGCTCGGCCCAGGCATCGAGTTGCTTCGGCGGATAACACGTCTTGATCTCGTCATTGCCCTTCTGCAGCCGGGCATAGACGAAATCGCCGGCGACGTCGGCGATGGCAGGATATTTGCCGTGCTCGGCGAACACCACGGGCGTCCCGAATTCGCGGATCAGCGCGATGAAATCAGGTGTGCAGAAACTGTCGTGGCGCACCTCCACCACGTGGCGCAGCGCGCGGCCCTCGAGCTTGCGCGGCAACAGCTCCAGAAACTTGCCGAAATCGGCGCCGTCGAATTTCTTGGTCGGCGCGAACTGCCACAGCACGGGCCCGAGATGGTCGCCGAGCTCCAGCACGCCGGAATCATAGAACCGCTTGACGGAATCGCCGGCCTCGGCGAGCACGCGGCGGTTGGTGGCAAAGCGGGGCCCCTTCACCGAGAACACAAAACCATCCGGCACGTCGGCTGCCCATTTGCGAAAGCTCTCCGGCTTCTGCGAGCCGTAATAGGTGCCGTTGATCTCGATCGAGGTCAGCTTCGAGGCCGCATAGGATAGCTCCTTCGCCTGCGTCAGCTTCTCCGGATAGAACACGCCGCGCCAGGGCTCGAAGGTCCAGCCGCCGATGCCGATGAAGATGTTGCCGGATTTTTTGGTCGCGGTTTTTGCTTTGGCCACGGAGGGATCTCGCATCGACGGGGAGGGGAGGTCTGCATCCTAGTCAAACCAGAAGTGATTGGCCAGTTGTCGTGTCCCGTCTAAGCTCGCGAAGAAATCTGCGCAAAAAGGAGAAACAAGATGCGGACGCTGATGCTGGGAGCGGCACTCGTCATGATGACATCTGCTGCCATGACATCTGCGGCTTTGGCTGACGATGACGATGCGAAGGGCGCGCAGAAGCTCGCTATGCAGGGCCGCGACGATTACTGGCATTGCCTGGCGCGGGAATATTCGCGCGACAGCAATCAGGGACTGTCGGAACAGGATTTCGGCCGGTCGGTTGCGGGAGCCTGTCCGTCGGAGCGGCAATATTACCGGGTGGCGCTGCTCGACTATCTCACCTCCCAATATCCGAACATCGAATCCGGCGCCCATCTCGCGACCGCAAACAGAGCGGTGGAGGCGGCGCAAAAGGACATCGTGACCGCCTTCGTCAAGCACCGGCCGCCGCAGAAATGAGGGGGTGGCGAATGGCGAATGGCGAGTAGGGACGAAAGACGGGCCTGCCCTATTCGCTACTCGCCATTCACCATTCGCTCCCTTCGCCAAGCCCTTCCGGCCGCGTGTTCATCCGTGGTATGACTGGCTGCATCTGGAACGGGGACGGGCTGGCATGTCGTCTGAGTCGGTAGGTGGCATCTGTGGCGTGATCGTCGCGGCGATTGTGCTTGCGGCCGCCATCGTCTTCGGGCCGATCGGGCAGTACGGCAAGCCGCCGAAGCCGGCCAAGGTCGAGCCGGCCCCTTCCGCCATGGCGCCCGCAGCCCCTGCGGCGCCGGCGCCGCGGGGCCCCGTGATCCGGGAAGTCCCGAACCAGTAGCGGCCCGAAAAAGAGCGCTTCAGCCCCTTGCGAAGCGGCCGTGTCGTCCCCATTTAGTTGATAACGGCAACGTTGAGTGACATTCTCCGTTGCTGGGACGACCTTGGAATAGCTTGGGCTCGCGCCGGATGTACGCGCGGTCCGCCGTTCCGGGGTCGTTGGCATTTTAGGGCCCCTTTGGGCCGTTCCCCCAGACCCCCGGCTTGGCATCACACGACGCTGCGGTTATACGCTGCCGTCATGAACGAAGCGATCAGACCGGGCGTCGACAGCCAGGCTCAAGAGGGGCCCGAACTGTCGGTCATCGTCCCGACCTTCAACGAGCGCGATAACGTCACGGTGCTGTACCGGCGGCTGGAGGCGACGCTCGTCAACGTCGCCTGGGAGGTTGTGTTCGTCGACGACAATTCGCCCGACGGCACCTCGGATGTGGTGCGGGCGCTGGCGCTGCAGGACAGCCGCGTGCGCTGCATCCGCCGTATCGGCCGCCGCGGCCTGTCGGGCGCCTGCATCGAGGGCATCCTGGCCTCCAGCGCGCCTTACGCCGCCGTGATCGACGCCGACCTCCAGCACGACGAGACGCAGCTGCCGAAGATGCTGTTGCTGCTTGCAAGCGATCAGGCCGACCTCGTCGTCGGCAGCCGCTACATCGAGGGCTACAAGAGCGAAGGTTTCAACAAGCAGCGCGCCGGCGCCAGTGCGCTGGCGACCGAGGTCGCGAGGAAGATGCTCCGGGTCGAGATCGCGGATCCCATGAGCGGCTTCTTCATGGTTCGCCGCGACCGTTTCGAGCAATTGGCGCCAAAACTGTCGGTGCACGGCTTCAAGATCCTGCTCGATCTCGTCGCAAGCGCGCAGGGCAATTTGCGCGCGGTCGAGATTCCCTACACCTTCGGCGCCCGCCAGCATGGCGAGAGCAAGCTCGATTCCATGGTGGCGCTCGACTTCCTTGGCCTGGTGCTGGCGAAGCTGACCAACGATATCGTCTCGCTGCGTTTCATCCTGTTCGCGATGGTGGGTGGCATCGGCCTCGTGGTGCATCTCACCACGCTGTTCATCGCGCTCCAGCTGATCAAGGTGCCGTTCGCGGAGGCGCAGGCCGCCGGCGCCATCGTCGCCATGACCACCAACTTCGTCCTCAACAACTTCCTCACCTATCGCGACCAGCGGCTGAAGGGCTTTGCGATCCTGCGCGGCCTGATCATGTTCTATATCGTCTGCAGCGTCGGCCTGCTCGCCAATGTCGGCGTTGCTTTCTCGGTCTACGACCAGGAGCCGATCTGGTGGCTGGCGGGCCTCGCCGGCGCGCTGATGGGCGTAGTGTGGAATTACGCGATGTCCGGACTGTTCGTCTGGCGCAAGAAATAGCGCGTCAAGGCTTGCAAGGAAGCTTGTATGGGCGGGGCTGACGCGCGGATCGTCCGCAATACGGCGCTGGTGATTCTTGCGCTGGTCGCACTGCGGCTGGTCGCGGCCGCCTTCACCCCGATCACCTTCGACGAAGCCTATTACTGGATGTGGTCGAAGAACCTGGCGGGCGGATACTACGACCATCCGCCGATGGTGGCTTACGTCATCCGCGCCGGCACCATGATCGCCGGCGACACCGAGCTCGGTGTTCGTCTGGTCTCGATCCTGCTCGCGCTGCCGATGAGCTATGCGATCTATCGTTCGGCCGCGATCCTGTTCGGCGGTGCCCGCGTGGCGGCGACCAGCGCGATCCTGCTCAACGTGACGATGATGGCCTCGGTCGGCACGCTGATCGTGACGCCGGATGCGCCGCTGCTGGTCGCCTCCAGCTTCGTGCTGTTCTTCCTCGCAAAAGTGCTGGAGACCGGTCGCGGTATCTGGTGGCTTGCGGTCGGCGCCGCAATCGGCGCGGCGCTGCTGTCAAAGTACACTGCGATGTTCTTTGGTGCCGCGATCCTGATCTGGCTCGCCTCCGTGCCGAAACTGCGGCGCTGGTTCCTCTCGCCCTGGCCCTATCTCGGCGGCCTCGTCGCGCTCGCGCTGTTCTCACCGGTGATCCTCTGGAATGCGGATCATCAATGGGTCTCGTTCGTCAAGCAGCTCGGGCGCGCCAGGATCGAGGATTTTCGCCCGGTCTTCATTGCCGAGCTGATCCCGACCCAGATTGCATTTGCGACCCCGCTGGTCTTCATCCTTGGCGCGATGGGGCTCCATGCGCTGACCTGGCGCCGGGCAGGCGCGCTCGCCTCGCGCGTGCTGATCGAGACGATGTTCTGGACCATCGTCGCCTATTTCGTCTGGCACTCGCTGCACGCCCGCGTCGAGGCCAACTGGTTTGCGCCGGTCTATCCGCCGTTCGTCGTTGCCGCCGCTGCCGCAGCCAACCTCGTACAGTGGAAACCGCGTGCGCGACGCCTGGTGGATTTTTGCCTGCGCTGGGCCGCGCCCACCGGCATCGTGATGTTTGCCGCACTGATCCTGCAGGCCAATACGGGGCTGCTGTCCGGCTATCGCCGCGATGCGACCGTGCGCAGCGTCGGCGTCGGCTGGCGCGAGCTCGCAGCTAACGTCGAAGCGGCGCGTGTCCGCAGCGGTGCGCCTTGCGTGCTCACGCCGGATTACGGCACCACTGGCTGGCTCGCCTTCTATCTGCCGCGCGGCACCTGCGTGGTGCAGCAGAACCAGCGCATCCGCTGGGTCAACATGCCCGAGCCCGATCCAAAGCTGCTCGCGGGCAAGCTGATCTATGTCGACGAGCTGCGCCCCGGCGGCCATCCGTTCCTGAACGACCTCTTCACGCAGGTGACGCGTGTCGCCGAGCTGCAGCGCAAGCGCGGCCCGCTCATGGTCGAGACCTACGGCGTCGATCTGCTTGAGGGCGCCAAGGGCGATGTGCTGGACCGCTCGCCGCCGCCCGAACTTCTGCCCTGAACCGGGCGCACCTCGCGGCACTCACCAGCGGGGAATTTCACCGGTCGGAACGGTTGTCGAGACGGCGTTGTTGTTTTTGGGAATGACAAGCGGGCTGAGGCAGGCGAAGGCCTCGATCGAATTGTAGATGAAGTTCATCATGCCATCGACCCCCATGACCGGGATCGTGCGACCAAGCGCTGCAACCCGAAGAAACCGGTTTTCCATCGGAAAGCAGAGCTCCAGAAGTCTCTTCGCGCCTCGGGGCGAAACCGCATAACCTGCCGTGCCGAAGCAATTGACGAGCCGAAACGCGGCGACCTCTGCGCTTGACCTCCGAAAAACCGCCGCGCTTTCGTCGCTTGGCTGCTTGGGCGTGAACACCATCTCGGACTTGAAGCCGGGCGTCAGCTCAAGTTCGAGAACGGAGTCCGTATTGTAGCCGAGCGCGACGTAATCCCAGTCTTTGAGACGGCGAAGGAAATCCAGACGCTCGGTGATGTCATCGCGGACAATCGCATCGTCCTCGAACACGAGCGCCGGCACTTCGGATTGAGCCGTCTGTTGCCAGATCCGGAGATGTGAGGCCGCGCAGCCGACGGCACCGGGCGTGAACTGTGCTCCGGGCACAACCAGGTTCATCCCAAGCGCATCCTGCGATGAGAACGATGCGCCATCGGACGCCTCAAATCGTTCGAAGGCGATCTTCGACCCGGCATTCAGTCTCAAGAAGCTTTCGTACTTCTCCGGCTGACGGTTGAGGTTGACGACAAAGTTCTTCATGCAAGGGCCAGCTTCAAAGATCGGATAAAGCGCCGATCGCTGGTTGAGGCATATCAACCGCTCCCTTGATTCGCCACGCGCCGGCGTGCCGAGGCGAAGGCGGCGCCCAGCTTCGAGCAAGCTCCAGGGAATAATTGAGAATCGGCAACCTTCCTGCAGGCTCGGGAATCGGGTTGCTGCCCGCTCTCCCTTGATCCGGAAGGTCCCCGATGAATTATCACGACGGCACTCTCGCAAGAGCAAACGAGATCTCGACAGAGCCGTCTTCGCCGACGCGGGATGAATACTACAAGATCTGCCTTCAACACTTGAAAACGGGTGAGCTTGAGCAAGCCGAAGCCCGTTGCCGGGAAGGGCTGGCCTCAGACGCGAACCATGCCGGCTTGCTTCATCTGATGGCTGGCGTGTCCCTGCTCAACGGGAATTACGACGCCGCCGTGGAATGGGCTTGCCGCGCTCTCACGAACGAGATGAAGGCGACCTATCTCGCAACGCTCGGGACCGCTCTGCAAGGGAAGGGACTTCAAGAACAGGCGTTCGAGGCGTTTCAGCGGGCGGTCGCGCTTGATCCGGTTGACCCGACTGTCTGGGAAAATTTTGGCAACGCCTTGAACAGGGCGGGGCACGTCAACCAGGCGAGCCTTTGCTTTCTGATCGCTCGCGCTTATCAAAAATTGCCATTCCTTGCGGAGTGCCGTTCTGTCCCTCGCAACGGGTGGAATGCGCTCACAAGGCAATTCAATCCGCATCTTCAAAGCCGCCCGGGGTCGGGAGAAGCCCGCGACCCCATTCACTGCTTCTGGTCGAATGCGCCGCTGAGCGAGATGTCGCGTCTCTCGCTTCAATCGATGGTCCGGCAGGGCCATCCGGTGAAGCTGTACACTTACGACAATGTTGGCGCCATGCAGGCACGTGTGCCGCCCGGCGTCATGGTGGTCGACGCCGGAGATCTCGTGCCGGGTGCGATCTACCAGCATGCCGTCCTGAACAGCGAGATCCGCTACTTCAGCGACATTTTCCGCTATGCCGTCCTTCATGAATTCGGGGGCTGGTGGCTCGATACGGACATCGTGCTCGTGAAGCCCCTGGATTTTGGCAGGGAACACGTGTTTTCTGCGCAATGGTCGGGAGTCGAGAACGGGCATGTGTGCGTCGGCGACGTGATGCGCGCGCCCAAGGGCTCGCCTCACATGGCCAATCTGTATGCGCTGTCCCTGCAGCGGCTGTTCAGCGAAAAGCGCGTCGAATACGGCGCGGTGGGGCCGCTGTTGCTGAGCGAATATCTGCTCGTGGCAGGCGATGAGGAACTCCAGTCGTCGATTCTCCCGCCGACGACCTTCAACGCGATCGACTGGCGCGAAGTGGATCTGTTTGCCGCCGAAGGCCGGGCCGGCTTCGATCTCTTGAGCGATCCCCGTGTAACGGGTGTCCATCTCTGGGGAAAAATGTGGGCCGAGAGAGGGCTGCGCTTCGATGCGGTCCCCGAGCAGAGCGTGGCGGGCTATCTCAAGAAGCTGGTGCTCGAGCCGAACTGGTTGACGCAGCTTGCGGCGAAATACGATTCCGACAAGGGCGCGGTCTACAAGGGCCAGCTCGCCCATCACTATACGCGAATCTATCACGAGCTGTTCCGATCGAAGGCCCTTGAACCCATTCGCATCCTGGAAATCGGTCTGTGCCGGGGGCGGGTCGAAGGCTGGACTCAGGATGAGGTGCCGTCGCTGCAGATGTGGCTGGACTACTTCCCGAATGCCGAGGTCATCGGCGCCGACATCGAGGATTTCAGCTGGTTCTCCCATCCGCGGGTCAGGATCCATCGCGTCGATCAGGGCGATCGCAGCATGCTGGAGCAGCTGGCGGCCAAGGAAAAGCCGCTGGACATCGTCATCGACGACGGCTCTCACGCCTCGGTGCACCAGCACCTGACGCTCGGCGTGCTGTTTCCCTCGCTGAAGCCGGGCGGCTTGTTCGTGATCGAGGATCTCGATTGGCAGCCGCCGGAGATCCCGTCCAACGGCGCGCCCCTGGTCAAGGATGTGCTCAACGCCATGAAGGTGAGCGGCTCGTTCACGTCCATCGTCATGACCGAGGCCGAAGCGAAGTTGATCTCGGACGAGGTCGACGAGATCCTCCTCAACGACAGTTTCCGCGAGTTGATGTCGCGCGGCAAGCTGGGCGGCCTGGGCGTGCTGAGGCGCAAGGGGCAATAGGCGGACGCGCCAGCCGCCTCAGTCGATCATCTCGACCTTGGCCGCGGCCTGGCTCGGCCTGTCCTGGTCGCGCCAGAACCAGACGGTCACGACGCCGGAGCGGCCACGGATCTGCGTGTGCAGGGGGCCCGACAGGACACCGTCGGGGGCCCCGTGAAAGTCGGCCGCATCGAGCAGCGCGTCGGTCAATGCGAGCCGCGCATGGTTTTGCGCGGCGACCTCCATCAGCCGGCTCGCGAGATTGACGGTGTCGCCGTTTGCCGTGATGTGCTGGTGGCTCTCGCCGAGACGGGAGGCGACGATCGGGCCGAAATGCGCTCCGATCTTGAACCCGAGCCGGCCGCCGATCGCTGACGGCAGCGACGCCAACCAGCACTCGACGCCGCGATGCAGGTCGATCGCACATTTCAGCGCACGCGCCGCGTCATCCGGCATCGCGCTCGGCAGGCCGAACAGGATCATGGCGCCGTCACCGAGAAAGCTGGTGATCATGCCGCCGCAATCGACCGCGGCCCGGTCGATCAGCGCGTGGAACGCTTGCAGGATGTCCTGGAGTTCGTCCGGATCGATCTGCTGGCTCAGTGCGGTGAAATCGGAGAGATCGATGAAGACGATGGCCGCATCCTGCCGGACCGGCTTCGCCAGGAAATTGGGATCGCGTGCGAGCCACGCTTGCACGGCCGGTGCCTGGAATTGCGCCAGCGACCGGCTCTTGGCGGCGAGATATTGCGTGCGGCGGCCTCCTGCCCACAATTGTACGCCAACGAACAGTGCGACCGGTGGCACCGCAGCCGCGAGCGTGGTCGCGGCATCGAGCCAGACGCCGCGCGTGAACGCGAACAGATTGAGCCCGGCCCAGGCGACCATCACCGCGGCTGCCACGATGAAGCCGACCGCGCTCCGGCGCCAGGCAAGCAGGCCCACCAGCAGCATCGGCAGCAGGATCGCGGTGAGCGCGTCGACGATGTGAACCCTGCGGTCGCGCACGATGCCGTCGCCGGCGACGAGATGCGTGATCGCGGTCGAGATCACCTCGACGCCGGGCATCAGGGAATCGAACGGCGTCGGGAAGAAGTCGCCGCCGCCGGCAACGGCGGCGCCGATCACGACGATCCGGTTCTCGATCGCCTTGCGGTCGAGCGTGCCGTCGAAAATGCTCTGTGCGCTCACGGTGCGGATGGTGCGGCGCGGCCCGTAATAGGTGATCGGCAGCGCAAAGCCGGTGTCGGTCGGCACTGTGCGATCGCCGAGCATGAGATGATCGGGCGCGATCGTCAGTGGCTTGTCGAGTGCGCGGCTTGCGACCCGCAGCGGAAACGACAGCTCGACCTTGTCGCCTGTCCGGAACAGCATCGGCACCGAGAGCGGCGAGCCCGATTGCCCAGTCGCGACGTTGACGATTCCGACCTCGGCGTGATCGGCGAACGCCGGCAAAGGCAGCAGGAAGCGCTCGGCCTGGGGCAGGCCGGCGAGCGGGCCTGCGCTTCCGGACGCCACGGTCTCGCTCGCGCTCGGGAAGATCGCGGCGGCTGCGAGCACCACGGGACCGGTGGCAAGCGTGTGAGCCAGCGTGGCGTCGCCGATCGCGGCGCTGCGGTCGATCAGCAGCAGGTCGATCGCGACGACCTTCGGCTTGAACTGCACGATGGTGTCGACGACGCGGGCGAGGTCGGCGCGCGGCAGCGGATAGCTGCCGCCGCGTTTCACCACGGTATCGTCGACGGCGACGATGGTGACGAGGTCGGGCGGAGCTTGCACGCCGCGGACCTGTGTTCGCCAATCCGTCAGCGTCGCCTCGAGCCGATCGAGAAAGCGCAGATGACCGTTGGCGTGACCCGCATAGATGCCCGCGCCCCACAGCGCAGTGAGGACAAGTGCCACCAGAATTTGAACGCGTCGCTTCATGCCGTCGTACTGCAATCTTCTTTACTATCCCGGCCTGACCGGGCAGGCCTATTGGCCGAGTCTTGCCATCAGCGCGTCGACGCGCGGCTGGCCCCATGTCTTGACGGTCAGCGTCTTGACGGTCAGCGGACCCGCCGCTTCCACGTCGACGCCTTGGCCGGGGCCCAGCACCACGCCGCGTCCACGCGCCGCCCTGCGGGCCACGCCGACACGGCCGTTGGCGACGAACACGGAGGTCTTGGCCTCGGCGACATCGACCGCCCATTTGGTGCCGCGGACGGCGGCGATCGCCTGCGGCGTCAGCACCTTGAAGGGATTGCCGCCGGGCTTCTTGGGCACCTCGACCAGCAGCGCCTTGCTGCTCAACTCCACGGAGTCAATATGTCCGTCGCGGTTGGCGTCGTTCAGTTCAAATCTGGCGCCACTTTCTGCGACGATCGTGATGCCGTTGTTGCAGCGCCAGGTCTGCGTCCCCGCGGCCGATGGTGTTGCCGTGCAGCCCGCATTGGCGGCCTGCTGTGCAATTGCAGATCCGATCAACACAAATGACCACGCCAGGGCGCATAACCCGCCGCGCGAAATCCCTCTCATGCCAGCCTCCCTCTGCGTAGCTATTTTGTCGCTGCGTCCATTTCCAGCCCGGCGCGATCAACTTTCAGTCAAGGCGCGCCGTGCCGCGAGCGATCGTCGCGCGATGTGTGACGTGCGTGATCTGCTGCCGCCGTTGTGCTGACATCTGCAGTTGAACGCACCAGCCTCGCGCAACGTATCCCCGCTATCTTCCGGATATTGATGACCACGAAAACGACTTGGTTGGTGCGTCCAAAGATGCGGACGGAGACGTCCGCCGACCGTGCCGAACCGGCCGAGAAGTATGGTTAACAGCTTCGCCTAAGTCCGTAGTTCTGCGGGCTTTTTTCTCGAAATGGCACAGCGTTAACGACCTGCCCTACATACGCCCGAACTTAATCCGCATTTAACTAAAAGTCGCCTTAATGACGCTCCGACCCTCTGCGAGATGCTGTTCCCGGAACGTGACCAGCGGCACTTCGAAGGGGGACTGAGTGACACCGTCCTGGACGCAAGGCGAATGAGTACGAGTATCGCTGCGCAAAGTTACGCGGCACGGAAGCCCAAGAATCCGAACAGGAATCCGAACAAGAATCCGAATAAGCATTCTCATCGGAAGTCTTCCCGGAAAATGACCACCCAAAACGTGCTCGGCGCGGCCGTGATTGGCTGCGTCGTGCTTGCCGGCTGGACCGTCTACAACAACATCTTCGCCGCCAGCGTCTATCCGACCGTCGGCAGCTCCGGCTACGACGAGCCCGTGGTCAAGCGTGCGCCCAAGGTCGCGCTGCGCGAGGCGGGCGAGGCCATCCGGGACACCTTTGCGCTGCTGCCCGACCGGCTGCAGGTGGCTGCACCGATTTCACGCGAGATGTTCAACGAGCGCTTTGCCGCCGCAGCGACGCAGGGCATCGAGTCCAACGCGGCGAGCGCTGCGCCTGCGGCGAAGGTCGCCGACGCCAAGGAAGCGGCGAAGCCGACCGTCGTCGCCAGGGTCGCAGACGTGCTGAAGAGCCCGGCCAAGGCCGTCGAGAAGATCGCGGACGCCGCGAAGACCAAGCGCGCTGACGCGCCGGTGCAGCTCGCGTCGGCCGATCCGGCCGAGATCGTGCCGGCGCCCGAAGCGAAGCCAAAGTCGTTTGCCGATCGCGCCAAGGCCGCGGTGATGTCGATCACCGGTCCGCGCCAGTCGATGGTGGAGAAGCTCTGGGGCAAGCGCGAGCCGTCCGGCGGCTTGCTTGCTTATGCCTCCGCCGATGCCAGCGTGACCGCTTCGATCGCGCCGAAGGAGCAGAACCCGATGCTGGGCGGCTCGCCGCCCTATGACCGCTCGACCGCGGTCTACGACATCACGGCGAAGACTGTGTATCTGCCCGATGGCACCAGGCTCGAGGCCCATTCCGGCCTGGGCTCCAACCTCGATGATCCCCGTTCCTCGCGCGTGCGCATGCGCGGCGTGACCCCGCCGCACATCTACGAGCTGAAGCCGCGCGAAGCGCTGTTCCACGGCGTGCCGGCGCTGCGGCTGACCCCGGTCGGCGGCGAGAACGCGATCTACGGCCGCGACGGTCTGCTCGCGCACACCTTCATGCTCGGGCCGAACGGCGATTCCAACGGCTGCGTGTCGTTCAAGGACTATTACGCGTTCCTCGACGCCTATCGCAACAAGGGCATCCGCAGGCTCGCAGTGCTGGCGCGGGTCGACTGAGGCGCGCTCAAGCCGCCATGGCCTTGCGCAGCGCCGTCTCGGTGGCGATCGCTTCCCGCACCATGGGCCGCGCCCGCATGCGTTCGAGATAGGTCGACAATGACGGCCATTGCGCGATGTCGACGCCTGCGGCACGGAGCAGCAGCAAAGCCCAGGTGAGATGTGCATCGGCAACGGTGAAGCTGTCGCCGACGAGGAATTCACGATCGGCAAGATGTGCTGCCGGCACCGACAAGGTCTGAGCGATCCTCGCGCGCGGCTTGGCGAGCGAGCCCTCGTCCTTGTACCAGAAGGTCGGAAACAGGAACGCCTTGTGGATCTCGGCGCCGGTGAAGCTCAGCCATTCCTGCAGGCGGTAGCGATCCGCTTCGCCCGGCCGCGGAGCAAGGCCGCGCTCAGGGTTGAGGTCGGCGATGTATTGCAGCACCGCCGCGCATTCCGTCAGCCGCTCGCCGTTCTCCAGCACCAGGACCGGCACCGCGCCCTTCGGCGAGATGCCGCGAAAATCGCTGTCGTCGTCCGCGACTGTCTTGGTCGCGAGATGCACCAGGTGATAGCGCGCATCGAGGCCGGCTTCCATCAGCGCGATGCGGCTCGCAAGCGAGCAGGCCATCGGCGAGAAATAGAGTTGCAGCATTGCTTGCTCCGTTAGGTCAGCGCATCGCCGCGCGCGATAATCGCGAAGCGGTCGGATAGCTCGGCGAGTGCAACCTCGTGGACGGTCCGGGCGTCCAGCGTGCCGCCGCGCCCGTCAGGCAGATCGCGCGTGGCGCAGGCGTCGGCGTCGATCGTGGTGCGAAAGCCGAGGTCGAGCGCGGCGCGCGCGGTAGAGCTGACGCACATATGCGTCATGAAGCCGGCCAGCACGATGTTCTTCCTGTCGGTTGCGGCAAGGCGCGCCTGCAAATCGGTGCCGGCAAACGCATTCGGCAACTCCTTCTCGATCACCAGCTCGCCGGCACGGGGGCTGAGCTCGACGACGATGGCGCCGCGGTCGGCGCCGCGATCGAACAGGCTGCCGGCCTTGCCGCGATGGGCGATATGGATGATCGCGGCTCCGCTCTCGCGGGCCCGTGCCAGAAGTGCAGCCGCCCGCGCGATCGCGGGCCGGGCGTCGGGCAAGGCGAGCGGGCCTGCGAGATATTCGTTCTGGATATCGATCAGCACCAGCGCGGCGTCGCCGAGACGCGGCGGGTTGAGATCGGCACCGGCGAGCTGCAGCAGGGTCTTTGCGGTCGTCATGGTCTTTGACATCTCCGGGGGGAAGAGGCGCTGCAAACATAGCTCCGGGAATGCCTGCCGATATGCAGGGAAATTGCAGCGGGTGGCTGCGATATTGCAGGCTGCTTCCGGCCGGTATAGCCTCGGTCGATGAACTGGGACGATCTGCGCATCATCGCTGCGGTCAGGGACGAGGGCACCTATGCGGGCGCCAGCGCGCGGCTGCGCATCGACGAGACCACGGTCGGGCGCAGGCTGTCGCGCATCGAGCGTGCGCTCGGTTTGCGTCTGTTCGAGGCCGCCGACGGCGTCCGAAGGCCGACGCGGCAATGCGAGGCGGTGCTGGCCCATGTCGAGGCGATGGCCGCACATGCCACCGAGATCGGTCGCCTCAGTGAGAGCCTGGCAGGTCCGGTGGGACGCCTGCGCATCGCCTCCACCAACACGGTCGCCGAGGAGGTGCTGGCGCCGCGCGCGAGCGACTTCCTGCGCGCCAATCCCGGCCTGACGCTGCAATTCCTCACCTCGAGCGAGAACGTCAACTTCTCGCGCTGGGAAGCCGATCTCGCCATCCGGCTGCGCAAGCCCGACAAAGGTGACTTCGCGATCTCCAGGCTCGGCGATATCAGCATCTATTATTTCGAGCCTGTTACGACCGAGGGTGAGCCGGTGCTGTGCGCCTATCCGGACGAGCTCGGTGACATTCCCGAGATGCAATTCCTGCGCACGAGGCAAGCCCGCGCGCGCTGCGTCACCGACAACGTCCGGGTCATCCGTAACCTGATCCGCTCGTATCAGGTCGCCGGCGTGTTGCCGGAGTATGTTTGCGCAGATCTGCTCGGTGATCGCCGCCTGCGCGCGACGCTGCTGCCGAAGCGCCGCGACGTCTGGCTGCTCGTGCAGAACCACCTCAAGCGCGATGCCGCAACGCGGGTGACGATCGACTGGGTGAGAACGTGTTTCCAGGACATGTCGCGCAGTTGATCGCCAGCAGGCGGCCCTTTGAACGCAGCTTGGCAAATTGACGACCAACTCAAGCAGGCCTGGGATTGCGCGCGCCCATAGGTTGCGCAATCCTGTGGCGACGACAATCCCGGGCAGGGCAGGCGATGACCACTCTTGAGAGTACCAACCGGCCGCGCGCCAGATCCAGCGAATGGAAGGCGATCGTCATCCTGATCCTGCTCGTCCCCGTGCTGTGGTCGCCACCGTTCCTGCTTCGAATTTTCCTGTATCAGCCGTTCAACATCCCGTCCGGCTCGATGACGCCCACGCTGGTGGTCGGCGACTACGTCTTCGCCGCCAAATATGCCTACGGCTACGGCCGCTACTCGTTTCCCTTAGCGCCGTCATGGATCTCCGGCCGTTTCCGCGCCGCCGATCCCGCCTACGGCGATATCGTCGTATTCGGGTCGCCGAAAGATACGTCGGTCGATTATGTGAAGCGCGTGGTCGGGCTGCCCGGCGATCGCATCCAGATGCGGCAGGGGCAGCTCTTCCTCAACGACCAGCCGGTGACGCGCGTTGCGCTCAAGGACGTGTCCGCCGGCTCCGCCTGCGGCGGCGAGGTCGGTGCAAAGGTGAAGCGCTGGCGCGAGACGATGCCGAACGGCGCGAGCTACGTCACGTATGACTGTGTTGACAGTGGTTTTGTCGACAACACCGAAGTCTACACCGTGCCTCCAGGCCATTTCTTCGCGCTCGGCGACAACCGCGACAATTCGACCGACAGCCGCTTCAAGTCGGCGATGGGTTTTATTCCGATGGACAATCTCGTCGGCAAGGTGACGCGGGTATTCTGGTCGCTCGATTCCAGAGGCGAGCTGCGCCCGGAACGGATGGGGAAGGTGGGGTAAGGGGCCGTCATTCCGGGCTCGCGCCCAAGCGGGCGCGCTCCGGAATGACGGGCCCAAAACAAAAACCCCGGCATCGCTGCCGGGGTTTCGTAGTCCTCGAGGTCGTTGGACTTAGAAGTCCATGCCGCCCATGCCGCCGCCCGGGGGCATCGCCGGACCGGCGCCGCCCTTCTTGGGCAGCTCGGCGACCATGGCTTCCGTGGTGATCAGCAGCGCAGCAACCGAGGCTGCGTTCTGGATCGCGGTGCGGACCACCTTGGTCGGGTCGATGATGCCCTTGGTGACCAGGTTGACGTACTCGCCGGTCTGGGAGTCGAAGCCGTAAGCGTAGGTCTTGTTCTCCAGGATCTTGCCGACGATCACCGAGCCGTCTTCACCGGCGTTGATCGCGATCTGGCGAGCGGGCGCGGAGAGCGCCTTGCGCACGATCTCGACGCCGGTCTTCTGGTCGTCGTTCTTGGTGCGCAGGCCCTTGAGCTGCTCGGAAGCACGGAGCAGGGCGACGCCGCCGCCCGGGACGATGCCTTCCTCGACAGCCGCGCGGGTCGCATGCATCGCGTCATCAACGCGATCCTTGCGCTCCTTCACCTCGACCTCGGTCGCGCCGCCGACGCGGATCACCGCGACGCCGCCTGCGAGCTTGGCGAGACGCTCCTGGAGCTTCTCACGGTCGTAGTCCGAGGTGGTTTCCTCGATCTGCGCCTTGATCTGGGCCACGCGCGCCTCGATGTCGGCCTTCTTGCCGGCGCCGTTGACGATCGTGGTGTTCTCCTTGTCGATCATCACCTTCTTGGCGCGACCGAGCATGTTGAGCGTGACGTTCTCGAGCTTGATGCCGAGATCTTCCGAGATCGCCTGGCCGCCGGTCAGGATCGCGATGTCCTGCAGCATGGCCTTGCGGCGATCGCCGAAGCCCGGAGCCTTGACGGCCGCGACCTTCAGGCCGCCGCGCAGACGGTTCACGACCAGGGTCGCGAGCGCTTCGCCTTCGACGTCCTCGGCGACGATGATCAGCGGCTTGCCGGTCTGCACCACGGCCTCGAGCAGCGGCAGCAGCTCGTTCAGCGAGGAGAGCTTCTTCTCGTTGATGAGGATGTAGGCGTCGTCCATCTCAACGCGCATCTTGTCGGCGTTGGTGACGAAGTAGGGCGAGATGTAGCCGCGGTCGAACTGCATGCCCTCGACGACGTCGAGTTCGGTCTCGAGCGACTTGGCTTCCTCGACGGTGATGACGCCCTCGTTGCCGACCTTCTTCATGGCGTCGGAGAGGAACTTGCCGATCTCCGCGTCACCGTTGGCCGAGATGGTGCCGACCTGGGCGATCTCGTCGTTCGAGGTGACCTTCTTGGAGTTCTTGACGAGGTCGGCGACCACGGCTTCCACGGCCAGGTCGATACCACGCTTCAGGTCCATCGGGTTCATGCCGGCGGCAACCGACTTGGCGCCTTCGCGAACGATCGCAGCCGCGAGAACGGTTGCGGTGGTGGTGCCGTCGCCGGCCGCATCGGCGGACTTGGAGGCGACTTCGCGCACCATCTGCGCGCCCATGTTCTCGAACTTGTCGTCGAGCTCGATCTCCTTGGCGACGGTGACGCCGTCCTTGGTGATGCGGGGAGCGCCGAACGACTTGTCGAGGACGACGTTGCGACCCTTGGGACCGAGCGTGACCTTCACCGCGTTGGCGAGGATGTCGACGCCGCGCAGCATCTTGTCGCGCGCATCTACGCCGAATTTGACTTCTTTAGCTGACATCTGGATTTTTCCTTGAGGGGTTTAGCTGGGGGAGAGAGGGGGCTGTTAGGCCGCCTTCTTCTTGGAAGCGGGGACGTCGAGGACGCCCATGATGTCGCTTTCCTTCATGATCAGCAGGTCGACGTTGTCGATCTTGACCTCGGTGCCGGACCACTTGCCGAACAGCACGCGGTCGCCGACCTTCAGGTCGATCGGGATCAGCTTGCCGGCTTCGTCGCGGCCACCAGGGCCGACGGCGACGATTTCGCCCTGCGAGGGCTTTTCCTTGGCAGTGTCGGGAATGATGATGCCGCCGGCGGTCTTCTCTTCTGCGTCGATGCGCTTGACCACGACGCGGTCGTGAAGCGGACGGAATTTCATGCAGTCCTCCTAAGTAGTTGCACGGTATGGGAATTTTTAGGCGTTAGCAGTCTGTGCCCACGAGTGCTAGCACAGGCGGGGCTGAAATAGGACAGGAATTTTGCGGGGGCAAGGGCTTCTAGCAGAAAAATCGGCACTCAGAAGGCCTGTCTGCCAGAATCCCTTTACCATCGTTAACCGGTCTTGGAGGGCCCTTGGGGCCGTATTAGCACGGAGCCGCGTCTGCTGCTAACGCATTGAATTTCAACAGCTTGTTAAACTTTTGGGCTTGAGATGGATTGTCAGTTTGCGTCACATTTCTCTCATGTGAGCGCATCTCCACCGGGTGGCTCGTCAGCAGCGTACCGGCAAGCCATCCCTGAATATGCGCTCCTGCAAAGGAGGTTGGCATGGGCTTGCGGGCGGGCGCCGTTTCCGACGATTTCCGGAAACAGCTATTGGGTTACGGGCTGACGACGGCACAGATTCTCTATCGGATGCCGGATCATCCTTCGCTGCTTCAGACCTATGTCTGGCAGAACTACGACATGTTTCCGAAATTCCCGGCGCTGAAGGATTTCCTGGCGTTCTGGGAAGAGAAGCTCGACGGCCCGCTTCACTCGGTGACGGTCGCGCATTCCAAGCTGATCAAGCCCGCCGAGCTGCGCGCCGTGGATGGCGTGTTCCGGCTGAATTGAGGGCTTGGGCGGTGCGGTAGGGTGGGCAAAGGCGCGCACTTCGCGCGCCGTGCCCACCATCTCTTCGCGCTTCCATTTGCAATGGTGGGCACGCTTCCCGCTTTGCCCACCCTACGAGATATGTTTCCGTGCTAGCCTTTCCCGATAACACCAGGGGAGGCCGGCCCATGGCCAAGAAGACAAGCAAGAAAACAAGCAAGAAAACAAAATCGCGCAGCGCAGCCCAGACTGCGGTGAAGAAGCGGAGCGGCGCCAAATCCGCCGCGCGATCCTCCGCGCGCAAAGCCGTGAAAGCGAAGGCGCGCACGACGCCCGCCAAGACAACAACCAAGGCCGCAACGAAGAAACCCGCGCGCCCGAAGCAGCGCATCGCTATCAGCCACCATCGCGAGGAAGATTTCAAAGCCGACGGTCTGCGCGCCTACGCAAAATACCGCGACCTCGGCATCGCCGCTGCAAGCCATGGCCTCGCGCAAGCCCATGTGATCCGCCTGCAAGGCCCCTGCGATCCGGCCGAGGTCTCAAAACTGCACTTCCACGACGTCGACTTCCAGATGGTCTACGTGCTCAAGGGCTGGGTGAAGACCTACATGGACGGGCAGGGCGAGACCTTGATGAAGGAAGGCAGCGCCTGGACCCAGCCGCCGAAGATCAAGCACATGATCTTGGATTATTCTGACGACGTGGAGTTACTGGAGGTGATTTTGCCTGCGGAGTTCAAGACGGTGGAGTTGAAGGCGTAGCGGCCCGACTCGCTCCGTCGTCATTGCGAGGAGCCCTTGCGACGAAGCAATCCAGACCGCCGCCGCGGAAAGATTCTGGATTGCTTCGCTGCGCTCGCAATGACGGGCCCCCCGACTACCGCTCGAGATAGCCCAGCTCCTCGCTCATGATCCTGCGCGCATATTCGCCGAAGACATCGATCAACCGGCCGCGCGCGGCATAGGGCGGATAGAGCAGCGCAATCGTGACGGGGACAGCAGGGTTGAAGGGGCGCGCAATCAGGGCCGCGCCAGAGCTCTCGTCATGCGCGGCAATCGGGTTGATGATGCTGATGCCGAGACCCGCCGCGACCAGGGCGCAGACAGATGCGCCCAGATCGGTCTCGGCAACGACGCGGCGCGTGACGCCGGCCTGCGCAAAGATCATATCGATGCGATCGTGGAGCGGGCTCCCCGTGGCGAAGGAGATGAAGGCCTCATTGGCGAAATCGGCAGGGCGCAGCGTCTTCTTCTGCGCAAGACGATGCGCCTTCGGCATGATCGCGACGCAACGGGTCTTGAGCACCGGCTCGACATGCACCCCCGCAACCTCGCCGTAAAGCATTGCGAGCCCGGTGTCGCAAAGCCCGGAACTGACCCAGTCGTGCACGGCGCTCGCCGAGCCGGATCGGATCGAGATCATCACATGCGGATAGTCGACCTTGAAGCGCGTCGCGATGCGCGTCAGCAGGCCGCCGGCCAGGCGCGGCATCGCCGCAACGCTTAGCCGACCCATGCCGAACGAGCGGATGCTGGCTGCGCTGGTCTCCAGTCCCGCCAGGCCGATGAAAGTCTTCTCGACCTCCTGGAAAAAGCGCGATCCGTCCACGGTCGGACGGAGGCGGCCGCCGCTGCGGTCAAACAGCGGGAATTGCGTGATCGCCTCCAACTGTCCGATCAGGCGGCTGATCTGGGGTTGCGAGGTATGCATGCGCTGAGCCGCCTGCGTCATCGATCCCGTCACGAAGACCGCCCGAAAAGCCTCCACATGCTTCAAGCCCATGCGTCTGGTGGCCATATCAAATCCGTATAAGGGAGTGTGAAACTGGAATTTCATCAGATCGGGCTTTTGGACGATAGTCCAGAGCGTGACGCCGTTCGCACGGAGCCGTCCTGTCGTTGCTCACCGAGCGCGGACGGCGGCACGGACATTTGCCAAGAGAGGGACGACATGAAAGCGACAACGATCAAGGCACTCGCCGCGGCGACCGTCGCTGCAGGTCTTCTTTCCGGCGAGGCCATCGCTCAGGGTGCGGGCAGGCTGGACAAGATCCGTGAGAGCGGCTCGATCACATTGGGGTATCCCGAGACCTCGGTGCCTTTCGCCTATCTCGACGGTAACCAGAAGCCGATCGGCTATACCGTGGAGATCTGCGAACACGTGGTGCAGGCGATGAAGACGGCCCTCAAGCTCCCCAAGCTCGAGATTCGCTATAACCCCATCACCTCGGCGACACGCATTCAGCTGCTCGCCAACGGGACGATCGATCTCGAATGCGGCAACACGACCAATAATGTCGAGCGGCATAAACTTGCCGCCTTTGCTCCCACCACCTTCGTTGCGCAGGTCGTCCTCGTCGCGCGCAGGGATGGTGGGGTCGATGTCAACGACCCCACTTCGTTTCGCGGCAAGGCCATCTCCGCCCAAGCCGGCGGCCAGACTTTCAAGGTGATTACGCTGATCAACGCCAGGAACAATCTCGGCATCACGGTCGTGCCAGCCAAGGACACCGCCGAGACCTTCTTGTTGGTGTCGACGGGCCGGGTGGCCGGCTCAGCCAACGATGACGGTCTCGCTTATGCCACGGTCGCCTCGTCCAGGACGCCGGATGACTACCTGATCGGTAGCAAGGGTCTCGAGATGGCGCCTTACGGTATCGTCGAACCCAAGGACGATCCTGCTTTCAAGAAGGTGGTCGACGACGCCGTGATCGACCTGATGAAGAGCGGACAGGTTGCGGCGCTGTACGACAAATATTTCAATTCACCAATCCCGCCGCATGGCCTCAACCTGAAATTTCCGATGAGCGCCGCCCTCAAGCGGGTGCTGGCTAACCCGACCGATTCCGGCGATCCGGCAGCCTACGAATGACGCGCCAAGCGCTTTAGAGGTTATCGCAATGGCACAACACGACACGAGTCTGGCGGGCGCTGGGTCGCCACCGATCGACCTGCGCAGCGATACGGTCACCAAGCCGACCGATGCGATGTATGCCCGCATGGCCTCGGCGCCGCTCGGTGATGACGGGCTGGATGGCGACCCCACGGTGCAGGAGCTGGAGGCCGTCGCAGCTGCGGCGTTGGGCAAGGACACCGGCCTGTTCGTGCCGAGCTGCACCATGGCCAATCTGTTGGCGACGCTGGCGCAGTCGCAGCGCAGCGAACAGATCGTGCTGGAGGCGAATGCCCATATGTACAGCTCCGAACGAGGGGCGGCGACGTTTACTGGGCAGTTCTACCTCGCCATTGCCGGTAGCGACGGCGCGATGGACCTGAATTTGCTGGAAGACGCCTTGCAGGGCGAAGGGCTCAAGCTCAGGACCGCCCTTGTCGCGATGGAAACCTCGCACAACAACGCAAGCGGCGCCGTGCTGCCGCTGGAGCATATGCAGGCCGTGCACGCCATGGCCTCGGCTCGCGGCGTCCCGGTGCATCTCGACGGCGCGCGGCTCTTCAACGCCGCGGTCGCCCTTGAAACGGTGCCGGCCGAGGTTGCGAGGCATAGCGACACGGTCTCGCTGTGTCTGTCGAAGGGCCTGAGTGCGCCGGCCGGCGCTGTGCTCGCCGGGCCGCGCGCCGTGATCGACCGGAGCCGCAGGTTTCGCCGTATGCTGGGAGGCACGCAGCGCCAGATCGGCATCCTGGCTGCCGCCGGCCTGGAGGCGGTTCAGGTCATGGGTGCGCGTCTGGGCGAGGACCACCGGCGTGCGCGAACCCTGAGTGATGCGCTGAACGCGATCGGTCCAAAGCTCAGCGCGACAATCCCACAGACGAATATCGTGCAGGTCGATGTCTCTCTCTCCGGGCGCGACAGCGCCGCGTGGTCAGGGGCGCTCGAGAAGGCGGGGCTGAAGGCGAGGCCCTGGGGGCGGCATCGCCTGCGCTGTGTGACCCATCGCCATATCGACGACGCCGATATTGATCGCGCGGTCGCGGCATTTCGTACCGTGGCTGCAGTTTTGGCTTAGACTCTCTCCGCCGTCATTGCGAGGAGCCCGCGACAAAATCGCGAAGCGATTTTGCGCTGGTGCGACGAAGCAATCCAGACTATCTCCAAGGATGCATTTCTGGATTGCTTCGCTTCGCTCGCAATGACGGCGGAGAGACCTACGTCAACACCCCCACGATCGCGCCCATCAGACACGTCGTCAGCGTGCCTGACACGATCGACTTCAGTCCGAGCGCATTGATTTCGTCGCGCCGCTCCGGTGCCATGACGCCGAGCCCTCCGATCATGATGCCGAGGCTGGCGAAATTGGCGAAGCCGCACATCGCGTAGAGCATGATCAGGCGCGAGCGCGGATCGAGCGTGCCCGGCGGCAGCTTCGAGAAGTCGACATAGGCGATCAGTTCGTTGAGCACGGTCTTGGTGCCCATCAGGCTGCCGGCGGTGACGGCCTGATCCCAGGGCAGCCCCATCAGCCAGCACACTGGCGCCATCACGAGGCCGAGCAGGCGCTGCAACGAGATTGCGGCGCCGCCGATGTTTGGCAGCAGGCCGAGGATGGCGTTGACGAGGTAGACCAGCGCCACCAGCACCAGCAGCATCGCGACGATGTTGATCAGCAGCTCGATCCCCGCGCCCGTGCCCTTCACGATCGCATCCATCGTGCTGGAGACTTCCATCTCGGGATCTTCCAGCGCGCCGCCGGTGCGCTTGCCGGATGTCTCCGGCACCATGATCAGGCTGACGAGGATCGCGGCCGGTGCGCCCAGCACGGAGGCAATGACGAAATGCGCGGCCGCGTCGGGGATCAGCGGCGCCAGCAGCGTCGCATAGAGCACCAGCACGGTGCCGGCGATGCCCGCCATGCCGCCGGTCATCACCAGGAACAATTCGCTCCGGCTCATCTGTGCCAGGTACGGCCGCACGAACAGCGGCGCCTCGACCATGCCGAGGAAGATGTTGGCGGCGGTCGAGAGCCCGACCGCGCCGCCGACGCCGAGCGTGCGCTCGAGCAGCCAGGCCATGCCGCGCACGATGGGGGGCAGCACGCGCCAATAGAACAGCAGCGTGGTCAGCACGCTCATCACCAGCACGATCGGCAGCGCCTGGAACGCCAGGATGAAATCGGCGCCGGGTGCCTTGAGGTCGAAGGGCAGGGGACCGCCGCCGACATAGCCGAACACGAATGAGGAGCCGGCGCGCGAGGCCGCGGAGATGGCGCCGACCGCGTCATTGATGGCGCCGAAGGCATGCGCCACGACGGGCACCTTCAACAGCACGATCGCGGTGGCGAAGGTCACGACAAGGCCGATCAGCGCCTGGCGCACGGAGACCGCGCGGCGATTCTCCGCCAGTGCGAACGCGATCAGCAGCAATGCGAAAACGCCGAGTGTCGATTGCAGCCGCAGCATGATGTCCCCAAACCCCGATGATTATGGCCGCGCCTGCGTTGCAAACGCAATGCCGGATGGCCCAGGTGCCGCCCGCTGTTGACAAGCAGGCCGGCGTCAGCCACGCGGGGCACCTCGATACCAGGGGCGGACCAGCCGAGCGTGACCGAAGGGGCGATGCCAGAACAGCCAGTTTCAGCCAGTCCGGCGGTCAGCGCCGGTGAGCTCCTCCGCCACCGGGCCTTCCTGTTCTTCCTGCTCTCGCGCAGCCTGTCACGCTTTTCCAGCCAGATCGCCGCCGTCGCAATCGGCTGGCAGATTTACGACCTCACCGGCTCGGCCTTCGACCTCGGCATGGTCGGCCTCGTGCAATTTGCGCCCACCGCGCTGCTCGTCTTTGTCGCCGGCCACGCCGCCGACCGTTTTGAGCGCAAGCGCGTGGTCCAGCTCTGCCAGCTCGTGGAAGCCGCGACCGCGCTTTATCTCGCAGGGATCACCTATCTCGGTGCGGTCAGCGAGGTGCAGATTTTCGTCGCGACCTTCGTGCTTGGCATCGCCGGCGCCTTCGAGAGCCCGACCACGGCGGCGCTCTTGCCGCTGATCGCGCCGCAGGGATCGCTCCAGCGCGCAACGGCAGTCGCAAGTGGCGCAGGGCAGGTCGCGACCATCACGGGGCCGGCGCTCGGCGGCTTTGCCTATGCGATCGCACCGCATCTGGCCTATGCGGTGATGCTGCTGTTCTGGATCCTCGGGATGATTTTGACCGGCTTCATCCAGCCGCGCCCGCAGGCGGTCGCCAAGGAGGGGACGAGCTCGGACAATATCTTTGCCGGCGTCCGCTTCATCCGCAGCAATCCGGCGATCCTCGGCACCATCTCGCTCGACCTGTTCGCCGTGCTGTTCGGCGGCGTCACCGCGCTGCTGCCGATCTACGCCCGCGACATTCTCCAGACCGGCCCGATGGGACTCGGCGTGTTGCGGGCGGCGCCAGCCGTCGGCGCACTGCTGATGACCATGGTGCTGGCGCGCCATGCCATCACGCGGCATGTGGGCCTGCGCATGTTCCAGGCGGTGATCGTGTTCGGGGTCGCCACGATCGTGTTCGCGCTGTCGTCCTGGATGTGGCTGTCGGTGCTGTCGCTCGCGATCCTGGGTGCGGCCGACACCATCAGCGTCGTGATCCGCTTCTCGCTGGTGCAGCTCGCCACCCCCGACGAGATGCGAGGCCGTGTCGGCGCGGTGAATTTCCTCTTCATCAACGCGTCAAACCAGCTCGGCCAGTTCGAGAGCGGCATCACCGCGGCCCTGTTCGGTGCCATGCCCGCGGCGGTGCTCGGCGGCGTCTGCACCGTCGCGGTGGCGCTGCTCTGGATGAAGCTGTTCCCCACCCTGCGGCAGGTGGAAACGCTGGAATAGCGGGCTCGCTCTCTCCCCCGTCATTGCGAGCGCAGCGAAGCAATCCAGAATCTCGCCGCGACGACGGACTGGATTGCTTCGCTGCGCTCGCAATGACGATTGTGGAGACAGCGCGCGGACTTACGCCGCGTCACCCCTGCAGCCGAGCAGCAGTAAGCGTCCTTGGCGCCTACTGTGCATGGGGTTGTTTTCGCGTTTTGAGTTCAGCCACGTCCCACGAACGGCATCTTGGTCGCCATCACCGTCATGGTCAGCACGTTGGCGTCGAGCGGCAGGCCGGCCATGTAGGCGACGGCATCGCCGACCGCTTTCGCATCCATGCGCGGCTCGTGCTTGGTGGTGCCGTCCGGCTGCAGCACGCCCGGGCCGTTGACCATGCGGTCGGTCATGGGCGTGGCGGCATTGCCGATGTCGACCTGGCCGACCGCGATGTCATACATGCGGCCGTCGAGGTTGGAGGCCTTGGTGAGGCCGGTGATGGCGTGCTTGGTCGAGGTGTAGGCCGCCGAGAACGGCCGCGGCGCATGCGCCGAGATCGAGCCGTTGTTGATGATGCGCCCGCCGCGCGGGCTCTGGTCCTTCATGATGCGGAAGGCGTGCTGGGTGCACAGGAACGGGCCGGTGAGGTTGGTGTTCACCACCGCCTGCCACTGCTCGAGGCTGAGGTCCTCGAAGTTGACGGCGGGTGCGCCCATGCCGGCGTTGTTGAACAGCACGTCGAGGCGGCCGCAGGTCGCCTTCACCTTGTCGAACAGCGCGGCGATCGAGTCCGGCTTGGTCATGTCGGCGGTGATGCACAGGCTCTTGCCTGCTGGGCCGAGCTTCGCGGTCTCCTCGAGCATGTCGAGCCGGCGCCCGACCAGCACCACGGTGAAGCCGATGTTCATCAGCGCCAGCGACGCGGCGCGCCCGACGCCGGTGCCCGCACCGGTCACCAATGCGATCTTTTTTGCTTCGCTCATCGTTTCCTGCCTTTTCTTCAGTTGTCAGGTTTTCGGTTCTTTTTCGTTCTTGTAGGGCGGACGCGGAATATTCTGATGCGCCGCGCGCAACGCCGCCGACCAGCGCGAGCGCAGGTCGTGGAAGTAGGGCTCGCCTGCCTCGATGCGATGGTTGAGATCGGCGTCGCATGCATCCGCGCGCACCACCAGCACGTCGATGGGGAGGCCGACGCCGAGGTTCGAGCGCATGGTCGAATCCATCGAGATCAGGCCGGTCTTCAGCGCCTCGTAGAGCTCGACGTCGTAATGCATGGCGCGGTCGAGCACCGGCTTGCCGTATTTGTGCTCGCCGATCTGCAGGTAGGGTGTATCGGTGGTGCACTCGATGAAATTGCCGGCGGTGTAGACCATGAACAGGCGCATGCGCGCACCCTTGATCTGGCCGCCGAACAGGAAGGAGACGTCGAAGGAGACGTCCTCGGATTTCAGCGCCGGCCCTTCGGTCGCGTGCACCGCCCGGATCGCCCGGCCGATGCGCTGGGCGGCCTGGAACATGGTCGGCGCGTTCATCAGCGTCTCGATCTCACCCGTGTCGGGGTCTTCCAGGCCCTCGGTCAGGGTGGAGAGCACCGACTGGCTGATGGCGAGGTTGCCGGCGCTGGCGATCGCCATGATGCGGTCGCCGGGCTTGGAGAAGATATGCAGCTTGCGGAAGGTCGAGACATTGTCGAGGCCGGCATTGGTGCGGGTGTCGGCGATCATGACCAGCCCGTCCCGAACCAGGATTCCACAACAATAGGTCATTTCCAGTCCCCGACGCGTTTTGGCTCAAGCAACAGCTAGTTGCGCGGAATTACTAGCCAATTTCAAAGGGCCGGTCCAATCCCAATGCGCCCCTGAATGAAGCTAGCTCTGCCGCTGCGACTGCGACTGCGATTGGCCGCCGCGGCCGGCCTGCTCGACCTTGACCGCGACCGTCAGCGTCTCCGCGCCGCCGCCATAGCGGGTGCCGCGCACCGGTGCTGCGCCGAGATAATCGAGCCCGATCGCGACGCGGACATGGGCGTCGGTGGTGCAGATGCTGTTGGCGGGATCGAAGCCGACCCAGCCGAGATCGGGAACATAGGCTTCCGCCCAGGCATGGCCGGCGTCCTGATGCACGGTGCCGTCGGAGCGCAGGAAGTGTCCGGAGACGAAGCGCGCCGGCACGCCGCCGGTGCGGGCGCAGGCGATGAAGATATGCGCGTAGTCCTGGCAGACGCCGCGCTTGAGCGTGAACGCCTCGGCCGCCGACGTGCCGCTGTTGGTTGGATCTTCGTCGAAGGTCATGTGGTCGCTGATTTGCGACATCAGCGTGTGCAGGAAGCCGAGCCTGTCGGTCTCGGCCTCGCTGCGCAACTGCCGCGCGACCGCTGACATCGCCGGATTGATAGTAGTGAGATCGGTGGTGCGCAGAAACATGTCGGCGGGAAAGCGCTCGTCGGCGCCGCGCAGCACACCGCCGGTATCGTGGGTCTCGATCAGCCCTTCGGCGGTGATCTTGATGTCGGAGACCGGCCCGCAGGACAGCACATGGGTGACATTGCCGAAGGCGTCCTCATGGATGTCGAGCTTGGTGTCGGTCGAGACGTCGATCTGCCATTCCGCCACATATTGCCCGTCATGACTGCCCGGCGTCATGCGCAGGATCTGGATCACGCTCGTCGCCGGCGGTTCGTAGCGATAGGTCGTGGTATGCAAAATTCGCAGGCGCATGGTGGACCATGGTTTCTATGCGTCATTCCGGGACGATGCGATAGCATCGCTCGAGATTCCGGGTCTGGTCCTTCGGACCATCCCGGAATGACGAAGGTCAGATCAAATACTGCTTCGTGATGATTTCGCCCAGCCTGGAATTGTCGGTGATGAATTCCTGAATGAATTCATGCACGCCATGCTGGAAAATGTCGTTCATGTTGCTGTGTTCCAGCCGGTTGCGGATGCCGCGGGCGTGGCGTTGCGCCGGGCCCTGGCGGCCATAGTCGACGCCAATCTGGTCGAGGTTGCGAACGAGATTGTCGTAGCAGCTGGCAAGCGAGCGCGGCAGCGTGCCGTTGAGAATCAGCAGATCGGCGACCAGCCAAGGTTTCAGCGTCTCGCGGTAGACCCAGTGATAGGCCGTCAGTGCCGACACCGAGCGCAGGATCGAGCTCCACTGATAGAAGTCGAGCGGACCGCCGACGTGCTCCTCTTCGGGCAGCAGCACGTGATACTTGACGTCGAGGATGCGTGCGGTGTTGTCGGCGCGCTCCAGATGCAGGCCGAGGCGCGAGAACCAGTAGGCGTCGTTGCGCAGCATGGTCCGGTAGGCCGAGCCGTCGAAGCGCAGCGAGGTCTCCTGCACGAAGCGCAGGAATTTTGCGAGGTCCTCGCGTGTGGAAGTGCCTTTGCTCCAGACCGCCTGAAGCTCGATCCAGGCCGAGTTGATCGTGTCCCACATCTCGCTGGTCAGCGCCGTGCGCACCGAACGCGAGTTCAGTCGCGCCGCCTCGATGCAGTTCCTGATCGAGGACGGGTTGTCGGCCGAGAACGAAAGGTAGTCGACGACGTTGTGCTCGTTGGCTTCCTCGTGGGTCTGATAGAAGCTTTCCGCGACGCCGGCGGTGAGCAACGCGGAGTCCCACTCGTTGGTCTTGCCGATATAGGCGGCGGGAAGCGCGGTGACGCGTAGGGTCGCATCGATGGTGCGCGCGAGGTATTCGGCCCGTTCGACATAGCGGGCGAGCCAGTAGAGGTTTTCGGCGGTACGCGACAGCATCTCTCTACTCGTCCAAAATCCAGGTGTCTTTGGTGCCGCCGCCCTGGCTCGAATTCACCACGAGCGAGCCTTCCTTCAGCGCAACACGTGTTAGCCCGCCCGGCACGATCGTCGTGCTCTTGCTGCCGGTGAGCACGAAGGGCCGCAGATCGACGTGGCGCGGGGCGAGGCCGGAGGCCGTGCAGGTCGGGCAGGTCGAGAGCGCCAGCGTCGGCTGGGCGATGAAACCTTCTGGTTCGCGCTTGAGCTTCTCGCGGAAGGCTTCGATCGTTGCTTTCGTCGCGGCAGGGCCGATCAGCATGCCGTAGCCGCCGGAGCCGTGCACTTCCTTCACGACGAGCTCGCTCAAATTATCCAGCACGTAGGCGAGATCCTTCGGCTCGCGGCAGCGCCAGGTCTGCACGTTCTTCAGGATCGGATCCTCGCCGAGATAGAATTTCACGATCTCCGGCATGTAGGAGTAGATCGCCTTGTCATCGGCGATGCCGGTGCCGACCGCGTTGGCGAGCGTGATGTTGCCGGCCGCGTAGGCCGACATCAGCCCGGGCACGCCGAGCGCCGAGTCGGGCCGGAAGGTGAGGGGATCGAGGAAATCGTCGTCGACGCGGCGATAGATCACATCGACCCGTTTCACGCCCTCGGTCGTCCGCATGAACACTTCGTTGTTCTTGACGATGAGGTCGCGGCCCTCGACCAGCTCGATGCCGAGCTTGTCGGCGAGGAAGGAGTGCTCGTAATAGGCGGAGTTGTAGACGCCGGGCGTGAGCAGCGCGACCGTCGGCTCGCCTGAGGCACTGTTCGGCGCGACCGAGCGAAGAGCGGAGAGCAGCTCGTCCGGATAGCGCTCGACCGGCGCCACCCTGTGGCGGGCGAACAGATCCGGAAACAACCGCATCATGATCTCGCGGTTTTCCAGCATGTAGGACACGCCGGACGGTGTGCGCGCATTGTCCTCCAGCACGATGAAGTCCTCGGCATCGACCCTGATGATGTCGATGCCGGCAATGTGCACGTAGACGTCGTGCGGCACCTGCTGGCCGTTCATCTCGGGGCGGAAGACCGGGTTCTGGAAGATCAGATCTTCGGGCACGATTTCGGCACGGAGGATGTCGCGGCCGTGATAGATGTCGCGCAGGAACAGGTTGAGCGCGCGCACGCGCTGCTTCAGGCCCTTCTCCAGCAGCGACCATTCCTTGCCGGACATGATGCGCGGGATCACGTCGAAGGGGATCAGGCGCTCGGTGGATTCGGAATCGCCATAGACGGCAAAGGTGATGCCGATGCGGCGGAACAGGAGCTCGGCCTCCTGGCGGCGATATTCGAGCGCCTCGGGAGGCGTCTCCTTGAGCCAGCGCGCCAGCTCCTGATAGGCGGGGCGAAGGTCCCCGCCGGGAATGTTCATTTCGTCAAACGCGACTGCCATAGATCCCGACTTGTCCCCGCAAGGCGTTGCGCCATTTGACAGGTCGTCAGGCCTTGGTGAAGACCGCAACGTCCTGGCCATGCGGCAAGAGTGCATGACTCTGAGGAGGTAGCAAGGGGCGGGCCAGCGCGATAAGCATGGAGAAAGGGCATTTGCCGGATATGGCCGGGAAGGTGCCTGAAAAAATGGCTGAGGACTGCTTATTTCGGCAGCAAAACCGCGTGACTTCAACGCGTTACCCCGGCAAATTCCGTGGGACAGCGAGGGACTTTAGGTATGAGCGAGATCGTCACGGCGGGTATTCTGGTCATCGGGGATGAAATCCTGTCCGGCCGGACCAAGGACAAGAATATCGGCTTCATCGCCGAATACCTGACCAATATCGGCATCGACCTGAAGGAAGTCCGGATTGTTTCCGACGACGAGGACGATATCATTGCCGCGTTGAATGCACTGCGGCATCGTTACAATTACGTATTCACCACCGGCGGCATCGGACCGACCCATGACGACATCACCGCCGACAGCGTCGCCAAGGCCTTTGGCGTGGGCATCGACCACCACCCCGAGGTGGTTGCCCGTTTCCGCGAGCGCTGGAGCGAGCAGGACCTCAACGAGGCCCGCCTGCGCATGGCCCGCATCCCCGACGGCGCCGAGCTGATTCAGAGCGCGACCATCCTCGCCCCCGGCTTCAAGATCGGCAATGTCATCGTGATGGCCGGTGTGCCCTCGATCATGCAGGCGATGATGGACATCGTCTCGCCCAAGCTGAAATCCGGCGTCCGCATGCTGTCCGAATCGGTCCGCGCCAATGCGCGGGAAGGCGACATCGGCAGCCCGCTGCGGGCGATCGCCGCCGCGCACCCCGACACCATCATCGGCAGCTATCCCTTCATGGACGAGGAGCAAAAGCCGAACACCAATCTGGTGGTGCGCTCGCGTGATGCGGATAAGCTGGCATCCGCGATGGCGGCGGTGAAGGAAATGCTGGCGGGGTTGAACATCACCCGGTAGCAAATGAACTGCCGGGAGACGAATGCAGGAGATGATGATGGCTGGTGAAGCACCGGAACTGAGCGCGCAGGAGCGCGCGGGCAAGGCCTTCCCCGTTTCGTGGGACCAGTTCCACCGGGATTGCCGGGCGCTGACCTGGCGGCTCAACGAGGTTGGCCCCTTTCACGCGGTGATCGCGATCACCCGCGGCGGTCTGGTGCCGGCGGCGATCGTGGCGCGCGAGCTTGGGGTACGCGTGATCGATACGGTCTGTATCGCCAGTTACGATCACACCAAGCAGGGCGATCTCCAGGTCCTCAAGGGCATCTCGGATCAGGCGATGAAGCTCGGGGGCGGTACCGGCAAGGGACTCCTGATCGTCGATGACCTCGTCGACACCGGCAAGACCGGCAAGCTGGTGCGCGAGATGCTGCCCGACGCGCATTTCGCCACAGTCTACGCCAAGCCGAAGGGGCGCCCGCTGGTCGACACCTTCATCACGGAAGTCTCGCAGGACACCTGGATCTTCTTTCCCTGGGACACCGCGCTCTCCTACCACCCGCCGCTCCGCGACGGGGCGGCGTAAGTATCGCCGTCATTGCGAGCGAAGCGAAGCAATCCAGACTGCTTCCGCGGAGACATTTCTGGATTGCCTCGCTTCGCTCGCAATGACGGGCGGAGCCAGCCATGCCCCTGCAAAACCGCGTCACGCCGACCGGCGAGATCATCGCCACCACGCATCGCGGGCTGTTCACCGGCAATCGCGGCATCATCCATGATCCCGCGACGAAGACGCTGCTGAAGAAGCGCTGGTCGTCGCCGGCTTGGCTCACCTGCACCTGCGAATTCCGCGGCCGCCGCCGCGAGGTGATGGCGCAGCAGAGCTGGACCGAGCTGTTCTTTCTCGATGAAGCCACCGCGCTCGCCGCCGGGCATCGTCCCTGCTTCTATTGTCGACGCGACGATGCCAATCGCTTCCGCGCCGCGTGGGAGAAGGGCAACCGCGTGCACGACGTCCGCATGCACGACATCGACACGGTGCTGCACCACGAGCGGCTCAATCACGGCAAGAAGCGGCTTCACACTCTGCTGGTGCCGGTCGCTCAGCTTCCCGACGGCGCGATGCTGCAGCAGGGCGACAAGAGTTATTTGATCACGCAGGGCAGGGCGCTGCTGTGGTCGGCTGCCGGTTATGTTGCGGTGGAGCAGCATCCGGACGAAGCAACGCTGCTGACGCCGCCATCGACGCTACGCACGATGAATGCCGGCTTCCGGCCCGTGCTGCATCCGACCGCGTTGCCTTAGCGCAGCGGCTTACCCTCTTCATCCACCGTCGTCCGCGCATCGCGCAGTGCCCATTCGCGGATCACCTGGCGACAGCGGGCGAGCTCGGCCTCGCTCGCCGCATCCGGACCCTTCAAAGCGCGTTCCACCATCGCCTTGCAGATCAGCAGAACGGAGCGGTCCTCCGCATGCGTCGGCGGCGCAAGCGCAGCCAGAGTGGCGGCGACGAGCACAGGTCGGATCACCACCATCACCCGAGCTTGTCGCGCGCGAGCGCGGCGCCGGCGCCGAGCGCCATCAGCTTGGCTTCCGCGATCTCGCGGCGCATCGGCGCCATGCCGCAATTGGTGGTGGCGATGATGTTGCTCTTGGGCACGAACTTCGAGACCGCGTCGATCACCTTGACGACGTCCTCGGCCGTCTCCACCGTATCGCTGGCGACATCGATCACCCCGGCCTGCACGATCTTGTTTTTCAGCAGCGCGAGCAGATCAAGCGGCACTTTGGAATTGCGGCACTCGATCGCAACCTGCTGGATCGGGCTCGCATCGATCGCCGGAAAAATCTGCTCATACTGCCGCCACTGCGCGCCGAGCGTCTCCTTCCAGTCGGTGTTGGCCTTGATGCCGTAACCGTAGCAGATGTGCACGGCGGTGGCGCAGGTGAGCCCCAGCGCGGCGCGCTCCAGCGCCTTGATGCCCCAGTCGTTGACCTCGTCCATGTAGACGTTGAAGGCGGGCTCGTCGAACTGCACGAGATCGACACCGTCGGCTTGCAACGCCTTGGCTTCCTCGTTCAAAAGCTCGGCGAAGGCGAACGCCATTTTCACCCGATCGCCATAGTAACGATCGGCGATGGTGTCGATGATGGTCATCGGGCCGGGCAGGGTGAATTTCAGTTTCTTCCTCGTGTGCGTGCGCGCCACGCGCGCCTCGTCGGCATGGACGCGGCCCTTCAGGCGGAGCGGCGCGACCACCTGCGGCACCATCGCCTTGTAGCGATCTTTCCGGATGCCCATCTCGACCTTGTGGGCGAAATCGATGCCCTCGATCTTCTCCAGAAAACCGTGCACGAAATGCTGCCGGGCCTGCTCGCCCTCGGTGACGATGTCGATCCCGGCGTCCTCCTGGACCTTCACCGCAAGCATCGTCGCGTCGCGCTTGGCGCGTGCAAGCTCGTCACCTTGCGACTTCCAGGGCGCCCAGAGCATGTTGGGCTCGGCGAGCCATTCCGGCTTGGGCAAGGAGCCCGCGATCGTCGTTGGAAACAGCATGGGTCCCTCCCGGCGGGTTGTGATTGCGCCTCTGTCTGCCATGTCTTAACGTCGAGGTACAGAACAACAAAAGTCGCCCCCGCCGTGCGTCATTGCGAGCGCAGCGAAGCAATCCAGAAACTTTCCGCGGCGGCAGTCTGGATTGCTTCGCTGCGCTCGCAATGACGGAGGAGAGAGCGTACCGAATACAAACAAAGGAAACGCCATGATCGAATTCTTCTTCGACTGCTCCAGCCCGTGGACCTATCTCGCCTTCCACAATATCCAGCCGCTGGCCAAGGAGCTAGGCGCCGAGATCATCTGGCGGCCGATCCTGGTCGGCGGCATCTTCAACACCGTCAATCCGAGCGTCTACGCGCAGCGGGAGACGCCGGTGCCGCTAAAGGCGCGCTACATGAAGAAGGACCTTCAGGACTGGGCGCGCTCGACGGGCCTAGCGATCAAGATGCCGCCGACGGTGTTTCCGGTGAACAGCGTCAAGGCGATGCGCGGCTGCATCTGGTTGGGCAAGGCGATGGTGCCGTTCGCAACCGCCTTGTTCGAGACCTATTGGGGCGACGACAAGGACATCTCGCAGGACGCGGTGCTGGCCGAGATCTGCACGAAGGTCGGCGTCGACGAGCAGAAATTCTTTGCTGGCATCTCGGAGCAGGCGATCAAGGACCAGCTCAAAACCAATACGGAAGAGGTCGTCGCGCGCGGCGGGTTCGGTTCGCCGACGATTTTCGTCAACAAGACCGACATGTATTTTGGCAATGATCGCCTGCCGCTGATCCGCGAGGCGCTGCTGCGTAACAAGGCGAGCGCGGCCTGATGGTGCGGGCTGTCGTCTGCCGCGCGCTCGGCGCACCCGAAATGTTGCGGTTGGAAGAGTTTCCCTCGCGCGCCCTGAAGCCGGGCGAGGTTCGGGTCGCGATCCGCGCCGCCGGGTTGAACTTTCCGGATGTACTGATGGCGGCCGGCGAGTACCAGCTCAAGCCCGAGCTGCCGTTCACGCCTGGCATGGAAGCCGCCGGCGACGTGACCGAACTCGGCGCAGAGGTGAAGGGCGTCGCTGTCGGCGACAAGGTCATCGTCAGGATGCGCCACGGTGCCTTCACCGATGAAGCCTTGGTGACGCCGTCGCAACTCACGCCGATGCCCTCGACCTTCGACTATGCGGAAGCGGCGACCTATCTCGCCGGCCACGGTACCGCCTATCACGCGCTGATCGATCGCGGCCGGGTCGAGCCGGGCCAGGTGTTGCTGGTGCATGGCGCCGGCGGTGGCGTCGGTCTCGCGGCGGTGGAGATCGGCAAGATGCTGGGCGCGACCGTGATCGCGACGGCGTCGAGTGACGAGAAGCTGGCGATTGCGAAGTCGCGCGGCGCCGATCATCTCGTGCGCTACGACCGCGAACCGTTTCGCGACGCGGTCAAGCGCATCACCGACGGCCGCGGCGCCGACGTGGTGTTCGACCCCGTCGGCGGCGAGGTGTTTGAGAATTCGATGCGTTGCATCGCCTGGGGGGCGCGGCTGCTGGTCATCGGATTCACCGGGGGCATCGGCTCGGCGAAAACCAATCTGCTGCTGATCAAGGGCGCCAGCGTGCTCGGCGTGCGCGCGGGAGAAGCGGTGCGGAAGAATCCCGCACTTGGCGAGATGCGCCTGAAGGCGCTGCTGCAATGGGCGGAGCAGGGCAAGCTGCGCCCCAACATCTCGCATCGCCTGCCGCTGGAGGATTGCGCCAAGGCAATGCGGCTGCTGATCGACCGCAAGGCGATCGGGCGGGTCGCGCTGGTGATGGAGTGACGTGCCGTGGTGACGGTGCCGTAGGGTGGGCAAAGGCGCTCGTGCGCCGTGCCCACCACCTATCTGCGAGTGAAACGAAATGGTGGGCACGCTTCGCTTTGCCCACCCTACGAGAGCCTCACTTATACTCCGGCTCTGTCCACCACGGAAAATAATCCGGCATATCGCTGGACACCTTGTTCTTGAACTGCGCCGGCCGCTTCTCCAGGAACGACACCACGCCTTCCTTGACGTCGTCCGAGCGGCCGCGGGCGTAGATGCCGCGGCTGTCGACCTTGTGGGCTTCCATGGGATCGTCGGCGCCCATCATGCGCCACATCATCTGGCGGATCAGCGCCACCGACACCGGCGCGGTCTTGGCCGCGAATTCCTTGGCGAGCGCGCGGGCGGTCGGCAGCAGATCATCGGGGGCGACGACCTTGCTGACGAGGCGGCCGGCGAGCGCTTCCTGCGCCGGGAAGACGCGGCCCGAATAGCACCATTCCAGCGCCTGCGAGATGCCGACGATGCGGGGCAGGAACCAGCTCGATGCCGCCTCCGGCACGATGCCGCGCTGGGAGAACACGAAGCCGAAACGCGCGGCGTCCGATGCGATGCGGACGTCCATCGCGAGCTGCATGGTGACGCCGATGCCGACGGCAGGACCGTTCACCGCGGCGATCACGGGCTTCAGGCACTTGAATATGCGCAAGGTCACCTGACCGCCGCCGTCGCGGACCTGCGGATCGCTGTAGTCGACCTTGCCGTCGGCAAAACGCTTCACCGGGCCGCGACGCGCGTCGCGATCAAACGTGTCTGCACCGGACGAAAGGTCCGCGCCCGCGCAAAAGCCGCGGCCTGCGCCGGTGACGATGATGGCGCGGACGTTGTCGTCCTTGTCGGCGGCGTCGAACGCGTCGATCAGCTCGGCTTGCATCTGCGCGTTGAAGGCGTTGAGCTTGTCGGGCCGGTTCAGCGTGATGGTGAGGATCTGCTCGGCGACCTCGTATTTGATCGTCTCATACGCCATGGGTGGTTTCCTTCCCTTGTCTCTTTGACGTTCTCTCTAGCACGTCATTCCGGGGCGCGCGAAGCGCGAAGCCGGAATCCATTTCTCCACACCACTTGTGCGGATGAATGGATTCCGGGCTTGCGCCAAGAGGGCGCAACCCGGAATGACGAGAGTGTGTTTACTCCGCCGGCGGCTTGGGCCAGGGCTTCTGCGCGCCGCGCAGGCTCTCAAACGCCTTGGCCATGCCAAGCACGCCGATATCGTCGAAGCGGCGCCCGACGATCTGCACGCCGATGGGAAAACCCTTGGCGTCGAAGCCGCCATTGATCGAGACCGCCGGGTTCTCCGACATATTCCACGGCACGGTATAGCAGATGTGCTCGAACGGCTTCATCGGATCGTTGGTGGGCGAGGCCCAGTCCGCCGCATAGTTCACATTCGGCGCGGTCGGCGAGATCACGTAATCAATCTCGCAGAACAGCTTTGACGCCGCCGCACGGATCGCCATGGTCTGATTGAAGCCACGGATGACATCGACGCCCGACAACTTTGCGCCGGACTCGCCCCATCTAAAAATATACGGCAGCACCTTTGCCTGTTCGGCCGCCATCAGCTTCGACAGATCGTCCCACATTCGTGCGCGCCAAAAGTTGTCGAGGCCGTCGAGCATCTCGCGCGTGAGGATGCCGTCGACTTCGGTGACGACGCTGCCTGCGGATTCGAACGCCTTTGCGGCCTTCACCGCGACCTCTCGCACGGGCCTCTCCAGCGCCATGCCGGTGCCGGGATCGAGCATCAGGCCGATGCGCAGCTTGCGCGGGGATTTTTCCAGACCCTTCCAGTTGAGCGGCTCGGCGGGCAGGCTCGTGCCGTCGCGCCGGTCGGGCTTTGCGATCACGCTCATCATCAGCGCGCAATCATCGACCGTGCGGGTCATGGGGCCGGCGACGCGGCCGACATAAGCGGGATCGATCGGCACGCGGCCAAAGCTTGGTTTCAACCCGACGAGACCGCACCAGCCCGCGGGCAGGCGCACCGAGCCGCCGATATCGGTGCCGAGATGCAGCGGGCCATAGCCGGCTGCGGCTGCGGCGCCCGCACCGGCGCTGGAGCCGCCGGGATTCTTGGAGAGGTCCCAGGGATTGCGCGCGAGCGCGTGGAAGGAGGAGAGCCCCGAGGACAGCATGCCGTAATCGGGCATGGTGGTCTTCGCGAACATGATTGCGCCGGCCTCACGCAGCCGCGCGGCGGGCGGAGCGTCCTTCTCGGCCGGGACGAGCTTGACACTGGCAGCCCCCAGCGGCACCGGCACTCCCTTGGTCGCGATGTTATCCTTGATCGTCACCGGCACGCCGTCGAGCGCCCCGGAGGGCTCGCCGCCTGACCAGCGCGCGGTCGAGGCCGCGGCCACCTCTCGCGCGCTGTCGGGATCGAATGCATAGAGCGCCCTAAGGTGTGGTTCCCACGCAGCGACATGCGCGAGCACGTCCTCCAGCACCTCGCTCGGCGAGAACTGCTTGGCGCGATAGCCTGCGATCAGATCGACCGCGGAGAGATCGTGCAGCGAGGTGACCGCCTCTTCGACGCCCTTCTTGTGCATCGCTAAACTACCGGCATGCGCGTTTCGATGATCCGGGCGAACATGCTGGCGCCGATCGGCAGGATCTTGTCGTCGAGCACATAGCCGGGATTGTGCACCGGCACGGAGCCCTCATGCCCGACCCAGAAATAGGCGCCCGGAATGGTCTGCAGCATGTCGGCAAAGTCCTCGCTGCCCATCTTCGGCTGGCTGCGGGTGATCACCTTGGCAGGATCGACGATGGTGCGCGCAACGTCCTCGACCACCTTGGACTGCTCGACCTGGTTGACCAGCACACCAAAGGTGTCGCGGATGTCGACGTCGATCTCGCACTGATAGGCGCTGGCGATGCCGGCGCAGATCGTGCGGACGCGTTGGCTGATCAGGGCGCGGACTTCATCCGAGAAGGTGCGGATGGTGCCGCAAAGATGCGCTTCGCCGGGAATGACATTGTAGGCGGAGCCGGCATGGATCTGCGTGATGGACACCACGGCGGCCTGGAGCGGCTCGACATTGCGGCTGACGATGGTCTGGATCGCCTGCGCCAGCGTGGTCGCGATGATCACCGCGTCCTTGGAGCGCTCCGGCATTGCGCCATGCGCGCCATAGCCGGTGATGCGGAGATCGAAGAAGTCGGCGCCGGCCATCGCCGGGCCGGGCAGGATCGCAATCTCGCCGAGATTGAGGTCGGGCGCGTTGTGCAGGCCGTAGAGCTCGTCGCAGGGGAATTTCTCGAACAGGCCGTCCTTGATCATGGCGCGGGCGCCGCCGAGGCCTTCCTCGGCCGGCTGGAAGATCAGGTGCACGGTGCCGTCGAAGTTCCTCGTTTCCGCGAGGTAGCGCGCGGTGCCGAGCAGCATGGTGGTGTGGCCGTCATGGCCGCAGCCGTGGAAGCGGCCGGGGATTTTCGAGCTCCATTTCAGATTGGTGTTCTCTTCCATCGGCAGCGCGTCCATATCGGCGCGCAAGCCGATGCGCTTGCCGCTCGCGCCCTTGCCCTTGATGACGCCGATCACGCCGGTGCCGCCGAGGCCGCGATGCACCTCGATGCCCCAGCCCTTCAGCTTGTCGGCGACGATGCCGGAGGTGCGGACCTCCTCGAAGCCGATCTCGGGATGGGCGTGGAGGTCGCGGCGGATGGCGGTGAGTTCGTCGGCATAGCCGTCGATGCGGTCAATGGTGGGCATGTGTCCTGTCCGGTTAGCGTGATGGGGGCGTGAAAACGGGGCCGTTCGGCTTGATGCGGATACCCGGCCGCAGGCGCGTCCAGGGCAGCGAGGCGGTATCGGCCGGCATCGCGCCGGGCGCGGCGCAGATCATCAGCTTTTCCGCGATCGGCTCGAAATCGGCGCGGAAATGCACCGAGCTCTTGTTGACCAGAATCTTCTCCGCCGTCGGCTCGATGCCGACATAGCGGTACATCGCCTGATCGGCGAGCTGCGCCTTGTGCGAGGAGACGACGACACGGACATCGCCGATGCGCAAGGCCGCGGAGGGGCCCATCTCCATCTCGCGGCCGCCATAATAGGGGCCGGGCGCGATGAAGCGGCCGTCGGAGAGCTTTTCGACGACAAAGGTCTCGGTATAGGGCTCGTCGCCGGGAATGCCGGACTTGCCGCCGAGCGCGAGCGTGATGGTGGCGCCGACGCCGGCCGCATGCGCGGCCTTGGCCGACGCCGGATCGTAGATCGCGCCGGTCGCGGCGCTCGCCTTGTTGCGCACCAGCGCGCGCAGCATGCCGGTGGTGTCGGAATCGCCGCCGGCGCCGGGATTGTCCTGAGTATCGGCGATGATGATCGGCTTGCTCGCGCTCTTCGAAAGCTCCATGGCGTGGCGGACGCCATCATCAGGCGACCAGATCTTGCCGTCGAAATCGTTCTCGTGGCTTTCGATCAGCTTGGCGATCGTATCCGCTGCACGGTCGGCATCTCCTTGCGTCTTGCCATAGGCGAACACGCTCGGCCCGCAATCGCAGAAATCGGCCGCCGGGAAGCCCGGCGCGAAAGAGAGCGTCGGAACCGCGTCGCTCTCGAGCGCGGCGAGCTTTTCATAGATGCCCTTGGTGGGAAAGTCGTTGGTGCATTGCCAGCTGATCGCGATCAGGAAGGGCAATTGGCGGAACGACTTTGCAAAGGGCTGCTTGGTCTTCAGCAGCAATGCGAGGTGCCTTGCAGAGGCGCGGCCGGTCTCGGCCATGTCGACATGCGGATAGGTGCGGTAGGCAATCAGCGCGTCCGCATGCTCCATCATCTCGGGCGTGACGTTGGCGTGGAGGTCGAGGCTCGCGACCAGCGGAATGTCTTTGCCGATGACGCGGCGCACGCGCGCCAGAATCTCGCCTTCGCCGTCGTCGAGATGCTCGGTGACCATCGCGCCATGCAGATCGAGATAGACCGCGTCGATCGGGCCCGCGGCCGCGATGCCGTCGACCATCACCTTCACGATGCGCTCGAAGGCGTCCTTGGTGACATGCGCCGAGGGGCTTGCACCACAGGCGATCGTCGGAACGAGTTCCCAGCCATTGGCCTCAGTGCTGTCGACGAAGCCGGCAAGGCCGACATTGATGCGCCGCATCACCTTCAGCACGTCGGCACCTTCCGTCATCGCCGGCCAGCCGCCGCCATGCTGGAAGTCAGCGAACGTCGCCTTCGTCGGAGCGAAGGTGTTGGTCTCGTGCAGGAAGCCGCCGACGGCGATACGTGTCATCAATGCAAGTCCAGCGATTGAAAGTTCGCGACGTTAGCCTTGGCGCTCAGGCGAGGGCAAGGTGGGAAGCCCATGTCGCCGCGCATGGCTTTAAGTCATTTTCGAATGCTGGTGATCGCTCCCGTCATTGCGAGCGAAGCGAAGCAATCCAGAATCTTTCCGTTGCGGCAGTCTGGATTGCTTCGCTCCGCTCGCAATGACGGAGTATGTGGATCAAGCCGTCGCCGCCACACCGTCCGACACCGGCCGGAAATTCGCAAAATCCCAGCCGCGGCCCGGCGCTGCTTCGAGCAAGGCCCGCGTGTAGGCCTCCTGCGGATGCGTCAGCACCGCGCCGGCCGGGCCCTGCTCGACGACGCGGCCGTGCTGCATCACCACGACCTCGTCGCAGATTTGGGCGGCGACGCGCAGATCGTGGGTGATGAACAGGATGGCGATGCCGAGCCGCTTCTGGATCTCGTGCAGGAGTTCCAGCACCTGCGCCTGCACGGACACGTCGAGCGCGGAGACGGCTTCGTCCGCGACCAGCACATCGGGATCGAGTGCGAGCGCGCGCGCAATGGCGATACGCTGGCGCTGGCCGCCGGAGAACTGGTGCGGATAACGCGACACCGCGTCGGCCGGCAGGCCGACCAGCTCGAGCAGCTCGCGGGCGCGCTTCATGGCATCGGCATGCGAGACGCCGTAATTGATCGGGCCTTCCGCGATGCTCTCGCCGACGGTGACACGCGGGTTGAGCGAGCGGTAGGGATCCTGGAACACGATCTGGATCTTCTGCCGGTGCGGCTGCAGCAGGCGGCGCGAGATGTCGGAGATCTCGCGGCCGGCCAGCCGCACGCCGCCGGAGGTCGGATCGATCAGGCGCACGATGCAGCGCGCGACCGTCGACTTGCCCGAGCCGCTTTCGCCGACGATGCCGAGCGTGCGGCCCTTGCGCAGGGTGAGCGTCACCTTGTCGGCGGCAACGACCTCGCGGCCTTTGCCGAAGAACGCGCGCTCTTTATAGACCTTGCTGAGCTCGTTGGCCTCCAGCACCACCGGTTCCTTGGTCTCGGGCCGTGCTGCCCGGGGCACCAGGCTCGGCACCGCAGAGAGCAGGTTGCGGGTGTACTCCATGGTCGGATTGCGCAGCACGGTGTCGAGCGGGCCGGTTTCAACCAGACGCCCCTGCCGCATCACCGCGACGCGGTCCGCGATCTCGGCGACCACGCCCATGTCGTGGGTAATGAACAGCACGGCGGTGCCGTGATCGCGCTGGAGGTCACGGATCAGGGTCAAGATCTGCTTCTGCGTGGTGACGTCAAGCGCGGTGGTCGGCTCGTCGGCAATCAGCAGCTTCGGCTCCAGCACCAGCGCCATCGCGATCATGATGCGCTGGCGCTGGCCACCGGAGAGGCGGTGCGGGTAGGAGGCGAAGATGCGCTCGACCTGGGGCAGGCGCACCTGCTCCATCATGTCGAGGATCCGCTTCTTGCGTGCCCTGGCATCGAGATCGGTGTGGGCGCGCAAGACTTCGTCGATCTGGCGGCCGACGGGCACGACCGGATTGAGCGCGGTCATCGGCTCCTGGAAAATCATCGCCATCTGCGTCGCGCGCAGCTGGCGCAGGCGGCGGTCGGTCGCGGTGAGGATCTCCTCGCCGACCAGCTTGACGCTGCCGCTGGTCGGAACCAGCGTGCCCTTCGGCAGCAGGCCCATCGTGGTGAGCGAGGTCACCGACTTGCCCGAGCCGCTTTCGCCGACGAGGCACAGCGTCTCGCCCTGGTGCACCTGGACCGAGATGCCGTCGATGATCTTGGGCCCGCCCGGCTTCTTGCCGACGGAGACGACGAGGTTGTTGATGTCGAGAATGGGGTTGGTCATCAGGTCACTCCGTCGTCATTGCGAGGAGCGAAGCGACGAAGCAATCCAGAAATCTTTCCGCGGAGGCAGACTGGATTGCTTCGCTTCGCTCGCAATGACGGAACAAGGGGCACGGCTGGCGAGACAAATCACTTGCCCTCCCGCTGCTTCATGCGGGGATCGAGTGCGTCGCGGGCGGCGTCGCCGATCAGATTGATGCTGAGGATGGCGATCGAGAGCAGCAGGCCCGGCCAGAAGATCAGCGTCGGCTTGAGCTGAAAATACTGGCGGCCCTCGGCCATGATGTTGCCCCAGGTCGGCGTCTCCGGCGAGATGCCGGCGCCGAGGAAGGAGAGGATGGCCTCGGTGAGGATGGCGGAGGCGCAGACATAGGTGCCCTGGACGATCAGCGGCGCGATCGTGTTCGGCATCAGATGCCGCCACATGATTTTTGGCAGCGACGAGCCGACCGAGATCGCCGCTTCGACATAAGGCTCTTCGCGCGCCGACAGCACCACCGAGCGCACCAGGCGCGCCACGCGCGGGATCTCGGGAATGGTGATCGCGATCAGCACGGTCCAGATGCTGGCGCCGGACAGCGAAACCACGGCGATGGCGAGCAAGATGCTCGGCATCGCCATCAGGCCGTCCATGACGCGCATCAGGACGGAATCGATCAGCTTGAAGAAGCCGGAGACAAGACCGATCGCAAGGCCAATGACGATCGAGAGGATCGCCGAGCCGATGCCGATCAGAAGCGAGATTCGGCCGCCATAGATGACGCGCGACAGCAGGTCGCGGCCGTAGGCGTCGGTGCCGAGCAGGAATTGCGCCGAGGAGGGCTTCAGCCGCAGTGACGGTGCAAGCTGGATCGGATCATGCGGCGCGATCAGCGGCGCCAGGACCGAGATTAGCACGATCAGCGCGAGCAACACCGTCGCCGTGGCGATGATCGGTGTCGAGGTGAGGAAGCCGAAACGCGGCCGCAGCGGCGACGTGATCGGAATGGATGACTGGGGAAGGGTATCGACTGACATTTTGTTGTTGTCCTAGCCTCAGTACCGGATCCGGGGATCGAGCAGCGTGTAGGCGACGTCGATCAGGAGATTGACGACGACGTAGATCAGCGAGGTCAGCAGGATCATCGCCTGGATCACCGGATAGTCGCGCGCCAGCACCGCATCGACGGTGAGGCGGCCGATGCCTGGGATGTTGAACACGCTCTCGGTCACGACGACGCCGGAGATCAGTAGCGCGAAGCCGGTACCGATCACGGTGATCACGGGCACAGCGGCGTTGCGCAGCGCGTGCCGCATCATCACCGCGACCTCGTTGATGCCCTTGGCGCGTGCCGTTCGCACGTAATCTTCGCCGAGCACATCGAGCATCGCCGCGCGCGTCATGCGCGCGATCAGCGCGATGTAGATGAAGGAGAGCGCGCAGGTCGGCAGGATGATGCGCTCGAAGAAGGCGCCGAAGCCGGTCGAGATGCTCTTGAAGCCCTGCACCGGCACCCAGCGCAGGTCGATCGCAAAGACCTCGATCAGGACATAGCCGACCACGAACACCGGCACCGAGAAGCCGAGCACGGAGAGGCCCATCACGAAACGGTCGATCCAGGTGCCGTGCTTCCAGGCCGCGATCACCCCCAAGGGCACGGCGACGATGACGGCGAGGATGATGGTCGACAGCGCGATCGAGATCGACGGCTCGACGCGCTGGCCGATCATCTTCATGACCGGCAGGTTGGAGATCAGCGACGTGCCGAGATCGCCGTGCAAGAGCTTGCCGACCCAGGTGATGAACTGCACGATCAGCGGCTCGTTGAGGCCGAGCGAGGCGCGAATCCGCTCCAGCCGCTCCGGCGTCGCATTGTCGCCGGCGAGGATCGCGGCCGGGTCGCCGGGCGTCAGCCGCAGCAACAGGAACACGAACAGCGCGACGACGCCCATCACGGGCACCGCAGCCAGAACGCGGCGAATGAGATAACCTAGCATGAACCTATCTCCGGCTGCGGAACTTGCGACGCCCAGAGGGCACCCGTGGATTCGATCGTGTCTATCATGCGTGCCTGTCGTTCGGGCTGGAAAAGCCGGCCGGAGAACCGTCGTCTCGGGGCAAATTGTGTGCCAAGGGCAGGGCGGTCGCAAGAGGCCGCCCCGCATCGGTTTTGCGACCACTCAGGATGCACAGCGCATCTCGCGCTCAACCGCAAGTTCGCCCCGAAGCGAAGGGACGGTTGGCGGCGCATTGAGCCCGCGCCAGCCGTCGATGGTTGCGGCAATCATTTGCGCGGTCGCGGCCGATAACGTCCAGCCGAGATGGCCGTGGCCGGTGTTGAAGAACACGCCGGGCATCCGGCCTGCTCGCACCACCGGCATCATGTCGGGCATCATCGGACGCAGCCCGGCCCACGGAATAATGCGAGACGTCTCGACCGCCGGGAAATTGCTGCGCACCCAGTCGATCAATGGCTGCACGCGGTCGGCGCGGATGTCGCGGTTGAAGTCGTTGAACTCGGCCGTGCCGGCAACGCGAAAACGATCCGCGCCGAGCCGGCTGGTGACGATCTTGGCGGCTTCGTCGAGCAGGCTGACGGTCGGCGTCGCGCTACGGCTTTCGTCGGTATCGAGGTGCACGGTGATCGAATAGCCCTTCACCGGATAGACGTTGACGCGCTCGTCGAGCATGGCGGCGAAGTGACGGCTGGCAACGCCGGCGCAGACCACGACGCCATCAACCTTCAGCACGCCGCGCGCGGAGGCGACCGCGTCGCTTGCGGACAGATCAGCCCAGCCGATGACAAAGCCTCCGCCGGCCGGGGCGACGGAATCGATATTGGCCTCATGGATGAAGGTTGCGCCGCGACGCTTGCAGGCGTCCGCCAGCCCGCGCGTGAACTTATGAATGTCGCCGGTCGCATCCGACGGCGTGTAGAAGCCGTAATAATCCTTGCGCAGCGTCGGCTCGATCGTGCGGATTTCCTCCGAAGTCACCGGGCGCCGATCGAGCCCACCTTCCTGCAGCAGTGCGTTGACGCGCAGGCCGGACTCGAAACCCTTCCTGTCGTTATAGATATGGAGGATGCCGCGACGTTCGAGATCGAAGTCGATGCCTTCGCGTGCCGCAATCTCGAACAGGTGCTTGCGGGCTTCGATCGCGAGCCGCGTGGTCAGAATCGTGTTGGCGCGGTAGTTTCCGATATTGGCGACGAACTCGCTCATCCAGGAATATTTGTGCCAGTTCGGCCGCGGGTTCATCAGCAGCGGCGCGTCGCGCCGGAACATCCAGCGCAGGCCTTTCAGGATCGTGGCGGTGCTATTCCACACCTCGGCATTGCTGGCGGAGAGCTGCCCGCCGTTCGCAAACGAGGTCTCCATCGCGGCGTAGCGATGCTTGTCGAGCACCGTCACCTCAAAGCCGCGTTCGAGCAGGGCATAGGCAGTCGTTACGCCGGTGATGCCGGCGCCAATGATGGCGATATGAGTCATGATGAAGTCGGGGCTCCCGTGAGTTAGAGTCGGCTAACCGCCGGCCCGAAAGCCGTTGGCGGCGCCCCATCTGTCACGGTTACCTGAGAGCTTGATCCGACACGGACCTCGGCGAGGGCGGACCTCACAAGGCCAATACGGACTATCCCCTTCGGTGGACGTCACGATGTCTCATTCGTGCCGTCTCTCTCCAGATCGTCCTGACGATACAGTCCTTTTGCCTGAGAGTTTCCGGGGCGGTTGCTCCGTCGGCGCCGCAATGAAAGCTGGAAGCCTTCATTGCGATCTCTCCCGCATCGTCGCGTGGACCATCGAGCAGTACGATGCGCCTTATTTTTAGACAAGGCTAAATTTGAACCGCGCCTGCCAACGCATTGTGCAGTGCGAAGTTGATTCAATTACTCCAGCGTCGCAAGCAACCCAGCCATCAAGCGCCCGCGTTCAACCAGGCTCTCGACCTCGATGAACTCCTCGAGCGTGTGGCCATTGCCGCCGCGCACGCCGAGACCGTCGAGCGTCGGAATTCCCATCGCGCCCGTAAAGTTGCCGTCGGAGCCTCCGCCGGAGCTCGCATGCGGTAATTCCGCGCCGAGAGATTTGGCGATGCCGCGCGCCTTTTCATACAGCGCCATGGTGCCGGCATCCGCCTCCCACACCGGCCGCGTCACGCCACGCGTCACCTTGAAGTTGACGTCGTTCGCGGTGCCCGACAGGGCCAGCATCCGCTCGACGCCGCGGTCGAGATCGGCCTGGCGCTTCGCCATGGAGAGCGCTTCGCCGGTGGCAGTCGTTGCAACGCAGTTGACCCACTGCCCGCCATGCACGACGCCGACCGAGAAAGTGCAGTCTTCCGTCGTCATCGCGTCGATCGCAAGAATCTGCCTTGCCATCTCGCGGATTGCCGAGCGTCCCGCCGATAGGGTCGCGCCGGCGTGGCTCGGCCGCCCCGTCGCTTCCAGATTGAATCGCGCGATGGCGTAACGTCCGGTCGTGACGCCGTTGTCGGCGCGGCCGGGCTCGGGCACGAGCACATATTTGTTGCGCGCAGCTTCCGCCTCGATGATGTCGCGCGTCGAGGGCGTGCCGACTTCCTCGTCCGGCGTAAACAGGATGGTGACCGGCAGCGGCGTGGTGAAGGACGCGCGCGCCAGCTGCCGGATCGCTTCCAGCGAGAGATAGTTGCCGCCCTTCATGTCGTAGATGCCCGGGCCGTAGCACTTATTGCCCTCGCGCCGCCATTTGAGCTTCTCGATGGTGCCGACCGGGTGGACGGTATCCACGTGCCCGGCGATCAGGATGCCCGGCTCGCCCTGCTTTGGATGCGGGAAGCGCGCGCGGACGACGCCGCCAAAGCCCTGACGGCCGGCGATGCGCTCGATGGTCGCACCCATGATCGCCATATCCCGCGCTGCGATATCGAGCATACGGTTGACCGCTCCTGCGTCCCAGGTCGGGCTCTCGCATTCCACCCAGGTGCGCAGGCCCTCGAGCATCGCCTCGGAATCGAAGGGAAGATTGGCTGGATTCATCTTGATGTCTCTCAAGCTTCAAAAGATGGAATGCGCATTGCATCGGCGCGGGCAGGACAAGCGGGAAGAGTTGTAGAGCCAAACCGGTCATTGTGGAGCCCGTGCGCGCGATGCCATGGGCTGCACCGAAACCGGATTGACGCGCTCAACACTGTCTGCAAGTCTCGAAAAGATAAAGGCATTGCATGAGGTTAGTTCGCCTAAGGAACGAACCGAATGCCCAACCAATAACCTGCCTTTGAACAGTTTCACGCCAGGAGAAACTTTCTATGTTGAGCTTGATGCGCCGGGGGCGACGCGCGTTCGCCTCCACACTCGCGCTGTCGGTCGTCGCGCTTGCGACGGCGATGGCCTCGCCGGTGTTTGCGGCCGGCAAGACCATCACCGCGGTGATGCATTCGGATCTGCGCATCATCGATCCGATCTTCACCACCGCCTACATCACGCGTGACCATGGCTACATGGTCTATGACACGCTGATCACGACGGATGCGAACTTCAAGATCCAGCCGCAGATGGCGGACTGGAAGATCTCGGACGACAAGCTCACCTACACCTTCACGCTGCGCGATGGACTGAAGTGGCACGACGGCGCGCCGGTGACGGCGGAAGACTGCGTCGCCTCGCTGAAGCGCTGGGCCGCCGTCGACGGCATGGGCCAGCAGATGATGACCTTCACGGCCAGCATCGAGGCGACCGACGCCAAGACCATCACGCTGAAGCTGAAGGAGCCGTACGCGCTCGTGCTGGAATCGATCGGCAAGCCGTCCTCGCGCGTGCCCTTCATGATGCCGAAGCGCCTCGCCGAGACGCCGCCGGACAAGCAGATTCCGGAGCAGATCGGCTCCGGTCCGTTCAAGTTCGTGCAGGGCGAATTCCAGCCCGGCGTGAAGGCGGTCTACGTCAAGAACACCGACTACGTGCCGCGCAAGGAGCCGGCGAGCTGGACCGCCGGCGGCAAGGTGGTGAAGGTCGACCGCGTCGAGTGGATCACCATGCCGGACTCGCAGACCGCGGTGAACGCGCTGCAGTCGGGCGACATCGACTTCATGGAAGTGCCACCGTGGGATCTGCTGCCGGTGCTTGAAGGCAATCCCGACCTCAAGGTCGATACGCTGAACAAGTTCGGCTACCAAACGCTTGGCCGCATGAACTTCCTCTATCCGCCCTTCGACAATCCGAAGATCCGTCGTGCGGCCTTCCTGGCGATGAACCAGAAGGACGTGCTCGACGCGCTGGTCGGCAACCCGAAGTACTACAAGGTCTGCGGCGCCTTCTTCATCTGCGACACCCCGTTCGCAACCGACGTCGGCTCCGAGACGCTGGTCAAGGGCAACGGCATGACGGAAGCCAAGAAGGCTCTCGCCGAGTCCGGCTATGACGGCACGCCCGTCGTGGTCATGGTGCCCGGCGATGTCGTCACGCTGAAGGCGCAGCCGACCGTCGCGGTGCAGCTGCTCCGCGAAGCCGGCTTCAAGGTCGACGCGCAAGCGACCGACTGGCAGACGGTGGTGAGCCGTCGCGCCAGCCAGAAGCCCCCGAAGGAGGGCGGCTGGAACATGTTCTTCACCAACTGGGTCAGCGCTGACGTCTCCAACCCGATCTCCAATCTCTCGATCGGCGGTCAGGGCAAGAAGGGCGGCTGGTTCGGCTGGGCGGAAGACGCCAAGATCGAGAAGCTCAAGGACGACTTCGTCCGCGCTGCCTCGCTCGACGATCAGAAGAAGATCGCGACCGAGATCCAGAAGGAAGCCTATGACCAGGTGATCTACGTGCCGCTCGGCCAGTATCTGGCGCCGAGCGCATGGCGGAAGTCGCTCTCCGGCGTGCTCGACGGCCCGGCGACCCCGGTGTTCTGGAACATCGACAAGTCCGAGTAAGGCCAAGCCCGAAGGCGAAGGCGCGTGTTAGCGCGCCTTCTGTCCCAATCATCACGCGGCGCCGCTGTCATCAGTGGCGCCGCTCGCCGGGAGAGCTTGTCGGCAGAACTCGTCAGGAGAACTTCAATGTTCCAACTCATGCGCCGGGGGCGTCGGGCGTTCGTCTCCAGACTTGCGATTTCAGTCGTGGCGCTCTCGGCACTGGCCTCGCCAGTTCTTGCCGCAGGTAAGACCATTACCGCCGTGATGCATTCGGATCTGCGCATCCTCGATCCGATCTTCACCAGCGCCTACATCGCGCGTGATCATGGTTACATGGTCTATGACACGCTGATCGCGACGGATGCGAATTTCAAGATCCAGCCGCAGATGGCGGACTGGAAGATCTCCGACGACAAGCTGACCTACACCTTCACGCTGCGCGACGGCCTGAAGTGGCATGACGGTACGCCGGTCACCGCGGAAGACTGCGTTGCCTCCCTGAAGCGCTGGGCCGCTGTCGATGGCATGGGGCAGCAGATGATGCTGTTCACCGCCAGCATCGAGGCGACCGATCCCAAGACCATCACGCTGAAGCTGAAGGAGCCGTACGCGCTCGTGCTGGAATCGATCGGCAAGCCGTCCTCGCGGGTCGCTTTCATGATGCCGAAGCGTCTCGCCGAGACGCCGCCGGAGAAGCAGATTCCCGAGCAGATCGGCTCCGGGCCCTTCAAGTTCGTGCAGGCCGAATTCCAGCCCGGGGTGAAGTCGGTCTACGTCAAGAACACGGACTACCTGCCGCGCAAGGAGCCGGCGAGCTGGACCACCGGCGGCAAGGTGGTGAAGGTCGATCGCGTCGAATGGATCACGATGCCGGATGCGCAGACCGCATTGAACGCGCTGCAGTCGGGCGACATCGATTTCATGGAAAATCCTGCCTTCGAAATGTTGCCCAGCATCGAAGCCGACAAGGAGCTCAAACTCGAGATCCTGAACAAGTTCGGCTTCCAGACCGGCGCGCGGATGAACTTCCTCCATCCGCCATTCGATAACGTCAAGGTCCGCCGCGCAGCACTGCTGGCGGTCAACCAGAAGGACGTGCTCGATGCGCTGATCGGCAATCCCAAATACTACAGGACTTGCGCCGCGGTCTTCATCTGCGACACGCCGTTCGCGACGGATATCGGCGGTGAGACCCTCGCGAAGGGCGGCGACATTGCTGCGGCCAGGAAGGCGCTCGCCGAATCCGGTTACGACGGGACACCAATTGTGCTCATGGCGCCGGGCGACGTGCTGACGCTGAAGGCTCAACCGATCGTGGTGGCCCAGCAACTGCGCGAAGCCGGCTTCAAGGTCGATCTGCAGGCGACCGACTGGCAGACGGTGGTGAGCCGGCGCGCCAGCCAGAAGCCCCCGAAGGAGGGCGGCTGGAACATGTTCATCACAAACTGGGTCAGCGCCGACGTGGTCAATCCGATCTCCAATGTCGCTGTCGGCGGGCAGGGCAAGAAGGGCGGCTGGTTCGGCTGGGCGGAGGACGCCAGGGTCGAGCAGCTCAAGGACGCCTTCGTTCGCGCGGCCTCGCTCGATGATCAGAAGAAAGTGGCAACCGAGATCCAGAAAGAGACCTATGATCAGGTGCTCTATGTCCCGCTCGGTCAGTATCAGGCGCCAAGCGCGTGGCGGAAGTCGCTCTCCGGCGTGCTCGACGGCCCGGCGACGCCGGTGTTCTGGAACATCGACAAGTCCGAGTAAGGCAAGTCGGAACAGGGAAAGATGTTTCCCTGCACCTTTCGTCCAATCATCACGCGGCGCCGCCATCATCAGCGGCGCCGTTGTCGTTTGGCGGTCCTGCGTCGGCGAAATCCGCCGAACTTTAAGTCTTCCAGACTCCAATCATTGCTATTTGTTTCCGAACTGAAATAGATGGTTGGTCCTCGGACATCACTTTCCCTTCCATCGATTTGAATCCGTTGGTTTGATTCCCTTGCCCGATTTTGCATTGCAGGCGATGGCCGAACGGTCGGATCGCGCGCCGTCGCGCTGGCGCCGGCCATTGCTGCGCTGGCTGGATGGCGTTGAGGCAGGCTGGGCCGTGCCGCTCCTCATCGCGTGCTTCGTTGCGATCTGGGCGCTGTACCTCGCCATCGCCTATGCCGGCGGCGGGCTGCATCCCGACACGCTCGAGGCCTGGACGCTGGGACGCAATTTCGCCTTCGGCTATCACAAGCATCCGCCGCTGATGGGCTGGATCGCGGCTGCATGGACCGCCGTCTTCCCGCCCAGCGACTGGTCGCTGCAACTGATGGCGATGGTGAATGCGGGCCTCGCGCTGGTCTTCGTCGATTGCGTCGCGCGGCAATTCGTGACCGGCCACAAGCGCATCCTGGTGCTCCTGCTCCTCATGCTGACGCCGGCCTATCAATTCCACGCCCAGCGCTTCAACGCCAATGCCGTGCTGCTCGCGATCTGGCCGCTTGCCATATGGTGTTTTCTACGCGCGTTCGAGACCAGGTCCGCTGTCTGGGCGGTCGCGCTTGGATGCACCACGGCGCTCGCCATGGCCGGAAAATACTACTCGATCTTCCTGGTCACGAGCTTTGCATTCGCCGCGCTGGCGCATCCGGCGCGGCGCGCCTATTTCAGCTCGGCGTCGCCCTGGATTTCGGTCGTCACCGGGCTCGCGGCGCTGTCACCGCACATCTACTGGCTCGCGACCACGGGCGCATCGACCTTCACCTACGCGCTGAACCACGCCAACGGCAATGCCGTCAGCTCGCTCGGTGACGTCAGGAATTTTCTGCTGGGACTGCTGGCAGCCATCAGCGTCGCCGCCGTGATCTGGGTGCTCGTCGCGGGTACGCGGCTCAAGCAGTTTCCGGCCGACTTCGCCGCGATGAGCCCGGGCCTTCGGCTTCTCTTCTACGTTGCCATCGGCACGATTGCTCTGCCGGTCCTGACGTCGCTCGCGATGGGCACGGATCTGCCGTCGCTATGGGGCTTGCAGGGATTGTTCCTGTTCGTCGTGCTGATCGTCTGCGGCGCGCGTTATCCCGTCGAACGGTTCTACACCGTCAATGTGGCGGTCATTGTCGCCGGCGTTGCGCTTGTCGCCATCCTGGTCGCCGCGCCGATCCATGCCGTCTATCGCAATAGCCACGGTTATGAAGAGGGACGGAATCTTTACGCGCAGGCAGCTGGCGAGCTCACCCGGCAATGGCGCGACCTGACCGGCGAGCCGCTCGGAGCCGTCAGTGGTGACGATTCGCTCGCTTTCGCCACGGCCTTCTACAGTCCCGATCATCCGCATTATTCGCGGCCGTTCGAGCACCAGTACGATTGGGGCCTGCCGCGCCAGACGACGCTCGACCGGGGTTGGGCAGCGCTCTGTTTCCGTGATCAGGATGATTGCGGCCGCTGGATGGAATGGGTGTCCGCGCGCGCCGAAAACTTTGTCAGGCGGGAATTCACCGTGCAGGCCTCGCTGTGGGGCCGGCCGGGCCTGAGCCGGAACGTGGTCGTGCTGATGGTGCCGCCACGCGCGAGCAGCGGCGCATCGCCCGAAAGCGCAGCGCAGGATTTCAGCGCCAGCAGGCGCAATCCGGAATAGGCGCGTCGCTCAGCAATGGCTGTCGCGCACCCGTTCAAGGCCTTCGCTTGCGAAGGCCGGTGTGGAGGCGGGCCGCTTTGCGTCAGCAGCCTTTCGCTGCGCCTCAGTCTGTTCCGACGCGTGATCGGTTTCGTTGCGTTTCGGTTCCATGAGGCATCTCTCGAAAATGCTGCAGGACAACATCGAGGCGCCTGCGAAGTTCCTCACACGATGGGGCGATGATGCGGCTTGAACAGCCGTCCCTTCTCCACCACCAGAACGATCGCGAGCGCTGCAAGCGTCGACAGGAAGAATCCGATCGAGAACGGCAGCAGCGTGCCGTCAAAGCTCTGGCCGATCGCGGTTCCGACCGCGATGCCGATCAGCGTCGTGATCGAGCCGTAGAGCGAGGAGGCGGTGCCGGCGATGTGGCCCTGCGGCTCCATCGCGAGCGCGGTGAAATTGGCGACCATCATGCCGAACGAGAACATCATCAGCGCCGACAGCACCATGAACAGCGGAAGCGGCAGCACACCTAGGATCTCGGTCAGCAGCATCACGCCGGCCACTGCGGTGTAGAGCGTCAGCGCGCCGTGTGAGATCACGCGCATGCCGAGCGTGCCGACAAATCTGGCGTTGAGGAAACCGGCAATGGCGGTGCCGGCCGCGATCGCCGCAAAGGCGAGCGGGAAATAGTGGCCGAGGTGATAGATGCCGGTGAACACCTGCTGCGCGGAGAATACGAAGGCGAACAGCGCGCCCATGACGGCGCCGGCGGCCGTTGCATAGCCGATGGTCTGGCGGTTGGTGACGGTCTGGCGGAAGGCCGAGAGCACGTCGGCCGGCGCCAGCGATCTGCGTTCGGACTCGGGGAGGGTTTCGGGCAGTCGCAGCACGCTCCATGCGAGCGCGAGCACGCCGTAGAGCATCAGCACGACGAAAATGCCGCGCCATTGCGTGACCAGCAGCACGGCCTGTCCGAACGAGGGCGCAATCACGGGCACGGCGATGAAAATCATCATGGCAAGCGACATCACGCTCGCCATGCGGCGGCCGGCATAGCAGTCGCGCACGATCGAGGTCGCGATCACGCGCGTCGCCGAGGTGCCGAGGCCCTGAAGCGCACGGGCGAGCAGTAGCGTCTCGAACGAGGGCGCAGCGACCGCCAGCACGCTCGCCACCGCATAGACCGCCATGCCGCCGAGCAGCACCGGCCGGCGCCCGAACCGGTCGGACAAGGGACCCATGACGAACTGTCCCGCGCCGAAGCCGATCAGGAAGGTCGACAGCACGAGCTGAAGATGGTTGGCGTTGGGAATGCCGAAGGCCGCGCCGATATTGGGCAGCGCGGGCAGCATCATGTCCATCGCGAGCGGATTTAGCGCCATGATGGACGCGATCACGACAACGAATTCGGGAAAACCCATCGGACGGTGCCCGGAGGACACCCAGTCGTCGGCATTGACGTCGGACAAGCAGCTCACCTTTGATTCCAGAGCGCACATCTAAGGCCCATGCTGCATCGCACAACCCATGTTTTGGGATGGCTGTCAGGCGGGACCGGGAGGGACAACAAATGGTGAAGAGGTCGCCGGCTCAGGCAGATCGAGATCGTCGCCGCCGTCACGCGCGACTGGCCGCCCGCGCGTCGCGCCAGGCACAAGTTTGAAACCAGGGATTCACCATAACACCGGGGACAACCAGTCGGGGAGATGAATCCGCAACGCATCCTGTCCAATGTGGCCTGACCGGACGCCGATCAGGCGGCGTTGAGGGGATATAGCGAGCAGGCAGGGTATCAGGGGTGTCGGACGTCACCGGAACAGCACGATGGTCGGGACCGTCGGCCGAGATGGCCGGCCAGCGCAACGCCCGGCTTGCCTGCCTGATCGCACTGGTGGCGGTGCTGGTGCTCTGCAATCTCGCCAACTATGCCGCGCCCGATATGAATTACGGCTGGGACGTCCGCGTCAACTGCGCCGCGGTCGAGGCGCATGTCGACGGGCTCGATCCGTACTACGTGAAAAATCTGAAGGGCACCCGGTTCTCTTATCCCTATCTGCCGGCGACGCTGGACGCCTTTCGTCCGTTGTGCGCAGGCGGCTTTCTTGTCGACCATCGCCGCGGCGTCTTTCTCGCCATCGCCGTGCTCTGTAGCCTGTTGCTGCCCGGGATCGGCCGGACACGCAGCTTGCGCGACGTGGCGCTGAGGGGACTTTACGTGCTCGGCGCGTTCGTTGGTTTCGAATGGGTGCTGGCCTCGGGCAATTTCGCGATCCTCGGCGGCGGACTGACCGCCGCAGCACTTGCCCTTCTGCTTCGCCCCGTGAAGCCCGAGGCAGGCCACGATCGGAATGACGCGCCTCGTGTCGCGGGTGCCGCGTTGCTCGGCCTTGTCATGTCGTTCAAGCTTGTCTTCTGCCCGGTACTGGCCGCGCTCTATTTCCTGCCGCTGCCGCGGCGGCGGAAACTTGTCCTGATGACGGTGGCGGGCCTTGGCTTCGCGCTGCCGATCCTGGTTTCGGTCGTCTTCTATCCAGACTTGTTCTCGAGCTGGTTGCTCGCGATCACGGGCGGGATCCCCGGTCAGCATTCTGTCCAGATCGAGGAAACCAATCCGTCGCTGCTGCTGTGGGCACAGACCATCGTGGACCGCGTTGGACTTGCCGACAGCAAGCCGCTCGTGTTCGCCATTTACGCGCTGGCGGCGAGTGCGCTCGTGCTCGCGCCACTCGGCTGTTCGCTGCTGCGCGCGGTCCGCAACAATGAGGGATCGTTACTGGGACGCCTCGACCGCTGGCTGATCGATCATCCCCAGGCCGCGATGCGGATCACGGTGCTTGCGATGTACGGCCTCTATCTCTGCTCGCCGCGCCTGAAGGAATATGCGTTCTTCGAGCTCGCGGTTTACGCCGCCGTCCTGATCGTCGATCTTCCGGCTGCAGCCCTTGCAGCGGTCCTGACCATCGGCGTTGCCGTTCCGACGCTGGTCTCGATCACGGGGGTTACGATCGAAGGTGGCTTTGTCCAGCTCGCGGTCGCACTGATGTGCTTCTGGATCCTCTTGCTCGATTTTCGAGCCGAGCCGGAACGCCTCGAGCAGAAGGCCGTGCGTCCATGACGAGCGTCGCCTCGTCCGCAGACGCAGGAGCGGAGCGGTCGCTTGCCGCGGGGGCGCCGCGGAGGAGCCGGCTGAGCCGCTTCCTGCTGATCTTGGCCGTATTGCTCCCCACGGCCGTCGCCGTCGATCTCAGCGTCAACAACACTTTCGGCGCGGACGTGCGGGTCAACTGTGCGGCGGTGGATGCCCATCGCGAGGGACGCGATCCCTATTTCGTCAGGAACCTGAAGGGCACTGATCTTTCCTATCCCTATCTTCCGGTCACCCTCGATGCCTTTCGGCCGCTCTGTGCCGGCGGCTTTCTCGTCGCGCATTACAAGGCCATCTATCTCGTGCTTGGGCTGATCTGCGTGCTGCTGCTGCCCGGTCTCGGCAGGGGCCGCGAGGGCCTGCGCGACGTCGTGCTGCGTGGCGTGTTCGCGCTTGGGGGTTTTCTCGGGTTCGAATGGGTCCTGGCGAGCGGCAATTTCGCGATGCTAAGCGGCCTGCTGACGGCTGCATCGCTTGCGCTGCTGCTGCGTCCGGCGCAGTCCGAAGGGCGCAAGGATGCGGGCTTCGTGCCGCAGCTCGCCGGCGCGGCCCTGCTCGGCCTCGTCACCTCGTTCAAGCTGGTGTTTGTCCCGGTCCTTGCCGCGCTCTATCTCCTGCCGCAGCCGAGACGTCGCAGGCTTGTCCTGATCGCGGTAGCGGCGGGCATGTTCGCGCTGCCGATTCTGGTTTCAATGGTGTTCTATCCCGAGCTGTTTTCAAGCTGGTTGAGCGCGATCTTCGGCCAGATTCCCGGACAGCATTCGCCGGGAAGCGAGGATAATCCGTCTCTGCTCTTCTTCGCCCAGACACTTGCCGACCGCGTGTCGCTCGCCGGCAGCAAGCCGGTCGTTGCCGTGCTCTATGGGCTCATCGCGGTCGCGCTCGTGCTCGCGCCGCTCGGCATTTTCGTGTGGCGCATGGTCAGGGCACGGGGCAGGGGCGCGAACATCTCGCCGCTTCAGGCCCTCGACGACTGGTTGATGGATCATCCCGACACCGCGCTGCGCATCACCGTGCTCGCGATGTACGCGCTCTATCTCTGCGCGCCGAGACTGAAGGTCTATGCCTTTTTCGAGGCGGCGCTTTATGCCGCCGTTCTGATCGTCGACCTGCCTGCGGTGATGGTGGCGATCGTGCTGACGATCGCGATCGCCATTCCGTTCGTGGTGGCGGTCTCCGGCATTGCGTTCGTGGACGGATTCGACCTGCTCACGGTCGCGATCGTCTGCTTCTGGATCCTGCTGTGGGCGCAGTCGGCGTCGTCAGCTCAAATGGTGCGGGCAGCCGGGGTCGAACCGGCACAGCGCTTGCGCACCGAGGGATTTTAAGTCCCTTGCGTCTACCAATTCCGCCATGCCCGCTTGATCCAAAGAGATCAAACACTTAAGTCCCGTCCAGCCGTCTGGAATTGGCGCTTGCCGTGCTGGGCGGGCGGTTCTTCCTTAAGCGAGCCGGCGGCACAAGGCAAAGCCTCAATCCGGACATTTGGCCCTGCTTTAGGCATTCTCAATTCACGGGGACTATTTTTCCGGCCATGGCTGCTTCGCTTTCCTCTTCCCTGCGCGCCTGCTGCGCGGTTGCCGCGCTGGTCGCGGCCGGCTTCGCGCTGTCCGGCTGCGCCGGCGTGAGCGAGACGATCGCTCCGGGCTTTGCCGATCCCGCCAAATACGAATTGTACGACTGCAAGCAGCTCGAAGGGGAGCGCAAGGCGCTCGCCGCCCGCACCGCCGAATTGCAGAAGCTGATGGACAAGGCGGAGACAGGGACCGGCGGCGCGGTCGTGTCCGAGCTCGCCTATCGCAACGATTACGTCGCGGTCCGTGGCTCGGCGCAGTTGGCCGACGACGCCTGGCGCAGCAATCGGTGCCGGGAAACGCCGCCCAATGCGGCGCCGGCGACCACTGTGCCGCAGCGGCCGGACATCAAGCCCGCTCCGAAACGCTAGGGCGCTGCGGCTCCCGCGTCAGGGCCGCCAGCCGTAGATCCAGTCCTGCCGCGCCAGCATACGGTCCGGCCCGAGTGCGCGGATCGCGAGATCGCGCGCGAGCGCGAACGGGCCGCCGAGATGATAGATCCGGCCTTGCTGCCGCGCGGTGCGCTGCACCTTCCTGACACGGGCCTGACGTATCAGGCCATATTGCTTCAGCGCAGCCGCGACGCCGGCTGCATTCTCGGCAGCCTCGACGCTCAGGTGCCGGGCGAGCACGGCTGTATCCTCGATCGCCATGCCGGCGCCCTGGGCTGCGAACGGCAGCATCGCGTGCACGGCGTCGCCGAGCAGCGCGACCTGACCCTCGCTCCAGGGGCATCCGTCCGGAACGGCGAACAGCGCCCATTTGCGCCAGCTGTCGACGGCGGCGAGCATCATCCGCGCCGTCGGCGGCCAGCGCGGCGCTGCGAACGCGTCCATCACCTCGAGAGGATCGCCGGGCGTGCTCCAACCCGGCCTGTTCCAGGTGCCCGGCAGCACCGCGACCACGTTGAGCTGGCGGCCGCCGGCGATCGGGTAGGCGACGAGATGGGCGTTTGAGCCCATCCAGAGCTGGACCCGCCGCGCGGTGTACTCCTTGGGCAGCTGCGTGGCATCGAGCGTGCCGCGCCAGGCGATCAACCCGGAGAAGCGCGGCTGCACCTCGGGAAACAAATGCTGGCGGACTGTCGACCAGATGCCGTCGGCACCGATCAGGGCGCTGGCGAGATCGCTACGGCGGATGGTTCCGCTGCGATGGACGACCGTCAGTCCCCTGGCATGGGGAGCGACATCCTCGAACGTCGCGCCCAACTTCAAGTCGATATCGGGATGGTCCGCGATCGCGCCGGCGAGCGCGGATTGCAGGTCGGCGCGATGGACCACCCAATAGGGGGCGCCGGCGCGATGGGCCGCGGGTTCGCCGAGCGGCATCCGCAAAAGTTCGCCGCCGGCCCGCGCGCTCATGATCGAGACCGCGTCCGGGACGACCGCGCGCAGCTTCAGCCGTTCCGTCAGACCGAGCTCGACCAGCACGCGGCTGGCATTGGGGGAGAGTTGCAGGCCGGCGCCGACGTCCTCGAGCCGCTCGGCCTTTTCCAGCACGACGATGCGAAAGCCGCGGGCGGCCAGCGCAAGCGCAGCCGTCAGTCCTCCGATTCCGGCACCGGCGATGACGATCGTTCGCGGGAGGGCCACCCCTGACCGAGGTGAACGGTCAGGCCACCTTGTCCTTCAGCACGCATTCCGGCGGACGGGCTTCGCCCGCCTTCAGGTCGGCCGCGAAGCGGTACAGCGTCGAGCAGTACGGGCAGATGATCTCGTTGTCATTGCCGAGATCGAGGAAGACGTGCGGATGATCGAACGGAGGGTTGGCGCCGACGCACATGAACTCTTGCGAGCCGATCTCGATGACGGGGACACCGGCATCGTTATGGAAGTGCGGGACGACATGGTCGGACATCGTAACTCATCCTGGAGTGGCAATGGTGGCAGACACAATCACGAACTGACGCGGCATCATTAAGGCGCCGCGGACCATACTGATGGGTGCAGGTGATTGCTAGTCCAGCGGAACCGAAAGCTCCGCAATTGCCCCATGCTCATTTGCTCATGCAAATTCGACACAATCTTGCGGCCTGAGAGAAGCCCTTCTTTCGTCGGGGACGTTGTGTCGCAATTTTGGCATACTATGTCTGCGGACGCGTACAATTGCGGCAAAAGACGAACCATCAGGCGCAACTGATCTTAGGACCGTCCAGGCTTTCAGCATGAAGTGGCTGCGAATCAGCTCAGCATTGACCGGGATCGCCGCATGCAGCCTTGTGCTCGTGCAGGTAGCACCGCATGCCCGCGAGGCCGGCGCGATTCTCGCCGCCCGGGACGATCCCGCGGCCCTGTCGGAACTCAAGCTCGATGCGGCTCTCGCGCACAACGACCGCCTGGTTCAGGACAATATCGAGGCAGCGCTCGCGGCCGGGGATGGCGATCTCGCCGACAGTTTTGTCACGCTCGCGCATGACCGCAACATCGCGCTGCCCGACGATCTCCTGAGCCGGGTCAGCGATGCCGTCAAAACTGAAAATTCCACATCGCATTTCGCCAGGCGCTTTGCCACCGGGCTCGTCACCGGCAATGCCGATGATGTCGCGAGCCTGTCCGGGACCGTTGCCGGCGATCTCTTCGTGATCGGCGATATCAGGGACGTCGTCCGCGAAGGCAAGCATCTCGCCATGGGCGAGGACACCGACCGCCTCGTGCTCGGCCTGGCCACCGCGGGCCTCGCGGTGACGGCCGTGACCTATGTGTCGGCCGGCGGTGCCGCGCCGGTGCGCGCCGGGCTGACGCTGGTGAAGGATGCCCGCAAGGTCGGACGGCTCGGCGAAGGTCTCGCCGCATGGGCCGGCCGGTCGGCGCGCGAAGTGGTCGACACGCCGATGCTCCAGAATGCGGTCGCCTCCGGCTCGGTACTGCGGCCGGGTGAGACGGTGAGCGCGATCAAGGCCGCGTTCCGCGTCGAGAAGGCTGGCGCGCTGGTCCGGCTCGGCAAGGACGTCACCCGCGTGGCCGAGAAGACCGGCACGCGCGGCGCCATGGACACGCTGCGCATAGCCGAAGGCCCCAAGGATGTCGCGCGCGCGGCGCGGCTTGCGGAAGCGCAAGGCGGCAAGACACGCGCGATCATGAAGCTGCTCGGCCGCGGTGCGCTGCTGCTCATCGGCGGCGCATTCGATCTCACGCTGTGGCTGCTCGGCGCGGCCTTGACGCTGTTCGGCCTGTTGTCCTCGATCAAGGCGACCACCGAGCGCCTGACGCAAGCCTGGTGCGATCGCCGGCGACGCCGCCGGCTCCGCCGGGCGCGGCTGGCCGCCGACGCCGCTCTGGCAAACACGGCCGTCACGGCCTAAAGCGCGATCTTCGTCGCGCTTTAGGTTATTGTTTGAGCATGATCTTGCCGGAAAACCGCTACACACTTTTCCGGATCATGCTCTAAGATCAATCTTTCCCCACAAACACTGCGGAACTGCTGATGCCGAGCTTTCACAACGGCGCCGTTGAAATTGCCTACCTCGACGAAGGCGAGGGCGATCCGATCATCCTGCTGCACGGCTTTGCCTCGAGCAAGAACGTGAACTGGGTCTACCCGACCTGGGTCTCGGAGCTGCGCAAGAACGGCCGCCGTGCCATTGCGCTGGACAATCGCGGCCATGGCGACAGCGCAAAGCTCTACGAGCCCGCGCAATATTCGATTCCGACCATGGCCGGCGACGTGCTCGCGCTGATGGACCATCTCGCCATCCCGCAGGCCGACATCATGGGCTATTCGATGGGCGGGCGGATGACGGCCTGGCTCGGGCTGAACGAGCCGCAGCGGCTGCGCTCGGCGATCCTCGGCGGCATCGGCATCGGCGGCCTGATCGAGGGCACCGGGCCCGGCGAGAACGTGGCGAAAGCGCTGGAAGCTCCTTCGCTCGACGACGTCACCGATCCCGTCGGCCGCACGTTTCGTGCGTTTGCAGACCAAACCCGTTCCGATCGCCGTGCGCTCGCCGCCTGCCTGCGTGGCACGCGCGATCTCATGACCAGGGACGAGGCCGCGCGCATCGACGTGCCCGTGCTGATCGCGGTCGGTTCGACCGATGACGTCGCGGGTTCGGCCAGCGCGTTAGGAGCGATCATCCCCGGTTCGGAAGTGCTCGACATTCCGGGCCGCGACCACATGCGCGCGGTCGGCGACAAGGTCTACAAGACCGGCGTGCTGGATTTCCTGGCACGGCGCGGCTGAGGTCTCTTCCGCCGGCTCGTCGTCGCCAGACGAGCCGAATAGCGCCATCAGCACCACGAAGGTCGCGACCCACACCATGCGCGCGCCATAGCGGTCGTGCGGGCCCGAGATCACGCCGCAGATGAAGGCATTGCCGAGCAGGGCCAGCGTCACGGTCGCCGCCAGCAGCGTCAGATCGTCCAGTCGGCGATTTGCGACTGCGTGTCCGAGGAGCCCGACCAGCGCCAGCATCGAGACCAGCGCGACGGGGACGTGCAGCCAGTTGACGTAGTCGAAATTGACGCCCCGGTTTTGCTGGCGCGCCGCGCGCATCGGCGCCACTTGCGCAGGGATGTAGCGTTCGATGATGCCGTAGGTGTGCGGGATCCAGACACTGGCGCCTTCGCCGGTTGCGACATGCAGCAATTGCTGGCCCATCGCCCGCAGCGCTGCACCGGCCTGCCACGCAGGATAGTCGGCGAGTGAGTGCATGACGATGTTGCCCATCTCGTCGTTGAGCCCCTCGAAGCGGCCCAGCGTGTTGAACATGCTGGTGCCCCACAGGAACTCGTCGGCGGTCGCCGGCAGCTCGTTACGATAGGGACAGAGCTTGAAGCTCTCATGCGGGCAGTGATCGCCAAGATAGCGCGCGACGATGCCGTCCTGCATCATGCGGCCGAAGGCGACGCCATAGCCGCCGGGCGTCCAGGCCCATTTGCCCGACAGCGCGTGGTTCGCCGAGATCAGCATCAGGCCGCCCACGACGATTGTCAGGCTCGCCTTGGCCAGTCCGGCAATCGGGAGGCGACGCCCGAGGAACGGCCGCGCCATCCAGCCGGCGACGCAGAGCCCGAGCAGCACGCCGAGCGTGGCGCTGTGGGTCGCGGCGGCAAAGGCGGTGAAGCCGAACAGCGAGACTTTTTCGAGCACCGAAGTCCGGCTTGCACCAGTGATCAGCAGGAACAGCGACAGGATCGAAAGACCCGCAAAGATGTCGGTGAGCAGCATGCTGGCGAGCCAGGGCAGCGCGGTCGACAGCATCAGCAGCAGGCTGATCGCGACGAAGCGGAATGTCTGCATCAGCCCCAGCACGCGCAGCGTCAGCTGCAACAGCCATAGCGTCGCCAGCGACTGGACCGCGAGGTTGATCCAGAAGCCGAAATTCTCGCCGTAATGCAGATAGAGGCCGAACACGGTGGAGCGGCTGGGGACGAGATAACCTTCGTACCAGCGCGCCAGATAGCCGCCGGTATCCCATTGCAATAGCGGATAGCCGTTCCAGAACGCCGGCGCGATCATGAGGAGGGGCAGAGCCACCGCCGCCAGCCGCAGCCAAAACGTACCCGCGGCGCGCGCGCGCAATTGATCGGTTGTGATGCTCAAATCCGCTCCGTCCCTGTCCGGACCATGCCCGCAATCACGGTTGGGGCGAAATTCACCAATAGTTTGACGTCGCCCGGCTTGAATTTGGCGAGACTCTGACCATTTTGAGCCGACCTTGCCGCCTGGGGGCGTTCTGAGAAACCGTTGTGTTTCAACGTGTTGGCGGGCTCTCACGGGGCAAGGCACTGTTCACTCTCAGGCAAGCCCGTCAGGACTTTGTCGCCTAGACTGTGTTATAGAACCAGCCAAACGAGCCAATTCGAAAGAGCAGATCCCATGGCAGTGCATCAGGTCAATCCGGGAGCAAAGCTTGCGTCGCTCGATCCGATCTGGGAGCGGATCCGGGGCGAGGCGGAGGACATTGTCCATCGCGAGCCCGAGCTTGCGACCTTCATTTATTCGACGGTGCTGCATCACAGCCGCCTGGAAGACTCGGTGATCCACCGTCTCGCCGACCGGCTCGATCATGCCGCGCTGTCGGGCGATCTGGTGCGCCAGACCTATGACGAGGCGCTGCGCGACGATCCCGATCTCGGCAACGCCTTCCGCGCCGATCTCGTCGCCGTCTACGACCGCGATCCCGCGACCTCGCGCTTCATCGACCCCTTGCTCTACTTCAAGGGCTTTCACGCGATCCAGACCCATCGCCTCGCGCACTGGCTCTTGCTGAAGGGCCGCAAGGATTTTGCCTATTACCTCCAGAGCCGCGCATCGGCGGTGTTCCAGACCGACATCAATCCCGCCGCGCGTATCGGCCGCGGCATCTTCCTCGACCATGCCACCGGCTTCGTCTGCGGCGAGACCGCTGTCATCGAGGACGACGTCTCGATCCTGCACGGCGTCACGCTCGGCGGCACCGGCAAGGAGAACGAGGACCGCCATCCCAAGATTCGCCACGGCGTGCTGATCGGCGCCGGCGCAAAGATCCTCGGCAACATCGAGATCGGCCATTGCGCGCGCATCGCGGCCGGCTCGGTCGTGGTCAAGCCGGTGCCGCACAACGTCACGGTTGCGGGCGTGCCCGCCAAGATCGTCGGCGAGGCCGGCTGCGCCGAGCCGTCGCGCACCATGGACCAGATGATCAACGCGATGGGGCTTTAGAGGCGCGTTAAGGGCCGGATTTTCCGGCCCTTTCCGTCCCCAAATTCTTTGGCAATTCATGCTGGCGGTTCGCCGCGTCTCGTCCTAAAACCCGCCGACCAATTTTGATCGGAGACTTGCCGTGGACGTCAAAGAAGTCAGAAAGCTCGATGCGTATCTGAAGCGCGTATTCGGCAATCCCAAGATCCGCGTCGTGCCGCGGCCGAAGAAGGACGACTCCGCCGAGGTCTATATCGGCGAGGAGTTCATCGGCGTGCTCTTCGTCGACGACGAGGACGACGATCGCTCGTTCCAGTTCCAGATGGCGATCCTGGAAGACGATCTGGTCGAGCAGGAATAGGCGCGGGGCATTCCGTAAGCGGGGGACCTCTGGCCCTCACGAATTGGTGTCTGCGGCGGCAATGCGATCTGTTGTCCGTCCGCCTACATCCCGCTCATGAGAGCCGTGCTGATCTCGGGAGCAGGGATTGCGGGTCCCACCCTTGCATTCTGGCTGAAGGCCGCCGGTTACGAGCCGACGTTGGTCGAACGTGCGGCTGCGCCGCGCAGTGGAGGCTATGTCATCGACTTCTGGGGACTCGGCTACGATATCGCCGAGCGGATGGGACTGATCCCGGCCATCACCGCCGCCGGCTACCACGTCCAGGAGATGCGGATCGTCGGAGTTGACGGTCGCCGGATCGCAGGCTTCGGCACCACGGTTTTCAACGAACTCACTGGCGGCAGATACGTGACGCTCGCGCGAAGCGATCTGTCCCGACTTCTGCTGGAGAAGATCAGCGGGTCGACCGAAGTCATTTTTGACGACCAGATCGTCGCCATGGAGGAGCAAGCCGACGGCGTCCGGGTCCGGCTGCGAGGTGGCGGTGAGCGTCGATATGATCTGGTTGTCGGGGCCGATGGATTGCATTCGTCGGTTCGACGGCTGGCGTTCGGACCGCAAGAGTCGTTCGAGAAGCGTCTCGGCTACGCCGTCGCGGCGTTTCAGACCAGCGGTTATCGGCCGCGCGACGAGAACGCCTACATCATATACGGACAGCCGGGGCGGATGATCGGGCGCTTTGCGCTACGAGACGATCGCACCCTGTTTCTCTTCGTGTTCGCGGCCGATATTGATGATGTCGCCATCTCTCCTGGCGAACACAACGCGGTTATCCATCGCGTCTATGGCAAGTGCGGCTGGGAATGTCCGCGCATCCTCGCGGCTTTGGATGCTGCGAATGAACTGTATTTTGACCGCGTAAGCCAGATCCGAATGCAAAGATGGTCGCGCGGCCGCACGGTTCTGATCGGCGATGCTGCGTTCTGCGTTTCTCTCCTCGCCGGCCAGGGCTCGGCGCTCGCGATGATCTCAGCGTATGTTCTTGCCGGTGAGTTGCTGAAGGCAGACGGAGATTACCAGCATGCTTTCGGCGCCTACGAATGCCGCCTTCGCGTCTATATCGGTCGCAAGCAGCAAGGTGCCGAGCGCTTCGCCGCCGCCTTCGCGCCGAAGACCCGATCCGGGCTGTGGTTCCGCAACCAGGTCGTCAGGGCATTCGCATTGTCAGGTGTTGCAAAGCTCGCAATCGGCAGGGACATCGCCGATCGGTTGGATCTTCCCGCCTATGCCTGGCGCTTCCCCGGATAGGTAGATCTCGGCCCACGTGCTGCAACTCGATGGGCGCGCAGAATCGGCGGCGCAAGGCCCCGGAGGATGCAGCAGTTTCGGCTGTGAGACGCTCGCCAGGATTCCAGAAGCGAAGTGGCGGGCTGGAATCCCTTGGGACCGTTATTCTGGCAGACCCGCCATCCTCAGACCTTTATAGAAGCGATTACGCTCCTGCCAGAACGCAGCGTTGCGCGAGGATTCCGATGCTTTCAGGCCGCTGACCGTGTGGCCGGGAATGCGCTTCTGGTATTCGACGAGATTGTTCCTGGCCTGCTCGCTGCGCCCGTGCAGGGCGTCGATCGCCGCCAGCCATTGCCAGGCAAAGCCATTTTGCGGACTGTTGATCGTCGCCTGGCGCATGTGCGCGTAGGCCGCCTCGTCATGACGCAGGTGGAATTCGGCCATTCCCAGCGTGAACTGGCCAAGGCTGACCTGTTCGGCATCGAGTGGATCAAGACGTAGCGATAGCATGACTGGCGCGGCTACTTCTTCCGGACGGCCCTGTTGCAACCTCAGAAAACCTAGCCGCTGCAGCGCCCGCGGCTGGTTCGGATAAAGTGACAGCACGCGTTGGATCGCCTGGTCTGCTTCGTCGATCCGACCTTGCGCGGACAGCACCAGGCTTCGCACGTAGTTTGCGCGGGGATCGTTTGGCTGCAGCGCCAATGAACGCTCGATCGCTTGCGCGGCGAACGCGGTCTGGATGTCCGGCGCGTTGCTCCAGCGCGTCAGCACCTCGGTGATGTGACTAAGCGCAAGTCCCGCCAGTGCAGAGGCGGAGTCGGGGTCTATCTGTAACGCCTGCTCGAACAGGGCGCGCGCCCGCTGCGGCTCCTCTCGCGTATGGATCCGCTTCAGCAGGCGCCAGCCCCGAAGCGCGGGATCGATAGCGGCAAACATGCGCCCGGCATAAGGCCTGTCGAAGGGCGTCTCGGCCTCGTCAATGCGTACTTTCAGCTCGTTGGCAATGCGCGCCGTGACGTCCCGGCGCCAATTCCACCCGGCTTGTTCTGCATAGTCGAACCGGCCCGACCACAACAGCGCGCCGGTGGCACTCGCCTGCAGTTTCAGCGCGATCGAGACGGCTTCGCCCTGCCTCTCAACGCTGCCACTCAAAACGTAGGCGACCCCCAGTCGGCGGCCGACACCCTGTGCGTCGCCATCGTCACCAGCCGGCAAATGGCCAGTTGGGTATCCGATCACGAGCGTGTCGGGCAGGCGCGACACTTCAATGGTGACATCCTCGGTCACGGCCTCAGCGAGGTCAGCGGCGTTGTCACCACCGACACCGACAAGCGGCAAAACCGTGATCGTGTTCTTGCTGACGACCGCGTCGTTTTGGCCGCGATGCGCAAACCCGAACCAGAGTACTCCGGTAAGCGACACGGTACACACGGTGACGAATGCAGACAGCCACAGCACTGATCCACGGCGCGGCGGCACCCGCGAAGAGCCGTGACGGTCGACGGTACCCGCACCGCGTTCGACCGCTTCATCGGCAGACGGCGTATCGACAGGAAGCGCGTCCAGCAAATAGCCACGGCGAGGTACGGTCTTGATCCGGCGTTGATCGCCGTCTCCAAATACGGCTCGCAGTTCGCTGATGCATTGAACCAGGGAATCATCGGTTACCGCCACGTCGGGCCAAACCGCTTCAATGAGCTCGTCCTTGGTCAACAGCCGGCCGGGGTGACGGGCGAGGTAAACCAGCAGCGCAAAGCTCTTCGGACGCAAGGCAATTACGCTGCCGCCGACACGCAATTCGCCACGGTCCATGTCGACGTCAAAATCGGCAAAGCGAAGAACGCCACGGGGAATCGGGCCCAGTTCGTCGCCACCAGCCGCGCGCGGCTCGGTTTTCGTGCCAATTTCGGCGTTCATTCGGCACTCTTTCGGGTGTCGTGGCGCCAACGCGCCTAGGCTCGGCCATCGACACAGAACGCGGCGCTGCCCACGTCATGCTGACCCGCGATGCTAGTCCAAATCGAGGGTCGCGGGAATGGCGTGCCGGATCGGCGCGGAGGGAGCCAACCATGACAATGAACCGACGTTTCCTTCTAGGGGCAGCCGCCAGCACGGTCGCGACCATGACCGTGGCCCCGTTCACCCCAACTTTCGGCCAAAAGGCCATGCGCTCGTCCGCTTCCGAGCCAGGTCTGGACTATGCCAATGCAAGCGAGTTGCGGGCGCTGCTCGACGCACGCAAGATTTCGGCGACCGAATTGTTCGAGCACGCGGTTGGCCGGATCGAGGCACTCGATTCCCGCATCAATGCCGTGGTTGTGCGCGACTTCGACCGCGCCCGGGCGGTTGCGCGCGAAGCCGATGCCGCGCTCGCCCGCGGCGAACGCCGGCCGTTGCTCGGAATACCGATGACAGTCAAGGAAGCGTTCAATGTCGGGGGCTTGCCGACCACCTGGGGCTTGCCAATGGGCCGCGACTGGCGGGCCGCCGAAGACGCCGTTGCGGTCGCCCGCCTCAAGGCCGCGGGAGCCGTGATCCTGGGCAAGACCAATCTCGCCACCGCGATCGCCGACTGGCAAAGCTTCAATCCGATTTACGGCACCACCAACAATCCCTGGGACCTCACGCGCACGCCCGGTGGCTCCTCCGGCGGATCGGCGGCCGCGTTGGCGGCCGGATATGTGCCGTTGGAGCTTGGCTCCGACATAAGCGGCTCGCTGCGAGTGCCCGCGCATTTGTGCGGAGTGTTCGCTCACAAGCCCACGTCCAATCTGGTCCCCCAGCGCGGTCACGCGCCGCCTCGTTCACCAGCATTGGCGACCGACCTGACCAGCGGGCTTGGTGTTTGCGGACCGATGGCCCGCACCGCCGCTGATCTTTCGACCACGCTCGACGTGATCGCCGGTCCCGACGAATACGAGGCGCGCGCTTACCAGCTTGCGCTTCCCGCGCCGCGACATGAAGCGCTACGGGACTTCCGCGTGCTTGTGCTGGATAGTCATCCTCTGTTGCCGGTGGCGAGCGAGATACGGGCCGCACTCGATCAGCTTGCGGGCCGGCTCACGGCGACCGGCGCGAAAGTCGCACGGTCCAGTCCGCTCGTCCCGGATCTCGCTGAGTCTGCACGCCTGCATACCCGCATGGTGCGCAACTTTAACGCATTCGGCCGGTCCCCCGAATTCTTCACGAAAATTCGAGAGGACGCCGCAGCGCTGAAGCCGGATGACGATAGTCTCAAGGCGTGGCGAACACGCGCGCCACTGCTGAGCCACCACGAGTGGATGGCCGCGGAAATCGCGCGGGCCCGCCTGCGCCAGAAATGGGCCGGTCTGTTCCGGGAATACGACGTCGTTCTCTGTCCGCCGTTTTCCGTGACGGCGTTCCCGCACGACCAAACGCCGGATATGGAGGATCGAACGATCGATATCGACGGCGAGGCTCACCCCTATCCGTCGCTGATTGTCTGGGCGACGGTCGCGACGCCTCCGGGCCTGCCTGCGACGGTGATGCCGGTCGGCCGTTCGAAGGCAGGGCTTCCCATTGGCGCGCAAATCATCGGCCCATTGTTCGAAGACCGCACTCCGCTTGCCTTCGCTCAACTGCTCGAAAGAGAGTACGGGGGATTTGCAAGGCCGCCCGAAATCCCGCTTTGATTTGCCTCGCGACAGCAGCTGCCGCGACGAGCGACAGCAAGATCAAAGCGACGGTGCCGCTCCATGAACGCGCGGCAAGGCATCTGGATGTGCGGCCGCATCGTTCAAATCGATCGCGCCCACGATGCCATTGTGCCTCTGTTTTGCCCGACGGGTCAAGCCTGATTTCGTAGAAAGAGAATTCAGGCCGATGCTCGGCTACTGTGCATGGGGTTGTTTTCGATTTTTTCTATTGCGGTGGGTCCGCGCTCAGCGTCGCGGCCCGCCCAATTGCGCCGTCAGCTTCTCCATCGCGTCCGCGACGTCGCGCCATTGCGACAGCCAGCTGCGCGGAAAGCGGAAGGTGAGGTCGGCGCCGCCGACGCGGCGCTCGGCGAGGCACATGCCGGGCGTGGCACCATCGCGCGTGCAGCGCGCAGTGAGCGCGGGGCTCGTCGCGGAATAAAAATCCTCGCTGCCATAGGGCGTGTCGCTGCGGAACATCCGCATCGTCAGCCCGTCGTCCGGTGTCGCCGCAGCCTGGTCGAAATAGCGCGGATAGATCGTCGCGGTTCGCTGCTCGGGCGACAGCGCATCGTGATGCGCTGCGATGGAGAGGAAAATGCGGTCGATCGGCTGCATCGTCGTGTCCACCGTTTCAGCGGTCACGTGCCTCGGTCCATTGGGCGCTTCCAGCGAGGGATAGAGGAAATCGAGATCGATGCGCTCCTGCGGTCCCGAGTGCCGCTGGATCTTCATCCGGATCGCCGGGATCGGCAGGTTGAACAGCGTTCCGCCGACGCTGACCGGCAGCTTGTCCGGCGCGTCCGCGCCGCCCGTGCTCCAGGTCGGCCACAGCAGATAGGCAACCAGCGCGATTGCGCTCGCCGCGAATGCGCCGGTGAGCGCAAACGGCACGAGATGCGCCCGGGTGCGCATCCTTGCGCTTGTCCTGGATGAACGGGGAGAGGTTACCGAAAACACCGTCATGACGTCGCGCAAATGGGCCCCGGGGGTCGGCCGGTGGCCGACGAATCACCGGCGAATATGCCACGTGGCGGCGATATCGCAGAGGGTTCCCGGCTACCAGGAACGGGTGAGGGCTCTGCGTGGGCCGGACGGCAGCGTTAACCTTCGCTTAAGGATAATGTAGCGTTAACCGGCACGATTTGTCACAGGAAGGCTCCTCGCGTTGCGTATGGGCGGACTGTTCCGATGACACCTGAAGCTTTCAATACTCTCTTCTCGATCGGCATCGGCTTCGCGCTCGCGGGCGCGCTCGCAAACGGATACCAGGCGATGTCGCAACGGCCCGCCGGTTTCGGGCTGTTGCAGGAGGGCGTGGCTCCCAGGACGTTTGCGGCGGTGCCGTTCCTGGTGTTCGCGGCGCCCTTCATCATCATGCGCAACACGCTGCGCGGCATGCGGCTGGAAAGCCGCCGCTTCGAGTTCGTGATGATGGCGACCGTCATCGCCGGCTTCTGGAGCATGATGAGCGGCACCTTCTTCCTGATGACGCTGCGCGCCACCGGCGTGCTGGGCTGACGCCTTGCAGGGCTGCGTGGCGCGGCGGCCCTTTGCCTCCGCGCCGTCGTTTCGCTATGGCTGGGGTTGACGCGACAGGAGACCTCCATGGCGATCTACGAGCTCGACGGGCAGGCGCCCGATCTTCCCTCTGACGGCAATTACTTCATCGCGGAGACTGCGACCGTGATCGGCCGCGTGCGCCTGAAGCCGGGCGCGAGCGTCTGGTTCGGCGCGGTGCTGCGCGGCGACAACGAGTGGATCGAGATCGGCGAGGGCGCCAACGTGCAGGACGGCTCGACCTGCCACACCGATCTCGGCTTTCCCCTGGTGATCGGCAAGAACTGCACCGTCGGCCACAACGTCATCCTGCACGGCTGCACCATCGAAGAGGGCGCGCTGATCGGCATGGGCTCGATCGTGATGAACGGCGCGAGGATCGGCCGCAACAGCATCGTCGGCGCCGGCTCCGTCATCACCGAGGGCAAGGAGTTTCCCGAACGCTCGCTGATCATCGGCTCGCCCGCGCGCGTGATCCGCACGCTCGACGATGCCCAGGTGCAGAAGATGGGAAGTGCCGCGCGGTTCTACGTCGCCAACGGTCCGCGCTTCAAGAACGGCCTGAAGCGGATCGGCTGACGCCGGCCCTCTGCCGGGCGCGCATCACCGCGGTTCCCGAACAGTAAAATTACCGCCTGGAATTTTAAGCCCCCGCTAGCGCTGCAGTGCCTATCTGTTTCATGCTCGGTCTCGTCGCGCTCATTCTCGCCGGCCTCAATGTCGTCGTGATGCGGAGCTCGGCGGTCGGCGCGCTGGCCGAGATCACGCAGGCGACCGACCGGATTGCGGACGGAGACGTCAAGAGCGAGGTGCCGCATCTGCGCCGTCATGACGAGATCGGACATCTTGCGCGCGCCGTGCAGCACTTCCGCGACACGGTGGCGCGTGTCTTCGAGCTCGAGGAGCTCGGCACCGCGCAGGCCCGCGATGCCGCGATGACCGAGCGCGACCGGTTCAACGACAAGTACCAGGCCAAAAAGTGGCAGCTCTCGGCAGCGATCAACAGCATGCCGCAGGGCCTGATCATGCTCGACAGCAAGGCGGCCGTGGTCGCCATGAACGCCAATTACCGGCGGATCTATGACCTGCCCGAGACCATCCAGGCTGGATCGACGCTGGAGGAAATCCTCCAGCACCGGGTCAAGAGCGGGTTGTTCAGCGGCGACGTCGCAAAATACGTCGCGGCCGTTCTCGAGCGCATCGCCATGCGGCCAATGAGATCAGCCTGAACGACGGCCGCACCATCAAGATCTACGAGCGCCCGATGGATGGCGGCGGCTGGGTGTCGGTGCAGGAGGATGTCACCGAACAGCGCCAGCGTGAGCGCATTCTCGAACGCATGGAGCGCTTTCTCGCCACCATCATCGAGAACGTGACCGAGGGCATCATCGCCAAGGATGCACGCAACCAGCGCTACGTCTTCGTCAACAAGGCGGCCGAGAAGATGATCGGCATGTCGCGCGGCGAAATCATCGGCAAGACCGCGCGGGAATTGTTCTCCGCCGAGGCGGCCGAGCTGATCGAGCGGCGCGACCAGCAGCTTCTCGCGCAGAAGCAGCAGCTCGAACCGATCATCGACACCATCGACAATCCCACGCGCGGACGCCGCGTGATCTCGGCCCGCCGGGTCCAGATCGGAGGCGCCGGCGAGGAATCCCACATGTTCGTGACGATGGTCGAGGACCGCACCGAGAAGATGGTTGCCGCCGCATAAAACGTCGCCATCCTGTCGCGCCCCAATTGTTTCAGCTTGTCGAACGTGTCCTCGTCGAACGCGATCAGTTTGCCGCATGATCGTGGCTGCCTCCCTGTTTCAAGCGGATGTGACGGGATTTGCTCCGGAACCTGTCTTTGCCGCAACGGTTGATAGGGCAAATAGGGCAAGGAGAATTTCGGATGGGCAGATCGTCCGCAAGCGCTTCCATCAAGACGATGATCGTGATCTTCGCTCTCGCCGCGACGCCGGCGATTTCGTTCGCGCAAACCACGGGCGGCTCGACCGGATCAACGTCCGGCGTCGCCAATGCGCCGGCGCCGCCGCCTGGCACCAACAGCCTGGGCACGGCGCAATCCTCCGGCGCGAACAGGGCGCCTGGCGTGACCACCGGCTTAGCCTCGGGTGCGAACGCCAGCGCAGATGCTACGGTGAACGCCGAGAACCGGCAGCTCGACAAGAAGATGAAGAGCATCTGCCGCGGCTGCTGACGCTCGCGCGGAAGTGAGCCGCCGCGCCTATCATCGATGATCGAGTGACATTAGCTTGGCCTCTCTTTGGAATGTGGAGCGTTTCCACGCGGAGGTTGGGTTCATGCTACGCAAGATGATCGTGGTCGCACTGGCCATCGCGGCAGTCGGTCTCGCAACGCCCCAGGCGCAGGCGCGAGGAGGTGGCGGCGGCCATTGGGGCGGCGGTGGCGGCTGGGGCCACGGCTGGCACGGCGGCGGCTTCTGGCCCGGTGTCGCGATCGGCGCCGGCATCGCGGGCGCCGGCTATTATGGCGCCTATGGCTACGGCTATGGCGGCCCCTATTATTACGATTCCGGCGCCGGCTATGACGATGGCGGTTATGGCGCGCAGTGCTACCTCGCGCGGCAGCGCGTGATGACGCAATCGGGCTGGCGCGTCCGCCGCGTTCAGGTCTGTGAATAGGGGCTACGACTGGCGCGGGTGCTCGGCCGAGGCACCCAAATACCGCAGCAGTAAAAAAGCAGCAGTAAAAAACAAGGCCGTTGACGCAATATACCGTCAACGACCTTGCCAGCCCCGGATATTAAAATCGGCTCACGCCATCCGGTATGGGCAAGCATCGCGCGGAATCATACGGACGAGTGTGATCCATTTCACAAGTGGCAAAAATAAAAGGCGGTGGCGCGGGATCCAATCAGCCGCGTGAGCGTTTGGGGGCGCTGGCATGGCGGTGGCGCGCGGGTTTCCTCGGGGTAACCGAGGGCGTGTCGGCCTCGGTGGAGCGGACGCTGGCAAAGGATTGTCGCAGACCGTCGATGGATTCGTTCAAATTGGCGACCTGCTCGGACAGACGCTTGGTGTCGGCCTGCTGCGAGGCGAGCAGCCGCCTCATGGTCAAAAGCTGGTCTTGCACGACCTGGAGCTGGTCGATCGATTCCTGCTGGGTCGCCTCCAGCCCCTTGGTCTTCTCGACGAGCTGCTCGGAGGCCTGCGCCGTGCGCGCCTGAAGCTGCCGCGATGCGACCACCCGGTCGGTCTCGGGCGCTGCTCCGGTATAGGCGCGCCAGATCGCGATCGAGGTGACGCCGGCGATCAGCAGCAGCAGCGCTGCAGCCGTCAGGGCGATCGGCTGGGCACCGAGACGGAGGAGGGGATTGGACCGTGCGTCCTCTGCGAGATCGATCATCGCTGACAAAACCCAAATTGAAACTTGGTGAGTGGCGAAGAGCGGCAGCACGCGAACGCAGAACGAGGCGGCCGGGACGTCCCGAAAGCGTTACAGTTCAGCAACAAATGGGACGAAAAGGTGGCCGCCGGTGGAAAAAGCGCAATTGACCCAAGGCGACGGCTCTGGCGGGCGAGGGCGGCACGCCCAAAAGAAGTCCCTGTCAGGCCGAATTCGGGTTGAGCGGAGAGTATCACGGTACAGCCTATCGTGATGCGAAGGTGCCGCGGAGGCGGGCGGACTCATCGTCGACCGGAGGGCTTACGGCTGAAACGTCGCAAACTGGCCTGAATAGGTCTTCGAACGCGGCGCCGCGTAGGGGCCGAGTCGGGACGTCGTCAGCCCAAGCCGCACCAGTCCCTCGGCCAGCGTCACCGCCGCCGCAACGCCGTCGACCACCGGCAGGCCGTGGGTGGCGGAGAGCTCGGCGGCAAGATCGGCCATGCCGGCGCACCCCAACACGATGGCCTCGGCGCGGTCGTCGCGAATCGCGGCCGCGATTTCCGCGGAGATTTTGCCAAGGGCGTCTGCGTTGCGCTCCTCGAGCGCGAGCACAGGGACTTCGGCGGCGCGCACGCGGACGCAGCGCTCGGCGAGGCCGTACCTCCGCAAATTATGCTCGATCGGCACGATGGAGACACCGAGCGTCGTCACCACCGCAAAGCGCGCCGCGATCAGGCTCGCGACGTGAAAGCCGGCTTCGCCGATACCGATCACCGGCGCCTTCGCCACAGCGCGAGCGGCGTCGAGGCCGGTGTCGTCGAAGCACGCAATGATGTGGGCGTTCGCGCCGTCGCGGTCTGCGTCACGGATGCAGCCGAGCATGCCGGGGACGGCGAAGGCCTCGTCGTAAAATCCTTCGATCGAGACCGGCCCCATCGCGGGCTGGCGTGCGTCAATCACAGTGCCGGGCCGCGCGATCGCGCGCGCCGCCGCGGCGATCTTCGCCGTCATCGACGCGGTGGTGTTGGGATTGACGACGTGCAGTCGCATCGCAGTTAGACAAGCCCTTTGCCGGCGTCCGAGCCCTTGGCCGCCTGCCGCTTGTTGAGCATGTGGATGGTGCCGAGCGCAAGCGTGATCACCGCGAAGGACACCGCGGAGATGATGGTGCCGAGCGCATAGATGTCCGGGTTCGTCACGGTCGTGGTGAGGCCCTGGAGATCAAGCGGCAATGTATTCACCGCGCCGATCGCCTGGCTGGAGCGCGCGAGCTCGTCCCAGGACAGAGTGAAGCCGAACAGGCCGATGCCGATCACCGAAGGCAGGATGATCGGCAGCACGACATGGCGGAAGGCCTGCCACGGCGTCGCACCGAGATCGCGCGCGGCTTCCTCGAGCCGGGGATCAAAGCGGTTGAAGATCGCAAACATGATCAGGAGGCCGAACGGCAGCGTCCAGGTCAGATGCGCGCCGAGTCCGGAGGTGAGCAGGCCCATCGAGGTCTCGAAATTCTCGTTCCAGTGTGCCTTGATCAAATCGTCGATGATGCGGAATTCGAGCGAGATCCCGAGCGAGGTGATGATCGAAGGAACGATGAGGCTCGCGATTGCCGAGTAGAACAGGATGCTTTGCGCTTTGAACTTCCGGCGGAAGGCCATGCCGGCGGCGACCGACAGCACGACGGTGACTGCCATCACGATGACGCCAAGCAGCAGCGAGCGGCGGAAGGCTGCGCCGAGATCGACGATGCCGGTGCCCTGGAACAGCTTTGCCAACCAGAAGGTCGATACGCCGTTCATCGGGAAGGTGAGGCCGCCTTGCGGTCCCTGGAACGACAGCACGTAGATCGCGATCATCGGGCCATAGAGAAACAGCACATAGGCCGCGAAGAAGATCGCGAGCACGTAGAAAGAGCGCGGGCGTCCTTCCTTCATCGCCTACAGCTCCTTCTTGATGTCGACGATGCGCGACATCATGGTGATGATCAGGAAGGTGATGACGAGCAGGATGACGGCATTGGCGGCCGCGGCCGGGAATTGCAGCGCGTTCACCCGCGTCTCGATGATCTTGCCGGCAGAGGCAATCTGCTGGCCGCCCATCACGCCGATGGTGATGAAGTCGCCCATCACGATGGTGATCACGAAGATCGAGCCGATCACGATGCCGGGCTTGGCCAGGGGAATGATGACGTTGACCAGCGTCTGGAAGCCGGTGGCGCCGGCGTCATAGGCCGCCTCGATCAGCGACTTGTCGATGCGCACCATCGAATTGAAGATCGGCACCACCATAAAGAAGGTGAAAAGGTGCACCAGCGCCAGCACCACGGAGAATTCGGAGAACAGCAGCCATTCGAGCGGCTGGTTGATCAGCCCGCTCTTGACCAGGCCCGAGTTCACCAGGCCGTTGCGACCGAGCAGCGGGATCCAGGCGATCATGCGGATCACGTTGGAGGTCCAGAACGGGATCGTGCAAAGCAGCGACAAGCCCATCTGCCAGGTCTTTGACTTGACATGGAAGGCGAGGAAGTAAGCGACCCAGAAGCCGATGAAGAGCGTGATCGCCCAGACCATGACGCAGAGCTTCAGGGTCTTCACATAAGTTCGCCCGATCGTGCAGAGATCGGGGATCTGCGCGATGCAGCCTTCGAACGTGTCGGTGTAGCCGCGGCCCGAAAAAGTCGGCAGCAATTGATATTCGTTGTAATCCCAGAACGAGACGATGACGACGAAGACGAGCGGGATCAGGAAGAAGGCGAGAAATACCAGCATCATCGGCCCGGCCTGAAGCCAGGAGATGAAGGAGGGCGACAGGCGCGCCGCTTTCGCAGGGCGCGCCGTCTCCGATCCCCGGACGAGGTCCGGGGATGGCTGTTGCAGGATGTCTTCCGACGTATCCATCACGCGGCGATGAACTCGTTCCACTTGCGGACCATGTAGTCGTTCTCGTCCATCACGGCATTCCAGCACGCGACGCCGCCCATACGGTCCTCGTAGGAGCCGCCGTCACGCACCGCGCCTGCCTTCTCCAGCAGCGAGCCGTCGGGCGCCTTGATGTCCTTTTCGGCCGGCTTGCCTTCCATCCAGTAAGCCCACTCGTAGGGCTCCATGTTCGCCTTCGCGGTCGAGAGCACGGCCGAATAGTAGCCCTGGCGGTTGAGGTATGCGCCGGCGTAGCCGGACAGGAACCAGTTGACGAACTCATAGGCCCAGTCGAGCTTCGGACCCGAGACGCCCTTCGAGACGCAGAAGCCCGAGGCCCAGGAGCGATAGCCTTCCTTGAGCGGCTGGAAGGTGCAGGCGATGCCCATCGAGCGCACCTTCGTCACCGCCGGCGACCACATCGACTGGATGACGGTCTCACCTGACGCCATCAGGTTGACGCTCTCGTTGAAGTCCTTCCAGAACGCGCGGAACTGGCCGGCCTTCTTGGCCTCGGTCATCACCTTCATGGTGAGATCGATCTCTTCCTTGGTCATGTTGCCCTTGTCGGCATATTTGTACTTGCCGGTGGCTTCCACGACCATCGCGGCATCCATGATGCCGATCGAGGGGATGTTGAGGATCGAGGCCTTGCCCTTGAACTCGGGGTTGAGCAGTTCAGCCCAGGAGCTGATCGGGCGCTTGATGATGTCGGGACGGATGCCGAGCGTGTCGGCGTTGTACACGGTCGGGATCAGCGTGACGAATTCGGTTGCCGTCTTGGAGAAGGTCTTGGAGTCCTTGCCCTCGAGATAGAGCACCTTCCAGGGCGCGGTGCCCTGGCTGCCGATCTTCTTGCCGCCGGGCGTCTCGCCCTTGGTGAAGACCGGCGTGATGTTGTCGAATTCCTTGATCTTCTTGGAGTCGAGGGCAAGGATGTTGCCCGACGGCACCAGCTTCTTCAGCGAGAAATATTCGGTGTCCAGCACGTCGAAGGAGTTCGGCTGGGTCATCACGCGCTTGGTGACGTCGTCGGTGGTCGCGGTGATGTATTCGATCTTGATGCCGGTGTCTTTCAGGCACTGCTTTGAGATGTCGTCGCCCTCGTTCACGGCGGTGCCGAGATAGCGCAGCACCTTCGGCTCGGCCGACATCACGTAGGGGAAGCCGGTGATGGCGCCGGAGCCGGCGGCAAGGCCGGCGAGACCTGCGGTGCTCTTGAGTAGCGTGCGGCGGCTGACGCCGGTCTTTCTGGTGGTCTCGGTCATTCCAGTCACTCCTCTGTGTTGCGCATTTTCTATGATGACGGCGCTATTGCAGGCGTTGCGCCTTGACGGGATCCCAGGTGACCAGCACGCGATCGCCTGGACGAAACGGATGGACGTCGAAGGTGGCTTCGGGAACGTGGGAGAACAGGGCGGTGCCGTCGTCGAGCGTGAGCGAGACGGCGACATAGGAGCCCTGATACTCGGTCTGGGTCAGCAGCGCCGGTGCGCCAAACGCACCGTCAGTGACCGGCTTGATGCCAAGCTGATCGGCGCGCACGGCGATGAGTTTGCCGGCGTCGCTGAGGACGTTGTGACCGCCGATGAAGCGGGCCACGAATTCGGTGCGGGGATGGTGGAAGATGTCGCGGGCCGTGCCCTGCTGCTCGATCTTGCCCTGGTTCATCACCACGATGTGGTCGGCGAGCGCCATCGCCTCTTCCTGGCCGTGGGTGACCTGGATGAAGCTGATGCCGAGCTCGCGCTGCAGCCGCTTCAACTCGCCGCGCATCCTCACCCGCAGGAATGGATCGAGCGCCGACAGCGGCTCGTCGAGCAGGAGGATCTGCGGCTCGGTAATCAGCGCGCGGGCGAGCGCAACGCGCTGCTGCTGGCCGCCGGAGAGCTGGGCGGGCAGGCGGCCTGCATAGGGACTCATCGCCACCAGCTCCAGCAATTCGCCGGCCCGCTTATGCCGCGTCGCACGATCGACGCCGCGCATTTTCAGGGCAAACGCAACATTGTCGAGCACGCTCAGGTGCGGAAACAGCGCGTAGGACTGGAACATCATCGCCGTGCCGCGCTTGGCAGGCTCGAGGTCGGTGACGTTCTGGGGGCCCAGGATGATGTCGCCCTCGCTGACCGCCTCGTGGCCTGCGATCATGCGCAAGGTCGAGGTTTTGCCGCAGCCGGAGGGGCCGAGCAGGCAGCAATAGGTGCCGGCGGGAATCTTCAGATTGACGGTGTCGACCGCCAGCGTCGTGTCGTAGCGCTTGGTGACGGCGACCAGTTCGAGAGCGGCGGGAGTGGCCATGGCGTGTCCGCGAGAGGGGCGATCTTCCGTCTCTCTCCGCAAGGTCCGTGCCAACAGTGCAAATTTGGTCGAATTTTAAAACTGTGCAGCGGAGTCAGGTCGTTAGACCGAATCCGGCGCGGTTGTCCGGCGCACGGGCCGGGCAGGGATGTGCACACGAAATGGGCGAAGATTGTATAAAGTTTCGCCTGTGATTGGATACAGCTCGTCGACTACCATTCGAGACCTGATGTCGTAGACCGAGCCCTCAAACCAGTCCTTCGAACTGATGGCCGCCAAATCCCGCCCGAAATCCGATGTGCCCGACGCGAGCGATCGCGTCAGCCGGATCAGGGAGGGCGTGACTGCGGCCATCCTCGAGCATCGGCTGCTGCCGGGCACCAAGCTCGGCGAGGACGAGATCGGCGAGATCTATGGCGCGAGCCGCACGCTGGTCCGCACCGCGCTGCAGCAGCTCGCGCATGAGGGCATCGTCAACATCGAGAAGAACCGCGGTGCCTTCGTCGCGCGCCCGACGCCGGCGGACGCCCGCGAGGTGTTCGAGGCGCGCCGGCTGATCGAGCCCACCATCGTCGATCATGCTGTCGATGCCGTCTCGCCAGCATGGATCAATCGCCTTCAGCAACATCTGGCTGAAGAGCGCGAGGCCGAGCAGCGTGGCGACACGCGCGCCTCAGTCCGCCTCTCCGGCGAATTTCACCGGCTCATCGCCGAGATGAGCGGCCACAGCATCTATCTCGGTTTCCTGAAGGAGCTGATCGCGCGCTCCTCGCTGATCATCCTACTCTATCGCCGTCACGACACGCCCGCCTGCGGCACCGATCATCACGCCGGGATCGTCACCGCGATCCGCAAGCGCGACAACCAGACTGCGCGTGCGCAGATGCTGTCGCATCTGAACGAGATCGAGGCCGAGCTGTTCCTGAAGGATCCCGCCGCTGACGAGCTGCGGCTCGCCGACGTGTTGGGCGCGTAAGCGAATCGCACCGCTCGGCTAGGGCAGCGAAGATCCTTGGTTGCGCCTGACGATCTTCAGCACCAGCAAAACAGCACCGATGACCAGCAGCAGGACACCGACGAGAGTCGTGCCGCTGGATTCAAAGGTTACGCCGACCGCGGTCAGCAGGCATCCGATGATGATTGCGAAGAGCCCGCCGAGTTTCTTGATGAGCAGGACGTGTCCGTCACTTGTTTGTGCCACCATATTACGCCTCGCCACTTGATGTCGCGGCCTGCTTGCAAAGTTTGTCTCTCGCCCCATGATCTCTTGTTGCGCAGGCCGCACCGGATCGTACTCCTGTTAATGAGGGTTGCAATCTTGCGCTGATCGCGGGCCGAATCCGATGTCCGCCTTTTGACTAGAGTTCGATGCAAGTGAGGCAGCCGCGCTTACGCATTTTGCGGAGTAGAAATGTTCTGCTGCCACGACCAATGTATCTCTCATCGACTCGTATGGCTGACTTGCAGAATCTCCCTGTGGTTGTAAATTGACTCGACAGGATCATCGGCATCTATTGGTTGATGCGCGTCGAGTTCTAGAACCGAGCCGACACGAGTTGGATCCGTTCTGCGGAGTGGTGCGATGGCATCGCATTCAATCATCGATGAGCGGGAGTCGGCATACGTTTCGACCGGCCATCTTCCAAGTCCGGAGACTGTGCAGTCGCTGGTGAACGAGGCGCAGCGACGCTTCAAATCAAATCGCGATGGCGAGAATTCGCAGGTCTATCCGGCGCTTGCCCGGGTGCCGAGCGAGCTGTTCGGCGTCTGCGTCGTCGGCACCAGCGGCCATGTCTATGGCGCCGGAGACCTCGACTACGAATTCTCCATCATGAGCGTGTCAAAGCCGTTCTTGTTTGCGTTGGTCTGCGAGACCATCGGGCCCGAGGAAGCGCGCGCCAAGCTCGGAGCCAACGCGACCGGGCTTCCATTCAATTCGCTCGCCGCGATCGAACAGGGTAGCGGCCGCACCAATCCGATGGTCAATGCCGGCGCGATTGCGGCCACCAGTCTTGCGCCGGGCGCCACTGCTGCGGCGCGATGGACATTCATCCATGACGGGCTGTCGCGCTTCGCTGGCCGCGAACTGCCGCTCAACGAGGAAGTCTATGCGTCAGCGTCGCAGACTAATTTCCGCAACCGCAGTATCGCGCGGCTGCTGGAGAGCTACGACCGCATCTATTGCGACGCGAAGGAAGCGACTGATCTCTATACGCGGCAGTGCTCGCTCAATGTGAGCGCCCGCGATCTTGCCGTGATGGGTGCGACCTTGGCCGATGGCGGCGTCAACCCAGTCACCAAGAAGCGTGTCGTCGATGCCTCGGTCTGCCATTACGCGCTCGCTGTCATGATCACCGCTGGACTGTATGAGACGTCAGGCGACTGGCTCTACGACATCGGCCTGCCCGGCAAGAGTGGAATCGGCGGCGGTATCGTGGCGGTGTCGCCGGGCAAGGGAGGTTTCGGCACCTTCGCCCCGCCGCTCGATCCTGCCGGCAACAGCGTGCGGGGACAACTCGCGGCAAAATTTCTGTCGCAGCGGCTGGGGATGGATCTGTTCGTATCGCAACCGGAGCAATGAATGCGCAAAAACGATCGGCGGGCCGCTGGCCTGACCGATCGTAACCCCCATCAAGCGGGAGGACGTCATGGCCACGCAGACAATCTCGATCGGCGGCATTCACGGGGAAGAGCGCGTGTCATGGATTCCCATGATTTCGATCGCGCTCGGCCAGATGATCATGTCGTTCAACGTGGCCTCGCTGCCGGTGGCGATGGGCGGCATGGTCACGAGCTTCGGCGTGGCGCCGACCACGGTCGCGACCGGTATCGTGGCGTATTCAATGCTGGTGGCGGGCTTCGTGATGCTCGGTGCCAAGCTCGCTCAGCGCTTTGGCGCCTTGCAGGTGTTCCGCGGCGCAGTCGTTCTCTTCTTCATCTCGCAGCTCATGATGACGTTCAGCCCGACGGCCACGGTCATGATTTCGGCGCAGGCGCTCTGCGGTGCGTCCGGTTCGGTCATTGTGCCCTCGCTCGTCGCGCTGATTGCCGAGAACTATGCCGGCCGTCAGCAGGCCACCGCACTTGGCGTGCTCGGCTCGGCGCGCGCGGCGGCCGGTGTGCTGGCTTTCGTGATCGGCGGCGTGCTCGGGACCTATATCGGCTGGCGGCCGGCGTTTGGCATCCTGATCGCCGCCTCGGCGATCGTCTTCCTGATGAGCTTTCGTCTGAAGCCCGATCGTGGCCGGCCGGACGTGCAGATCGACCTGATCGGCGTCGCTCTTGCCGCCAGCGCAATCATCCTCATCAGTTTCGGCTTCAACAATCTGAACGGCTGGGGCCTCGCGGTTGCGACGGCGAATGCGCCATTCGATCTGCTTGGCCTGTCGCCCGCGCCAATCATGATCGTGCTCGGAATCGTGCTGGGACAGGGGTTTCTGCTCTGGACGCACCGGCGCCAGGCCGCTGGTAAGACGCCGCTCCTTGCCCTCGAGGTGATCGACTCGCCGGAAGAGCGCTGTGCGGTGTTCGCCTTGTTCGCGGTGGTGGCGCTGGAGGCCGCGCTGAACTTCACCGTGCCGCTCTATATCCAGATCGTGCAGGGACGTTCGCCGATCGCGACCGCGATTGCGATGATGCCGTTCAATCTCACGGTCTTCTTCTCGGCAATGCTGATCGTGAATGTCTATGAGCGGCTGACGCCGCGGCAGATCGGCCGCTACGGCTTTGCGCTGTGCACCATCGCGCTGGTCTGGCTCGCTTTCGTCGTGCGCAACGACTGGAGTGAGGTCCCTGTGCTGTTCGGGCTGGTGCTGTTCGGCATCGGCCAGGGCTCGCTGGTGACGCTGCTGTTCAACGTTCTGGTGACGGCGTCGCCGAAGGCGCTCGCCGGCGACGTCGGCTCGCTGCGCGGCACCACGCAAAATCTTGCTGCGGCGCTCGGCACGGCGGTGGCCGGCGCGCTGCTGGTCGGCCTGCTCAGCACCATTGCGCTGGGCAAGCTCACGGCGAGCCCGGTGCTGACGCCGGAGCTCCAGGCGCAGGTCGACCTCGGCAACATCACCTTCGTCAGCAACGATCGCCTGCGTAGCGTGCTCGAGCGCACCAACGGCACGCCGGAGCAGGTCGCGGAAGCCGTCCGCGTCAACACCGAGGCTCGGCTGCGGGCGCTGAAGATCGGACTGTTGATCATGGCGGGCCTCGCGCTGATCGCGATCATCCCGGCGGGACGGCTGCCGAACTATCTGCCGGGCGAGATTCCGAGCGATGAGACCACAGCGAAAACGTGAGTTCGAAACCGGGCAGGGGATTTCGCGAAGGAGACCCCCATGAATGAGATGGATCGCCGCGACGCGCTGCACCTCATGTTCGGAGGCGTGATCGTCGCAGGTGCAGGCGTGAGCCTGTGGCCGCAGGACGCCGCCGCCTTGGTGGACGTGTCGCCGCTCGATCAACGAGCTTCGACCAGACGCGAACCCGCGGGACGGGTTTATGCGCAATCGACCCGGCCACGGCCTCCGGCTCACCGCCCACCTCGTCGGCCGCCGCCGCGACCGCCGTCATGGCACCGGCGGCGCCGGCGTTGGGTATGCTGGTGGCATCGTGGTCGCCGTCATTGCGGCTGGCGTTGGCATTAACCGAGGGAGGATGTCATGACGACTTACGATCACAGCGCGCCGATGGGCGCGACCGGGCTGCCACAGCCATCTCGCTGGGTCTGCGTGCTGCTGGGTCTTTTCATGGTGTTCACGGGGCTGATGGTGCTGGGCGACGTTGCCTTCTTCACCGTGATCAGCGCGCTGTTCATCGGCTGGATGGCGATCGCCACCGGCGCCTTCGAGATCTTCCACGCGTTCTGGACCAAGGGCTGGGGCGGCTTTGTCTGGCAGGTGGTGCTTGGCGTTCTCTACGTCGCCTTCGGCATCGTTCTCATCAGCCAGCCGCTGACCGGCGCGCTGCTGCTGACCTACGCGCTTGGCGTCGCGCTCCTCGTCTCCGGAATAGTCCGCATGCTGATCGGCATCGGCCGCTGGCAGCAGGGCGGCGGCATCATGCTGGCCTCCGGCCTGTTCGGCGTGCTCGCCGGCCTTGTCATCCTGACCGGCTTTCCGATGACCGGGCTCTGGGTGCTGGGCATGCTGCTCGGCATCGATCTGTTGTCGCACGGCATCGGCTGGCTGACCTTTGCCTGGCGGCCCGTCGCAGCGGCCACATAGCGGCACCCCAGCGCGGAGATTGAACATGTCGGGATTGAGTGCGCGGGCCGGCCTCGCGGTGCTGCTCGCAATGATTGTCTGGAGCGCATCGCCCGCGCCGGCCCAGCAGGATTCTGCCGTCCTGTTCCGCAACGTCAAGATCTTCGACGGCAACAATGCGACGCTCTCGGCCGCATCCAATGTCCTCGTCAGGGGTGGCAAGATCGAGAAGATATCGACCGCGGACATCGCGGCCACTGGCCAGATGATCGACGGCGGCGGCCGGGTGCTGATGCCGGGACTGATCGATGCGCATTGGCACGCGATGCTGGTCAGGCCGACGCCGATGGCGGCCCTCGGCGATGTTGGCTACAACAATCTGCTCGCCGCCAGTGAGGCGACGGCCACGCTGATGCGCGGCTTCACCACCATACGCGACATGGGCGGGCCGAGCTTCGGCCTCAAGCGGGCCATCGACGAGGATCTCGTCGCCGGCCCGCGCATCTATCCGTCCGGCGCCATCATCACCATCACCGGCGGTCATGGCGATTTCCGCCAGCTCACCGATTTGCCGCGAACGATCGGCGGCATGCTCAGCCGCATGGAGCTGATCGGCGGCAGCCTGGTCGCCGACAGCCCGGACGAAGTGCGCGTGCGCGCGCGCGAGCAGCTGATGCAGGGTGCTTCCCAGGTGAAGCTCACCGCGGGCGGCGGCGTCGCTTCGCCCTTCAGTCCGTTGGATGTCTCGACCTTCACCGAGCCCGAGCTGCGCGCCGCCGTCGAGGCCGCCGACAATTGGGGCACCTACGTCGCCACGCACGCCTATACGCCGGTCGCGATCCAGCGCTCGATCGCCGCCGGCGTGAGATGCATCGAGCACGGTCACCTCATGGACGAGGCGAGCGCGAAGCTGATGGCGGAGAAGGGGATCTGGCTCAGCACGCAGCCGTTCCTGGATATGTCCGCGGCCGCCGCGCTCGGGCCTTCGGAACAGGACAAGATGCGGCAGGTCGTTGCCGGCACCGACCGCGTCTATGCGCTGGCAAAGAAGTATCACCTCAAGACCGCCTTCGGCACCGACGTGCTGTTCTCGCAGGCGATGGCGGAGAGGCAGGGCTCAATGCTCGCCGCGCTGACGCGCTGGTACACGCCGGCCGAAGCGCTGGCCATGGCGACCTCGACCAATGCCGAACTGTTGAGCCTGTCGGGCCCGCGCAATCCCTATCCCGGCAAGCTCGGCGTGGTCGAGGAGGGCGCGTTCGCCGATCTCCTCCTGGTCGACGGCAATCCGCTCGACAACATCGCCCTTGTCGAGGATCCCGCGAAGAATTTTGTGGTGATCATGAAGGGCGGCAAGGTCTACAAGAACATCCTGCCGCGCTGACAGCTGCCCCCAAAAAAGTTGCGGCCAGGCTTTGGGGGAAGCCTGGTTGTTGAAGGTTCCGTCAGTGCGGCTGCCCGATCAGCTCCGCATTGCGCTGAACCTTGCAGATGATTGCGGCTGTCGACCGAGATCACAACTTGTGATAGTTTAAGTCATTTCATCACGTAGGACTGGAGGTAGCTATGAATTGGAAGCCACCACGGAAGTCCATCAGCGATCTGAACGCGATCCATGTGCCGAATGAGTCCGGCGACGCAGTTGCTCATTTTGAGTGGCCAGATGAAATCGCCTTTGAATGGGAAGATCTGGTGATGTCCCTGGCGAGGACATTGGCCATGGCGCTGCCAGAGAAAGGTTTGACTCAGGAAGAGCGGTTGCAGCTTGCTCGCTCTGTCGCGATGCCGACTGCTGAGCGTATCAACGTTTTTCTCGAGAAAGAGGAAGCAGAGTTCAGTTTCAGCGATAAGCTCGAAATTCTTGCCGACATAAGGCCTGCGATCTCCGGTGAGGTTGGCGCGGCTGTGGCAGATCTCGTCATGGAGCATTTCAATTGCCACTGGCGGTCGAACGGGAACGACGCTGGTTTCGTCATCGCAAAGGGCGTTGACGTAACCGACGAGCGGATACCGGATTTCGTCTATGATCCGGGCGGCAAAGGCGGCTTCGAGCCAGGGCAACTGATCGCCGTCGAGGCGAAAGGGAGTCTCTCCAAGACCGGCGGCCCACGCCCTGCGATCAAGCGGCTCGCCAAGAAGGCCTTCGGCGGACAAGTGAAGAAGTATCTGGGCGCCAAGGCCGATGGATGCTTGATCGCTGCGGGTTACGGCGTGGCCTATGGATCGGTACCAGGCAGCAGGGAGTCGACCCTCGCTATCGCCAGCTCGCACAAATTTCAAACTGCCCTGCAGCCGCACAAGGTGCCGGCCCCGCTATCGGCCGCGGCGACAGGGCAGCCGGCGCCCGCCGAGGCGGAAGCCGAACTGCACCACGACGAGGAGCAACAGGAGGACCGGTCAAAGATGGATTTGCGAACGGCGCCTCAAATTGAATATCGGCAGGACGAACAGCGCAGCGAGCGCGAAGCGGACGATACAGGTGGGTTGGGCGACGGCGGCGATGATGGTGGCCGCGAGCGCGGCGGAGGACGGCCGCGTGCGACTCCGGCGCGTCGCGTGGCACTAGCAAATTATGAGACGGTGTTTCAACTATGCGGAGCGCTGGCCGCGGCCAGGTCAATTCGCGACATTCTGTCGGACGAGGGAACGCGCGTGGCCGAAACTGCAGACCGGTTTCAGGAATTTTACGAGATCGGGGATGACGAACCGATTCTGATCGGGGCACCCTATCGTTATGCTTGGTGGTACCCGGATCACAGTTTTGGAATCTCGGCAAAATCAGCTGAGGAGATCCTCAAGATCATTGCACAACCGGGAGAACTTCCACCCTCACTCGATCTCAGCGTCGTGCCGTTCGATCGACGCCGTATTCGAGACGGAGCGATCGAGGCTAATTTTCAAGGTGATGGCTTCGCGTTCTTGACGAGTTGGTCGGGCCCCTACAGACATCGCACCTGGGACCTTCGCGAGGGCGCCTGGGCGGACTAAGGCCCGGATGTTACGATGGAGTGACATCGCGAGCTCGTCTTGACAGCCCATCGCCGCGGCCACGCGCTCTTGCCCCCAAAAAAGTTGCGGCCAGGCTTTGGGGGAAGCCTGGCCGCGCGCGAACCGGTCTGGGACGGGGAGGGGTGGGGATGTGACCGGGTCGCGTAACTCCTTCGCTTATCTCTACTGATCTCTTGCGCTGGCGGTGGAGACCGCCGGCTTGGTATCGCCGAGCGACACCCAGACGTTGGGATCGGCCTGCGACTGGCGCTTGACGAAGCGGTAGCCGGTCTCGGTCCAGGCAACGACGCTCTCGTTCTGATTGTCGAGAACGAACTCGCCCTTGTCGGTCTTCACCGTCAGCACCGCGTGTCCTTCGCCCTTCTTGTCGCGCACGACGGTGATGAGCAGGGCCTCGCGCGGCCATCCGGCATCGATCAGCATCTTGCGCTTCAACAGCACGTAGTCTTCACAGTCGCCGTAACCGTCGGTCGGCAGCGACCACTTCTCGATCACGCCCCAGTGGTCCTGGTCGGTCAAAGGCTTGATGGTCTCGTTGACCCAGCGATTGACCTTGGTCAGGTCGCGCCACGCGGTCTGCGACATCACGATGTCGCGCGGCTGCGTCGGCCCGCCCTGACACTGAGCGGTATTCTCTGCACAAAACTCGACCCAGCCGATCGGCGCACGCGTGGTGTCGCCGAGACTCGCGTAGAGCAGACGGCTTTCACCGGCCTGCGCTGCAGCGCTGATCCCGAAGAGCATGGCGGCGATCGCCACTCTCTTCCCCTGTCCCCTGAAGTCCAACATTGCGGCCCCCGTTTCTTGTTGGGACCACATTTCGCATGGAGCTTTTGAGTTGCCGCTAAGTCAACCAAGTCAAGTCGAGACGAATACAAGTAAAAGGCGCGGAGATTTCGATCTATACTTGAATATAATTCGAGTAAAATTGGAGAATACTGCAATTGATTCAAATTGTAGGGATTAACGCGGAAACGCTGGCGGAACTGCAGTTTCAGTGCGCGAACAAGCTGCGCGTTAACCGGCGTGAGGCCGCAACCGGACGCGAAAAAGGCGGCATCCGCATCGCGGAAGCCGCCTTTGAGGCCGAGAAATCAGGGGTTTTGGCGCGCTTTCGCTTTACCGCGCGGTAACGCTCTCTTCGAGTGTCTCGATCGGCTGCGAGTGCAAGAACTCCAGCGCGAAGCCATCTTCGAGGTTTCGGACCACGCGGCCCTGGACCCGGCCGAGCAGAACCGTCGATTTCAGCGGCGGGCGATTCTCCGCGGCGATGGCGGCGCCGGACAGCGACAGGTCGATGATGCGGCAAGTCATCTTGGTGCCGTCCTCGAGCGTCAGCACCGCGATCGGGTTGCGCGGCACGATACGGTCGTGGCGGCGGTCCTCCGGCAGGTTGAGGATGTCGCGGTTGGCGAGCCAGGTCAGCTGGGCCGCGAGCTTGTCGCGCTTGCGCGGCGTCGCGCCGACCGTCATTGCGAAGCCGTTGTCGATGATCCGGGTGATCTTGCCCTCGACCCGGCCGATATGGTCGAGATAGGCGACCACGCGGTCGCCGACATTGCCGATGCCGGGCGCGAGCAGCGCAAGCCCGCCGGGCGACATGTTGATCACCTGGCAGGGAAATTCACGGCGATCCGGCAGCATGTAACGGCCGAGCAGGTGAACCTTCACCCGTTGGAAACGCCGACGTTCCTCGGCGGCCGGAAGAAATTTTTTGTTCGCCAACGCCATTTTCACTACCCGACCCCCCGCCCGGGCGGAGTCCGGGACGACCCTAAGGTGCACAGGGTTAATGCCGCGTTATGATTTGGCGCGGCGATGACGCACCGAAACAATGCGTTCAAAAACCCACATCAAGGGCGGGCAGGCCAATACCGCCAGTGCGCCGAGGTCGAGCGCGACCGCCGCCGTCCCCACCGATTTGGCCAGCCACCCCGCCACCGCCGGCCCCAGCATCATCGCGCTGTAGAAGAGGGTGTAAAACACGCCCATGCCGATCGCCCTGGTCTCCGGGACGAGCACGCGGGCGGCGAGGCTCATGATCGGGCCGGCCGGATGGCCGCCGATCAGGCCGATCAGGACGAGGATGGTGATGACGGCATCCGATCGGCTCAGCCAGGCCAGCAGGGCGGCCACGACGAGGCTTGCCGCAATCGCCAATATAAAGGGCCGCTTGAAGCGATCGGCGAGGTACCCGCCCGCCGGCACCGAAACCACCGATAGCCACATCACGACGCTGATCGCCGAGCCGGCCGCCGCGATGCTCCAGCCGCGCTCGGCGAGCAAGGAGGGGCCGAACGAGAAGATCATGGCGAAGCCGACATTATAGAGGCCCCAGATCATGCCCGCGACGATCACCGCCAGCAGTGCGAGCAGATCGAGCCGGCCTGAGCCGGCCGCGGTGACTGTTGCGCCCGGCGGCGGCTGGTAGAGCGTGATCAGCACGATGCCGATCGCGCTCAGCGCACCAGTCGCTGCGAATACGGCGCCCGCGCCATAGGCGGTGCCGATCGCCGGCAGCACCAGCAGCGAGATCGCAACGCCTGCCGGCCAGGAGTTGACGAAGATCGCCATCGCGGTCGCGATCTCCTTACCCGCGAACCAGTCGGTGCCCATCTTGGTGAGCTGCACCGTCAGCAGCACGCCGCCGGCGCCGGAGACGAGTCGGCCCGCCATCTGCAGGCCCCAGATGTCGGTGGTTGCCATCACGAGGCTACCGGCCGTCATCAGCAGCAGGGCCACGATCGTCGTCGGCTTGTCGCCGAGTGCCCGGCCGATTGCCCCGCCCGGCAGCGCCAGCACGACGCCCGGGGTGAAATAGAGCCCGATCAGGAGGCCGATATCGGCGAGCCCGACGCCGAACGTCTTTTCCAGCAGCGGTGCGACTGCCGCCACGCTCTGGAACTGGAACGCGATGGTGAGGCGAACGACGAACAGGATCGCAAGAATGCCCCAGCGATTGCGCAATGCCTGATCTCCCCAACCTGCTTTTCGAGCGTGCGGTGGGGAGGGACGAGAGTCAACGGGCTGCTAGCCCGCACCTTGGCGCCACCGCGCATCTCACATACGCTTCACCTCACGCCCGCACCAAACAAACACAACGAACGGGCGGCGAGGAGACAGCATGGACCAGATCCGCATCTGCACCCACGCCGGACCGGGCTCAGAGCCCGTGATCAAAACCGTGCCGTGGCCGAAGGTCGGCCGCAAGGGTGCGCTGATCAAGATCGGCGCGTGCGGCGTCTGCGGCACCGATTTGCATATCCTGAAAGGCCATTGGCCGAAGCCGCTGCCCTGGCCGTTCACGCTCGGCCATGAGATTGGCGGCGTCATCGTCGAATGCGGCGATGAATTCACCGAGGATTTCATGAGCAAGCCGCTCAAGGTCGGATCAAAGGTGATGATCCCGCCGCTGATGCCCTGCGGCCGCTGCTATTATTGCGTCCATTATCCGCAGATCGCCAACAAATGCCTGACGCCGGTCTATTACGGCCGCTATCTCGGCTTCGACAAGGCGCCGCACATGTGGGGCGGCTGGGCCGAATACGTCTATGTCGATCTCGACATGCTGCCGGGCACCAAGATCTACAAGCTGCCCGACGATATGTCGCTGCGGCTGGGCGCATTGTCCGAGCCGCTGACCTCCTGCATCCGCGCGTTCAATCGTGCGACCCGCGCCAGCGGCTTCAGCTGGGGCGACACGGTGGTGATCCAGGGCTCGGGCCCGATCGGCATTTTGGCGGTCGCGGCCGCCAGGGAGATGGGGGCCGGGCGCGTCATCTGCGTCGGCGCGCCCGAAGAGCCGCGCCTCAAGCTCGCGCGCGAGTTCGGCGCGGAAGCGACCGTGAACTTAGAGGAGATCAAATCGCCGCAAGATCGTATCGCGCGCGTCCGCGAGATCGTGGGTGGTTTCGGCGCCGATCTGGTGATGGATTGCTCGGGCCATCCGACCGCCGGTCCCGAAGGCATCGAGATGCTGCGTGACGGCGGCACCTATGTCGAGATGGGCCAGTTCACCGATGCCGGCTCGATCGAGACCTCCTGGCACCGCATCTGCACCAAGGACCTCAACGTGCTGGGCTCCTGGGGCTTTACCGGCAATGATCTGCCGCTCGGCGTCGACATGCTCTACCGCACCAGCGATAAGTATCCCTGGCTGAAGATGCAGACGATCTATCCGTTCACGGAAGAAGGCGTCGCGCGAGCCGTCAAGGACGCGATGGCGATGAAGACGGTGAAGTCGACGATCGTGCCGTGGCCGGAATTGGTGGAATAGGCCATGCGGTCCATCCCCCACGATCTCGCGGCATTCCTGGTCGAAGCCAAGCGGCGCACCTATGCGGCCTCGATGACGACGCGACCGTGACCATGCCGCTGCTCGCCGGCTCAAAACAGCTCGAGCACCGCGCGCCGCCTTATGCCTATCGCGATATCTATTTCGGGATGGGATTTTTCGCCGGGCAGGAGACGGTGTCGCGGGACGATCGCGTCATCTGGTCGTTGAGTTATAGCGGCGGCGCCCGCGCGGAGATCGCGGATCGAGACACCTTTGTCGCAATCTACAAGTTCCTGCGCGGGGCGCTGTTGGGCGTGAGCGTCGAAGAGCCCTTTCGGGGACCGCGCCTGTTCGAGCGGGCGGACATGATCTATCGCAACAAGGTCGAAGGCGGGCTCGATCGCTTCCACGGCATCGAGACGATTGCACGGCATGATGGCGCATCGCTCTACGAGCTGCGGTATAGTGGCGGTTTGTTACGATAGATCTGGCGAACCTTCTGGCTCGATGGAGCGCAGCGTAATCCGGGGCCGCCGGACCCGCATTCCGCTTCGCTCCATACGGGCTACGAGCCGGAGTTTGGAATGGCTACGATGAGCAACGAACCAACCAACGAACCAAGCCGCACCCGCTCGCCCTTCAGCGCCATCCGCGCGATCGACTACACCGTCATCTTCGTGCGCGACATGGCGGCGATGCGGCGCTTCTATGAGGGCGTGCTCGCCTTGTCCCTGCTGCGCGAGTTGTCGCCGAACTGGATCGAGTATGGCCTCGGTAGCAACACGCTCGCATTGGCGCGACCAAGCCGGACCGCGGCTGATCCGCCGACGCCGACGGGCAGCGCCTCGCTGCAACTGGCCTTCAGGGTCTCCGCAGCCGAGGTCGATGCGTGCGCTGACGAGCTCGTGCGGCAGGGCGTGGCGCTGCTGTCGCCACCGACGAACCAGCCGCTCGGGCACCGGACGCTGTTCTTCCGGGATCCCGACGGCAATCTTCTGGAGATTTATGCCGAGATCTGAGATGGACGGGACCGAATGCCCAAAAAGTTCCTCAGGGAATCCGCGACTTATTCACGTCACGGTGAAACTAAGGCCAAGGTTCCGGCTTTCAATTGACGGGAGAGTTATCGTGAAGCGAATCCTGAAACCCGTCACCTACATCCTGGCTGCCATCTACTTCCTGGTGGATGCGGTGTTCATGGCGGTGGCGCGGCCGATCTCAGGCTGGCTGGCGCGGCATTTCGAATTCAAGCGGCTGCGTGCCTGGATCAAATCGCTGCCGCCTTATCCGTCGCTCGCGCTGTTTTCCGTGCCTGTTATCATCCTGGAGCCGATCAAGCCGGTGGCCGCATACCTTGTCGCGACCGGTCAGTTTCTCAGCGGTGTGTCGGCATTTGTCGGTTGCGAGCTGCTCAAGCTCGTGCTGGTCGAGCGCCTGTTCCACCTCACCCGTGACAAGCTGATGCGGATTCCGGCATTCGCCTGGGTGTACGGGAAGTTCACCGAGATGAAGACATGGCTGCAGGCCACCGAAGCCTGGCGCGCCATCCGCGCCTTGAGCCGCGCCGCGAAAGACTATGTCGTGCGGCTCAGAACAAGGCTCGCGGGCAGCTTCAGCAGGCTCGTGACGTCAAGGGATTAGAACCGCACCCTCTATGCGGGCTTGCGCGCTGCGGCGGTGGCCTTGTCGCCGGTGTCCGGTGTACAATTTTGGCGAGATGGCCGCAAAAGTCCGCCGTTCCGGCCCAAAAGCGCGCTGGTGGCGTCAAAGCGCGCCAAAAGCGCCGGGGCTGAGCATCCCGGCCTTGTTCACCCTGTCGTCAATGCCATGCATCAAAGCCATGGTGATTTGGCTGCTTCTGGCGTAAAGAGCGTCCAAATCAAAATCATCGTGGGTGTGACCGGGCCTTCTGCAGTGACTGCAGCGTCAGGCGCCCCGGCTTTCCGTTCCGCGCCCCGGACCAACCAAGGTTTTCCCTCCCGTGTCTTTTCCGGCCCTGACTGCGCCGCTCGCCCGTGCCTTGGCTGAGCGCAATTACGATTCACCGACCCCGGTTCAGCTCGCCGTGCTCGGCGAGGATGCCGTCGACCGCGACCTTCTGGTGTCGGCTCAGACCGGCTCGGGCAAGACCGTCGCGTATGGTTTGGCTATGGCCAAGGATCTGCTCGATGGTGCCGAGCGGTTCGCGCAGGCCGCAGCCCCTCTGGCCCTCATCGTCGCGCCGACCCGCGAGCTCGCCTTGCAGGTCCAGCGCGAGCTGACATGGCTCTACGAGCATGCGCGGGCGCGCGTCGTCTCCTGCGTCGGCGGCATGGACCCGCGCCGCGAGCAGCGCGAGCTGGCCGCGGGCGCCCATATCGTCGTCGGCACGCCCGGCCGCCTGTGCGATCATTTGCGGCGCAACCGTCTCGACATTTCGGAATTGAAGGTCGTCGTGCTCGACGAGGCCGACGAGATGCTCAATCTCGGCTTTCGCGAGGACATGGAGTTCATCCTCAAGACCACCCCGGACACGCGCCGCACCTTGTTGTTCTCGGCGACGTTTCCGCGCGGCATCGTGGCGCTGGCGAAGCAGTATCAGCAGCAGGCGTTCCGGATCGAGGTCGCCGGCGACGAGGGCGGTCACGCCGATATCGAGTACCGCGCCATCCGGGTCGCTCCCGGCGATGTCGAGCATGCGGTCGTCAACGTGCTGCGCTTCTACGAGTCGCCGAGCGCGCTGGTGTTCTGCAACACACGCGATGCGGTCAGGCATTTGCAGGCGGTGCTGCTGGAGCGCGGTTTTTCCGTGGTCGCTCTCTCCGGTGAATTGACGCAGAACGAGCGTACCCTGGCGCTCCAGTCGCTCCGCGACGGGCGCGCCCGAATTTGCGTCGCGACCGACGTGGCGGCGCGGGGCATTGACCTGCCGAGCCTTGATCTCGTCATTCACGCCGATCTGCCCAATGACGCGGAGGTCATGCAACATCGCTCAGGCCGCACCGGGCGTGCGGGCCGGAAGGGCGTCAGCGTTCTGCTGGTGCCGCCGATACGACGGCGGCGTGCGGAGGTGCTTCTCAATCTGTCCGGCATCGAGGCGAACTGGGGCACGGCGCCGCAGGGAGATGAGATTCGCAAGCTCGATCACGAGCGCATGAAGGACGTGTTGTTCACCGAGGAGACGACCGCCGACGATCTTGAGCTGGCAAAGGCCTTGCTGGCCGAGCGGTCGGCCGAGGACATCGCCGCAGCACTCGCGCGGCTCTATCGGGCGCGGCTGCCGTCACCTGAAGACATTCTCGATCCCGGCGAGGCGCGTGGCCGGCCGCGCGACGATCGCGGCCGCGACGATCGGACATCGCGCGATCGCACGCCGCGCGACGATCGAAAGCCGCGCGGCGATGACCGCTCCGAGAGGCCCCGCCCCAAATCGGGGAAATCGTCGCCGAAGCACGGCATGACAGAGGCGACCGTATGGTTCCGGGCCAACATCGGACGAAGAAAGAACGCGGAAGCGCGCTGGCTCTTGCCGATGATTTGCCGTCGCGGCGGCATCGACAAGGGCGACATCGGCGCCATCAAGATCATGGACACCACGACCGAGTTCGAGATTACCGAGCGGGTTGCGGAATCCTTCGCTGCCAAGATCAAGCGTCCGGACAAGGAAGACAATATCCGCCTCGAGCCGATGACGGGTGCGCCGCAAGCAAAGGCGGCTCCCGAAGAGCGGTTCGAAGCGCCCAGGCGCGAGACCCGAGACAGCGATCATCGCGAACGCCGCGACGATCGCGCGCGCGACGCCGGTGGCTTTAAGCCAGCCGGAAAATCACACGGCGAGCGCGGGCCGAAATTCGAGGATGCTCCTTCTTTCGGAAAGAAAAAGAAGCACAAGAGCAAGCCTGGCCATGCAGAGCCTTCGGTCGCGCCGTGGCCAGCGAAGGGTGCGCCGGGCAAGAAGGCCAAGAAGAAGCACCGCGGCTGAACCCCGGCACCGTCACGCACGGGGAAGGGGGCTATCGGGTGAGCCCGCGCAGCATGTAGGTCGCGCTCGCGCCATAGGACGAGAGTTTGTCGCGCAGCGCCGCATCCGGTGCAACGCCCTGGAAACCGAGACGCTCCCACAGTGGTTGCGTGCCGTAGACCGAGACCAGCGCAAGCGTTGTGATGCCTGACGATCGCGCCAGCTCTTCGATCTCTGCGAGATAAGCGCGCGCCACGCCGCCGCGGAAATCGGGCGGCACCGCGACATCGTGCACATAGAGACAGTCTGCAGCATCGGGCAACCGGTCGAGGAACCCGTCGAGCGGCGGAATCTGTTGCTGAATCCAGGGATGCGCGAGGCCGTAGCCTGCGATCTCGTTGCCTGCAGCGAGCACGCAACAGCCGTCCGGATAGAGCCGCATCTTTTCCGCGAATACTTCCGGGCGCTCGGGGAGATCAGGATGGATTCGTGCCGCGATCGCGCTGATCGCGGCGAGGTCTTCGGCGTGCGCGCGGCGCCAATGCGGCTTGCTCATCCCGATTGTTCCGTATCAACCATCGCAGTTTATTCCGCCGCGCCGATGTGCGCAGCCAAAAATATCTTTGCGCCATTGTGAGGAATACCGCACGCGGTGCGGCGTCCTACCCATGCGAACCAATTGCATGACAGGAGGACACCATGACGACATCTTCGATCCGCCTCGCGCTCACGCTCCTCGCGTCGCTCGCGATGACCTCGGCTGCCTTCGCGGCGCCGCCGGCCAAGACCGGCAAGACCGACAAGGGCAACGTGCTCACCGACGCCAAGGGCATGTCGCTCTACACCTTCGACAAGGACATGGAAGGCAAGTCGGCCTGCAATGGACCGTGTGCGACAAACTGGCCGGCGCTGAAAGCCGAGGCCAGCGATGCAGCCGGTGACGGCTACACCATCATCACGCGCGACGACGGCTCCAAGCAGTGGGCCCATAACGGCAAGCCGCTCTACACTTTCGCCAAGGACACCAAGCCCGGCGACGTCACCGGCGATGGTTTCCTGAACGGGGCTTGGCATCTGGCAATGCCGTGAGCGAGTGCGCTTCCGTCGCCACCTAGACGGCGAGGGCTGGCCGAAACGCGAGAAGCATCGTCGTATGCGCGGGTGCCGTGCAACTCCGGCCGGTTGCGCTAGCGGTAGAACGTTCCGGCAGGCTCAAGCGGCTCTCGGGATCGACGCCTCTCGATAGCTCGATAGTTTGCCGGCACTGATCTCAAGTTGGTGCGCAAAATTGTAGCAACTTTAGAGACGCAGGATTCGCTCTGCGCCGCCGCGTCGCACTAATCGAATTATTTCGAATTGAGAGTCAGAAAGCGAACCGAAGCATCGACTTTCGTCGGTCATAGTTGGCTCCGGCGGGGGCGAGAGCGGCATGTCCGCAGCAGCAACCCACCATCGTGAAAGCAGGGGCACTGATGTCCCGGTGCTGTACGCATCTGGACGCGTCGGGGAGTCTTCAATCCATTATCTGGTTTCGCTTGAAAGGATGAAAGCCCGTGAGTGATGTCAATGTGAAAGCCGAAACGAATGCCGCCCCGCTGAATGGGACGGCGAACGGAACTACAGACCTCAAGTTCGACATGCCGTTTTTCAACATCCAGGCGATGCTCGGCGATCTCACCGCGCCGGCGGCAACACGGGCCAAGGCAAATTTCGAGCAGATGAAGACGACTTCCGAGCAGATCACCGCGGCCCTTTGCGACGCCTGTTCGACCAATGCCAGGCGTGCCGCCGATTACGGCACCAAGGTCATCGAGATATCCAATGCCAATACCAGCTCCGTGCTGGAATTTTTCTCCCAGCTTGCGGATGCGAGGTCGTTTGCGGACCTCGTCAGTCTCTCCACCGCCCACGGTCGCAAGACCTTTGAAGCGGCTTCCGCCCAAAATCGGGAGCTTTGGGATCTGGCCCAGAAGGTCGCGACCGAGACGGCCGAGCCGATCAAGAACAGCTTCAACCGGGTTCTGCACAGGGCTGCTTGAATCGAAGCGACCGGCCACGTGGATCGGCTGGACGAGCGTCTTCGCGAGAAGAGGCGCCGTCCAGCCGAGGACGGTCAGCCTTGCCGCGAGGTGATGCCGAGCTAGAGGGAAGCCAAGATGGGTATGGTGATGATCAAATGCCCGGAAACGGGCAGCGCAATTCCGACAGGCATCGAGATGGATGGCGAAAGATTTCGCTCCAGTACGGTGTTCTTTTCGCGCACCTATTGCCGGATGTGCGCGGCGACGCACGAGTGGTTCGCCCGAGAGGCATGGGTCTATGAATCGGCCTTGGCGAACGGGAGGTCCGGGGGCGGGCAGCCATACCGCGCCGGCGCGGCGTGAAGGAGCCTTGACGCATCCTGCGACACGATCCGATCGATCCTGCGGCTCATCACCTTGTAGCATTCGCAAGCGACGATCTCGAGCCGTCGCTTGTCGATTTCGAGCTGACCGCGCCGATTGGATTTGATGGCCCTTGATGTTCGAAGTGCGCTCACGACGCGCGTGACCGTGGGGCGCCGAACGCCGAGCAATTCCGACAGCGTCTCCTGGGTCAAGGGCAGCACGTCACCGCCGCCCGTCCGGTCGTGAATGTGAAGCAGCCAGCGAGCGAGGCGCGCTTCGACGGAATGCAGCGCGTTGCAGGCCGCGACGTGCAGGAATTGCGTCATCATCGCCCTGGTGACAATCTGAACCGCGCTTGCAATGGCCGGACTGCGTTCGAGCGCTGCTTGGAATCGCGCGGGCGAGATTTGTAGTGCGGTCCCGGCCACGCGGACAACCGCCGTCAGGGGGGATCGGACCGGACCGAGCGCCGTCATGAGTCCGATGACGCCGTCGTTGCCGATCACCGCGGTTGCGGCCGTCTGTCCGTTCGGCAACTCCATGATGAGGGCAATTGCGCCGCTACAGGGGAAGTAGAGGTGTTCGATCCGGTCGGCCGATCGAACGAGGACTGCGTCGTGCTCGATCGGTACTTTTCGCAAATGCGGTGCAAGCAAAGCGAAGTCGGCCGACGGTAACGCAGCTAGCAGGCGATTACCAACTCTGGTCGCGTGCTCCATCACGGGAATCGCCCCTCGACGGACGCTCGACGGCGAGCAAACGCATCGTCACCGGCCGAGCCGCGTTACCGCGAACTCGCTTGGCACGGCAAACGGACAAACGTGGTTCAGCCGGTAAGGTTCCAATGACGGAGCGTAAGCGCCCCTAACGAAGCCCCTCATACACTATCAGCCCGCGTGCGACCTGCAATTTGCGGATCGCGCGCGGCAGCAATTTCTCCGGCTGGTGCAGATAGCGCCACGAGGTGACGGTGAAGGCGGAAAGCGCGCCGCATTCGTCGTCAAACGGCGCAAGCACGCCGGTGACGCTGACCGGCGTGTGCGGGCGAGCGTTGAAGGGCAGCAGCAGCAGCTCGAGATGGGCCTTGCTACCGTCCTCGCGCGTGGCCGTGATGCCGGCAATGGCGCCGAGCGTCTCGTCGGCGACGATGGTCGCGATTTCCTCGATCTCGCTGCGGCAGCCTTCCGTGAACAGCGCGGCGAAGCTCTGGTCCTTGAGATCGAGGCCTGCGAGCGCGCAGACGCGGGTGCCGGCGACGCGGAACGGAAAGCCGAGCTTCGGCTCGCAGGACAGGACGAAGATGTCGCCGAGCAGCTCGCGCACGGCGGCCGGGTCGATATCGGCCCGATCAGGGGCTCGCGCGCTGCCGCGCTTCTTGTCCCAATACGCAAAGAACGCGCGGTTCGACGGATGTTTCATGACTGACGCTTACCCCTCGGCGCAACCTCATGGGACAAACCTGTCCCGCTTCAGTGCACCTGAGATCCCTGTGTTGTTGTGCAGGAGGGGAATTGCAGCGTCCATGCCGCGGGGGCGTTTTTGGCCTCGCGCGGGCCGCCTTTGCGTCGTTAACGTTAAATTAACTATGCGCTTTGCGTTCGTCCCGCGGCTGCTAAGGTGATCGCGGTCGCAAGCCTCGTCGCTTTCTTCCAGGTTCTCGGCGAGGTCTGTACACGGGCGTCAAGCAGTTTGGTCACTGGCCGCGGGGAGGGGTGGGGATACTCCTTGTTCCTCTGCGGCATGATCCGGAAAAGTGCGTAGCGGTTTTCCGGCAAGATCATGCCCAAACAACAACCTAAAGTGCGGTGACGCGCTTTAGGGGCCGGCAAGATCGACACGGATGGGGAGGGCTTTCCCAGGGCTCTCCCTTTTCCTTTTGTGCACTTGCGCAAGCCCGGTAAAGGCGACTATCTCCAAGCCTGTTGCTTCGATCGCGCCTGAAAGCGAAACCGCCTTGGATTCCCCGTCACCACCGTCAGACCAACCGGTCGTCGTCGAAGAGGCCCCGCGCGAGCCGATCCTGACGCTGCCACTGGCGCTGACGGCCTATGTCGTCCTGCTGGCGGCTATCCATCTGCGGGTGCTGTTGCCGCCGGAGCTGGAGAACTGGACCATCGACGTCTTCGGCTTCATCCCGAAGCGCTACGATTCCTCGCTGGTCAATTTGCAATTCGAGGGCGGCGCGGGTGCCAAGGTCTGGACCTTCTTCACCTATTCGCTGCTGCACGCCAATCTCACCCATCTCGCCTTCAACGTGCTGTGGCTGCTGCCGTTCGGCAGCGCGCTGGCGCGGCGCTTCGGCGCGGTGCGCTTCTTTGTGTTCCTGGCGGTGACGGCCGCCGCCGGTGCGCTCGCCCATCTCGTCACCCATGAGCACGCGGTGGTGCCGATGATCGGCGCCTCGGCCTCGGTGTCGGGCGCGATGGCGGCCGCGATCCGGTTCGCCTTCGTGCGGGGCAGCTTCCTGTCGTTCAGCCGTTCGGATGCCGATAGCGCCGCAAAGGTTCCGGCGCTGCCGTTGTTGCAGGCCCTGCGGGACCGGCGCATCGTCGGCTTCCTGGGAGTGTGGTTCGCCCTCAACATCGTCTTCGGCGTCGGCGCCATTGGCGTCGAAAGCGACAGCGCGGGCGTCGCCTGGGAGGCGCATATCGGCGGCTTCTTCGCGGGGCTGTTGCTGTTCGCGCTGTTCGATCCCGTGCCGCGCGTGCGAAAAGATGATGCTGCGGATGCGTCGTCACAGGACATTTCAAGCGGTATTTGAAGCGGCGCTTGCGGCGCGGCCCGAATTCATCCATCATTCCCGGGAAGAATGTTCCGAAGCGACAAGCCCGTAGAGGCGATGCTTCGCGAAGCGCCTGAACGTGAAGCCGGCGCTGAAACTGTTAGTCGAAGACTCACGATCAAGTCCGGACCGCACCAAGCGGACGGATCCGATTCAGGGAGGCGACAATGACGGTACGTACTATTCTCAATACCAAGGGCCACCAGATCGTGAGCGTCGAGCCCGACGCAAAACTGGCTGCCGCGGTCAAGCTGCTCGCCGAAAAAAAGATCGGTGCGGTGCTGGTGATGAACCAGAGCCGGCTCGAGGGCATCCTGTCGGAGCGCGACATCGTGCGCGTGCTCGGTGAGCGCGGTGCGGGCGTGCTGGAAGAGCCGGTGAGCCAGGTCATGACCCGCAAGGTCGTCGCGTGCAAGGAGACCGACACGGTCGCCGAGCTCATGGAGATGATGACCACCGGCAAGTTCCGCCACCTCCCGGTGCTGGACAACAACAAGGTGGTCGGGCTGATCTCGATCGGCGACATCGTCAAGCGCCGGGTCGAGGAATACGAGTCCGAGCAGGAAGCCCTGCGCGACTACATCAAGACGGCCTGAGCCGCCTTACTCGCCGGGCTTACTCCGCCGCCTTGGGCGCGGCACCTTCGGGCGCCGGCGCCAGCACGTCGATCGTCTCCTGGATCGACTCCAGCGCGCGTTCGGCGGCGCGGGTGCCGTGCGCGATCAGCTCCTCGGCACGATGGAAATCGAACCAGCCGTACTGGCCGACCCGAGGCGTGATCAGCAGGTCTGGCGGATCGCCGGCGAGCCGCGCGCGGGTGATGCGGTCCTGCATGATGTTGAAGGCATCCACCATCACCGAGGAGATGCCGGGACGACCGGCACTGCCGAAAAACTCGCGCTTGACGGTTCTCTCCGGCGAGAAGATGCGCGGAAAGCGCCGCTTGGCCGGAATTTCCTCAGTGACTGGAGCAACCGGCGCGGGCATCGCGCCGTGCTGATAGATCGTCGTCGAATGCGTGAAGATGTCGGTGGACAGATTGACCGCGATGACGATTTCGGCACCGAGCGCCCGTGCAGCCGAAACCGGCACCGGATTCACCAGCGCGCCGTCGACCAGCCAGCGGTCGCCGATCATCACGGGCGAGAAGATGCCGGGCAGCGCATAGGAGGCGCGCATCGCCTCGACCAGGCGCCCGCGCGTCAGCCAGATCTCGTGGCCGGTGCGGACCTCGGTCGCGACCGAGGCATACTTCATCGGGAGGTCCTCGATCATGGTCTGGCCGACCGCGTCCGCCAGCCGGCTTGCGAGCTTCTGGCCGCCGATCAGGCCCGAGCCGTCGAGGCGAATGTCGAGATAGCCGAGAATGTTGCGCACGCCCTGCAGGCTGCGCGCCCAGTCTTCCAAAGCGTCGAGCCGGCCGGCCGCGTAAGCGCCGCCGACCGCGGCGCCGATCGAGGTGCCGACCACGACATCGGGCACGATGCCGTTGGCCAGCAGCGTCCTTATGATACCGATATGGGCAAAGCCGCGCGCCGCGCCGCCTCCGAGTGCGAGGCCGATGACCGGCTTGCGAATGCTGCCGAGGCCGACCTTCTCGCCATTTGCTCCGTTCACGCTCCGACCTCTCAAGATGTCCAGCACCGAAACTCTCCTATTCCGGGCCGTCCTCACTCCAGAGTAGGCGCCGCGCTTCCGCTCCGCCAGAAAGAGGGCAAAGCTTGGTTTATAGCGTTAGGGACGCTGGGGGCAGGAGTGTGGCGGAGGCCGATTGCCATTGATCTAATCACGCAGGCGTCAGCCGGGTTCCAAAGAACCTGTATTTCATGGGATTTCAGAGGCTTGAATTTGCCGCGTTTTCGGTGAAAAGCAGGAGACATGACTCTCGGGGGTGACGGCATCATCGGATGGCGGCGCGGCGGCAGGCTGCTGCCGGCGCTTGTTCTTGCTGCGTGCCTCGGTTTCCTCGGGCAGAATGCCGCGCAGGCCCAGCTTTTCTCGGACCGGCCGCCGCCGGTGCCCCCGGCTTCGGTGCCCGATCCCGGCGGCGCCGTCAGCCTGGCGCCGCCCTCCGGTCCGGGCGCCGGCCCTCTGAGCCTGCCGCCGACTCTGACGCAGCCGAATACGCCGAGCATGCCGCCGCCTGCGGTGACGACGGTGCCGCCGGCCGCCCCGCTCAATGCGGCCGCGCCCGGGCAGGCTGTGCTGTCGCTGAGTGCCAAATACGGCAAGGACACGCCAGCGATCACCAGTGGCCTGGTGTGGCGGGTGTTTGCCGACCGGCCCGACGAGAACGGCACCTTCAAGCTGATCCGCGAGGATCGCAACCCGACGCCCAACATCGTGCTGCCGCCGGGCAATTACGTCGTGCACGTCGCCTTCGGCCTCGTCAGCGCGGTGCGTACCGTCAGCCTGAAGGCCGAGACCGATCGCGAATCCTTCGTGCTGCCAGCCGGCGGCCTCCGCATCGAGGGTCGCGTCGGCACCAGCCGGATTCCGCTGAACCAGATCTCGTTCGCGATCTACAAGGGCAGCCAGTTCGAATCCGGCGAGCGCGCCTCGCTGGTGCCGAACGTCGCCGCCGGCGACGTCGTGCTGCTGCCGGAAGGCACCTACTACATCATCTCCAATTACGGCGACGCCAACTCGGTGGTGCGCTCGGACATCCGCGTCCAGGCCGGCAAGCTCACCGACGTCACCATCACCCACCGCGCCGCCGTGATCACGCTCAAGCTCGTCAGCGACAAGGGCGGCGAGGCGCTCGCCAATACCGCCTGGTCGGTGCTGACGCCCGGCGGCGACGTCATCAAGGAATCGATCGGCGCCTTCCCCCGCGTCGTGCTCTCCGAAGGCGAATACCGCGCCATCGCCAAGAACGAAGGCAAGGTCTACGAGCGCGGTTTTAACGTCGTCAACGGCGTCGACGGCGAGGTCGAAGTCGTCGCGCGCTGATCTTTCGCCTCGCCCCGCTTAGCGATTTTCCGCAACATCGTACCGCGCTTCTCATCGAGCGCACGCAAAGCCAATCAGGCGCTGGTCGCCCGGTGAGCGTCCGCTTACCGGGCATTTCCGTCCTGTGTATCGCTGCAAGCGTACCCAAGCTCCGCCGCGGAGGGATAAGAAAACACCGGCGGCATCGGCTTATTCCGGGCTCGGTGCGACTTCGTCATAACGGTGCAAGATACGTATTTCCGATAATCAATTTCATTCGCTTTCCATCCTGCTGGGTTATATGTCGGCTATCCGTCAAAAGGGGGAGGCCGGGGCAGGCTTGTATGCCAGCACCGGCAAGGAGCAGGGGACCAAGCGCGTCGGCATGTTCGAAGTGATCCTCACCAGGCGCAAGCGGTTCGGTTGGCGGTGGCAGGTCTGCGACCAGTCCGGCAAGATATTCGCCGATGGCTTCGAGCGCACGCGGCCGTCCGCCAAATATTATGGCGAGCGCGCGCTGTTCTTCCTGTTGTCGCAGGCTTATTTGCATAACCGCTCCGCGGCTGCGAGCGAGGATTAGCGGCGCTCGGCAGGCGTTTGGCGCGGCTGCGCGCATTGCCGGATCCGGTGATCGAGCGGTTGGCAGGGCGATCCGGCGACAATCCCTTGCGTTGCCCGACGGGCAAAACACCCAAACCCTCGGTCAATCCGCACCGTCAAAAATATGCCACTTTACCGAAATTCGGAAACGGCGTATGTGTCGTGCAACCCGGCCCAAGGAAGAGGGGCGTATCGCGATCGTCACGAACGCGGGTCGGATGGCGGTGGACGTGGGTCACGTCGGCGCGAAGGGTTTTGCAGGGCGGGCAACCGTGAGCGAAGGCCTCGCGCATACGACCGGTGTGATCCGCGTACGGCAAAATCGTGTGGTCCTGGCGCCCGGAGTCTGTTGCGCCAAGGCTCGCGGTGATGCGTGTGGCCCAACCGGGCCCTCACATCAGTCATCCGCGAGGCGACGGGGGCAATAGTGCATCGCTCCCCGGGGAGAGCACGACATAAGCCGTAAAGCCACTGCGCAGGGAAGGCCGGATGTTTGGCTTCACCTGTATGCCGCTGTGCAGATTTTTATAGCGCAATCATCGCACAGTGGACCGCGGGTGCCAGCCGGCACTCGGTCTTCCCTGCGCCCTCTTTCAATTGAGGGCAAGGCGACGAAGCAAAGCTCGGGCGAAATGAGCCGCGAGGATGCGAAGGCGTGTCTAACGTCGAGCAAAGGTCTCGTGCCCCGGACGCTGCGCAGCGCTCCTTCAGCGGTGCGCTGCAGAGCCGGGGCCCATGCATCAGCGAGTACGCGGCCTGCTGGGTCCCGGCTCTGCGCAGCAGCGTACGAACGCTGCAGCGCGTCCGGGACACGAGAGACGTGGATGCCGCTACTCCACCCTCCGTCATTGCGAGCGCAGCGAGGCAATCCAGAGTCTTGCCGCAGATACATTTCTGGATTGCTTCGCTGCGCTCGCAATGACGACGTAGCGACACATCGCGTTTTACACGACCGTCATAGTCTCTAATACCCACTAACCATCGCCCGACTTAAAACTGTCATAATCGCCGAATGGAACCTGCATCCGCGCGCTTTTTACAAGCCATTAAGCGGGGTTGCATTGGATGCGGCGTGAAAGTGCGTTGGGGACTGCAATGAGTGCCGCGAAGAAGATGCCGGGCAAAGCGGCAACCGAAATGTTCGATGACATCCCGGTGCTTCAGCGCAAATGGCGTGCCGCGTTGAAGCCGGGCGACCGGCTGCCGCGCTATGAGGACGTGATGCTGGGCAGCCTCGGACGGCTCGCCGACCACATCGCACTGCTCAAGGGCGACGATGTGCTCGAGCTGTCGCGCAGCGGTCGTTACGTGCAGAAATGGCTCGGCGAGGAGCGCTGGGACATTCCGCTCGCTGAGCTGTCGCCGGATTGCGCCACCGCGCTGTCGGAGGCGGTGGCAAGCGCGCTCAGGAACGGACAGCCGCACCAGGCCAGCGCCCATTGCGTGCGCGACGGCATGGTCCGGACCTACGATGTGCTGGCATTGCCGACGGCCTCGCGCTGGGGCGCGACGCTGGTCGGCGCCTATGTCAACGAACGCGGCGCGCAATACAATCTGCTCGACGCGATCTTCTCGTCGACCGATGATGCGGTGGTGTCGCTGGCGACCCTGCGCGACGCCGACGGCGCGCCGTTCGATCTGCAGGTCGTACACCACAACAAGAGCGCCAGGCTGCTGCTGAAGGTCGCAAGCGGAAGTCTGCTGTGGCGGCGGATCGGTGAGGGCAGCACGCTGCTGGCCTCGGCCGAGATCATGACGTTTCTGCTCAAGGCCGTCTCCGGCGGCCGCGGCGAGCAGCTCGAGATCGAGCACGAGGGCCGTTATCTCCGGCTCAGCGCCACCGCCTTCGCCGACGTGGTCTCGCTGACGATCTCGGATGTCACTGCGCTGAAGCGCCGCGACGCCTCGTTCCGCCTGCTGTTCGACAACAACCCGATGCCGATGTGGGTGTTCGACGCCGACACCAAGCAGTTCCTTGGCGTCAACGACGCCGCGGTCCAGCATTACGGCTACAGCCGCACCGCGTTCCTGCGCATGAAGCTGCACGAGATCTGGCCCGAGGACGAATGGGACAGCCACGCCGAGGCGCTCGGGCGCATCGGCGACACCTATCATTCTTCGCGCAACTGGCGCCATCTGCGCGCCGACGGCAGCGAGATCGAGGTGCTGACCTTCGGCCGCCGCGTCGCCTTCGACGATCGCGACGGCTATCTGGTCGCGGTCGTCGACATCACCGAGCGGCGCAAGGCCGAGGCGCGGATCGCGCACATGGCCCATCATGACGGGCTCACCGATCTCCCGAACCGCGAATATTTTCAGGAGCGCCTGAAGCAGGCGCTCGACCAGGCCGTCGGCAAGCGCGTCGGCGTGCTCTATATCGACCTCGACCTGTTCAAGAACATCAACGATTCCTTCGGGCATCCGGCGGGCGACCGCCTGCTCAAGGAGGTAGCCGAACGCCTGACCAATGCGGTCCGCGGCGCCAATCTCGCAGCAAGGCTTGGCGGTGACGAGTTCGCCGTGATCCTTGCGGTGGACGTTTCGCCGAACGAAGCCAGCGCCTGTGCGACCTTGCTGATCGACATGCTGAAGGCGCCCTACGACATCGACGGCCAGGAGATGGTGATCGGCGCCAGCATCGGCATCGCACTGTCGCCGGGCGACGGCGTAACGTCGGAGGAGTTGATGCGCAACGCCGACATGGCGCTGTACCGGGCGAAGTCCGACGGTGGCGGCGTGCACCATTTCTTCGAGCGCGAGATGGATCTCCAGGCGCAGAAGCGCCGCGACATGGAGCTCGATCTGCGCCGCGCGTTTGCCAATGGCGAGTTCGAGCTGCACTACCAGCCGCTGGTCTCGATCGCCTCTGACCGCATCTCCGGCTTCGAGTCGCTGCTGCGCTGGCATCATCCCGATAAGGGAATGATCTCGCCGGCGGAGTTCATTCCGGTCGCGGAGGACATCGGCCTGATCACCCAGCTCGGCGAGTGGGTGCTACGCGAGGCCTGTGCCGAAGCGGTGAAGTGGCCTGTTGAGGTCAAGGTCGCGGTCAATCTGTCGCCGGCGCAATTCCGCAGCCGCAACCTGGTTCAGGTGGTGATCTCGGCGCTGGCGCAATCCGGCTTGTCGCCGAAGCGGCTCGAGCTGGAGATCACCGAGTCGATCTTCCTCGCCGAGACCGACGCCAATCTCGCCACGCTGCATCAATTGCGCGAGCTCGGTGTCAGCATTTCCATGGATGATTTCGGCACCGGCTATTCCAGCCTCAGCTATCTCCGCAGCTTCCCGTTCGACAAGATCAAGATCGACCGCTCCTTCGTGAAGGATCTGGCGCAACGTCCCGACTGCGTCGCGATCGTGCGCGCGATCTCCGGGCTTGGGCGCAGCCTCAACATCACCACGACCGCGGAGGGCGTCGAAACCAAGGATCAGCTGGACTGGCTGCGGGCCGAAGGCTGCAACGAGGTACAGGGCTTTCTGTTCAGCGCGGCGCGGCCGGCGGCTGAGATCGGAAAGCTGCTGGCTGATTTCGGCCAGCACGCATCACGGGCGGCGTAGCTCTTCGGGGTAGCAGTCGTAGACCAGCGCCTTGAACGCCGGCGTGATGCGGCCGCGCTCGTTCTGGGTCTGCTGCATCAGCACGTAGACCATGTCGAGCTTGGGATCGACGCCGAAATAGGTGCCGCTGCCACTGTCCCATTTCAATTCACCGATCGATCCCGGCGGCGGCGGCTTTGCGTTGCCGGGATCGGTGCGCACAGCGAGACCATAGCCATAACCAAAGCCGTCACCAGGGAAATAGAAATAGTCGCGGCCGACGCCGGAGCCTGGGCCTATCTGGTCGGTGGTCATGTCCTTGAAGGCGGCCGGGCTGAGATAGCGCTTGCCATCGAACTCGCCGCCGTTGAGCAGCATTTGCGAGAAGCGCAGATAGTCGGTGACGGTCGAAAGCAGACCGCCGCCGCCGGATTGCCATTCCGGATGGTCGAGACGCTCGCGCTCGGCATCGAGCAGGATCTGGTCGGTCGGCAACGGCCGCGCCATGTGTTCGAGCTCGTCAGGCGTCGTCAGCACGAATTTGGTGCTGGTCATGCCGAGCGGATCGAAGATGCGCTGCTTCAGGGCGTCGTACAGGGTCTGCCTGGTGATGATTTCGATGACGCTGCCGAGCACGTCGGTGGAATGACCGTAGCGCCACAGCGTTCCCGGCTGGCGCGCCAGCGGCAGCTTGGCGATGCGCTCGGCGAATTCCCTGTTGTTGAAGGGGCCCTCGAAGATGTTGGCCGCCTTGTAGGCGAGCTCGACCCATTTGCCGCCGATATAATCGTAGCTGATGCCCGAGGTGTGCCGCATCAGGTCCCGGATCGTCACCGGGTGGATCGGCGGCACCAGGTCGAGCGCCAGCGAGCCGTCGGGCTTGGTGACCTCGAGTCCCACCTTCGTGCCCGCGAACAGGGGGATGTATTTCGACACGGGATCGGTGAGCGCGAGCTTGCCCTCGTCGATCAGCATCATTGCAAGCACGCTGGTGATCGGCTTGGTCATGGAATGGATGGCGAAGATCGTGTCCGGCGTCATGGAGAGCCGTGTCCTGACGTCGCGCACGCCGAACATCTTGAAATAGACCGGCTTGCCGTGCTGCTGGATCAGGACGATCGCTCCCGGCAATCGGCCGGTGGTCACCTCGTTTTCGAAGAACGCCGTGATGCGTCGCAGCCCGTCTGTGGAGGGGGCGGGGACGCCGCTGGCGCGGCTCCGGGCCATCGTGCCGGCCAGCATCGCGGCCCCGACCAGAAATTCACGACGCTTCATCCGGGCTTCCTCCCCCGCCGGGAACAAAGCCGCAAGACGTCCGATGCGTCAACAAGACTTCGATTAAAAACGCGTCACGATTTCGGAAAGGACCGGTCGCGGACGATCCTCGCTCGGCTTGGTTGGCGTGCCGATGTGGACGAGGCCGGCGAGCTTTTCGTCCGCCTTGAGGCCAAGGCCGTCCAGCACATCGCGATCGAAGGAGAACCAGCCGGTCAGCCAGCAGGCGCCGTAGCCGAGCGCGGTCGCGGCCGTGACGATGTTCATGACGCTGGCGCCTGCCGACAGTTCCTGCTCCCACGCCGGCACTTTCGGATGCGGCTTGGTGAGGCTGACGATGCCGATCACCAGCGGCGCATCGGTGAGGCGCTTGCGCTCGGTCTCGATGTCGGCTGTGGGGGCGCCGGGATTCTTCCGCGCAAAGACCTTGGCGATCACCTCGCCGGCGCGCTGGCGGGCATCGCCTTCGAAAATGATGAAGCGCCAGGGCGCGAGCTTGCCATGATCGGGCACCCGTGCGCCGATGGTCAAAATGGTATCGAGCTCGCCCGGCGAGGGGCCTGGTCCGGTCATCTCGCGCGGCTTGACCGAGCGGCGGGTCTTGAGGAGTTCGATGGCGTCGGGCACTGCAATTACCTCATCGGCTGGTCGTCGGGCGTGCAGTCCTCACATAGGAACGCACGCCCGCAACCGAAAGCGAGTTTAGATCGATTTCAGGGATCAGGCCGGCTCGCGCATCCGCCGGACATCCGGCGGGGTCGCCTCGTCGACCAGGGCGGCGATTGCCTCCGCGGTCGTCATCACCTTCTGCCCGTCGCTGCCAAGCCGGCGGACCGAGACCGAATGCGTTTCGGCCTCTTTCTTGCCGACCACGAGCAGCGCCGGAATCTTGGCCAGCGAATGCTCGCGGACCTTGTAGTTGATCTTCTCGTTGCGCAGGTCGATCTCGACCCGAAGCCCTGCGCGCCGCGCCTGCTCCAGCACCTGCTTGGCGTACTCGTCGCCTTCCGAGGTGATGGTGGTGACCACCGCCTGCACCGGCGAGAGCCAGAGCGGGAAGTTGCCGGCATAGTGCTCGATCAGGATGCCGATATAGCGCTCCATCGAGCCGCAGATCGCGCGGTGCACCATGACAGGCGGTTTCTTGCCGCCGTCATGGTCGATGTAGAACGCGCCGAATCGTTCCGGCAGGTTGAAGTCGACCTGCGTGGTGCCGCATTGCCAGTCGCGGCCGATGGCGTCGCGCAGCACGTATTCGAACTTCGGCCCGTAGAAGGCGCCTTCGCCGGGATTGATCTCGGTCTTGATGTGATTGTTCTGCGCCTGGATCTCGCGCAGCACGGTGGCCATCACGCGCTCGGCGTGATCCCACATCGCATCGGTGCCGACGCGTTTCTCCGGTCGCGTGGAGAGCTTCACCGTGAGTTCGCCGGTAAAGCCGAAATCGGCATAGGTCGACAGGATCAGATCGTTGATCTTCAGGCACTCTTCGGCGAGCTGGTTCTCGGTGCAGAAGACGTGCGCATCATCCTGGGTAAAGCCGCGCACGCGCATCAGGCCGTGCATGGCGCCGGACGGCTCGTAGCGATGCACCACGCCGAACTCGGCGAGGCGCAAGGGCAGGTCGCGGTAGCTTTTCAGCCCATGCTTGAAGATCTGGACGTGACCTGGGCAGTTCATCGGCTTGAGCGCAAACCAGCGCTTGTCCTCGGCCTCGTCGCCGGCCGATTGCGCCGCGAACATGTTCTCGCGATACCAGCCCCAATGGCCGGAGGTCTCCCACAACGACTTGTCGAGGATCTGCGGCGCGTTGACCTCGTTGTAGTCGCCCGTCAGGCGTCGCCGCATATAGGCGATCAGCTGCTGGAAGATGGTCCAGCCCTTCGGGTGCCAGAACACGACGCCCGGACCTTCCTCCTGGAAATGGAAGAGGTCGAGCTCGCGCCCGAGCTTGCGATGATCGCGCTTCTCGGCTTCCTCGATCTGCTTGAGGTAAGCGTCGAGGTCTTCCTGCTTGGCGAAGGCCGTGCCGTAAATGCGGGTCAGCATCGGGTTGTTGGAATCGCCGCGCCAATAGGCGCCGGCCACCTTCATCAATTTGAAGGCGTTGCCGACCTTGCCGGTCGAGGTCATGTGCGGGCCGCGGCAGAGATCGAACCAGTCGCCCTGGTAATAGATCTTGATCGGCTCGGTTCCGGGAATGGCATCGACCAGCTCGACCTTGAACGCCTCGCCCTTGTCGCGAAACACCTGTTTTGTTTTTTCGCGATCCCAGACCTCTTTGGTGAAAGGCTTGTCGCGCGCGATGATCTCGCGCATCTTTTTTTCGATCGCGGCAAAATCTTCCGGCGTGAACGGCTCGTTGCGGAAGAAGTCGTAATAGAAACCGTTCTCGATCACCGGGCCGATGGTCACTTGCGTGCCGGGCCACAGCGACTGCACGGCCTCCGCCAGCACATGCGCGCAGTCGTGGCGGATCAGCTCGAGCGCGCGCGGATCATCGCGGTTGACGAGTTCGATCTTCGCATCGGCGTCGATCGGATCGTTGAGGTCGGCGAGCTCGCCGTCGAGCGCCATCGCCACCGTGCGCTTGGCCAGCGACGGCGAGATGCCCTTGGCGATCTCCATGCCGGTCGTGCTCTTGGCGTATTCGCGCCGGGCGCCATCGGGGAAGGTGAGGGTGATTTTTTCCGGCGGGGTCACGGGTCTCAGATTGCTGAGGCTGTACTGGAAGCCGGATTCGGACTTCGGTTGCTCGGACTTGGGTTGTTCGGACTTGGGGTCCTTGGGCTGGTCAGTCATTGCTTTTCTCCTGAGGCTCACTCCTGCGAACGAGCGCAGGTAAGCGGGAACGAGCGATATATCAGGCGATTCGGCCTGTGCAATCCGGCAATTCCAAGAAAGTGGCGCGCAAAAGCCGGGGCGGTGCTCCAACTATTTCGAACGCCGCTCTTTAACTGCAGGTGCGTCTGTTCTACATGCACTTGCATGGAAAGTCCCCGCGCCGGCCGTTTCACGCCAACCGCCCTGATGCTTGGCAATCTCGTCACTGGTTGCTCGGTGCTGGCGCCTGCGGGGATGCTGCCGGAATTATCTGCGGGGCTCGGCATCAGCATCCATGCGGCCGGGCTGCTCATCACCTTCGGTGCAATCACGCTGTGCATCGGCTCGCCGTTGACGGCGTGGCTGACCAGCCGCATCGAACGGCGGGTCTTGCTCACGACCACGCTCGCGGTGCTCGCCCTTGGCAATCTCGCCTCGGCCTTTGCGCCCGACTATGCAAGCCTCCTCGTCATCCGCCTGGTGATGCTTGCCGTCGGCGCACTCTACACGCCGCAGGCTGCCGGCACGGCGGCGCTGATCGTGCCGGCGGAGCGGCGCGGTAGCACGATCGCCTATATCTTCCTCGGCTGGTCGTTAGCTGCCGCGGTCGGCCTTCCGCTGATCACTTTCATCGCCAGCCGCTACGGCTGGCGCGCCGCTTATGGCGAGATTGGCGCGCTCGGCTGCGTCAGCTTCCTGTTGCTGCTGGTGCGCCTGCCGGCCGGCTTGAAGGGCACGCCGGTTGACCTGAAAACCTGGAGCGAGGTCGGGCGCGACAGGATGATCCTGCTGCTGCTCGCGATCACGATGCTGCAGATGTCCGGACAGTTCGCAGTGTTCACCTTCATGGGCCCGCTGCTCAAGAAGCTGACCGAGGCGAGCCCGGATGCGATCGGCATAGTGTTCGGCATCTATGGGGTGTGCGGTTTTCTCGGCGTTGTGGTGGCGACCCGTATCGTCGACACATGGGGGCCATACCGAACCTCCTTGCTGTTCACGTGCCTGTTACTCGCGGGCATCACCGTGTGGGCGCTGAGCGCGGGCACGCTCGTGTTGATGGCGATCGCGGTGGCGATCTGGGGACTGGGCTTTGCCTCGACCAACTCGATGCAGCAGGTACGGCTGGTCGCGGCGGCGCCGCCGCTTGCGCCCGCAACCGTCGCGCTCAACACGTCAGTCCTCTATATCGGCCAGGCCATCGGCTCGGCCGTCGGAGGGCTGCTGTTTGCCCGCGATCTGCTGCACAGCACGGGTTTCGTGGCGGTCGGCTTTGTCGTGCTGGCGCTGGTCCTGGTGCTTGCGAGCCGTCCCCGGCCGGCCGTTGCCGCCCCGGGCTGAAGCAGGCATTTCCCCTGCAAGGCGCTTGGCAAACCGCGCGGGAGAGCGCTAGAAGGCCCGTCATGGGGACCAAAGAGAGTTGACTGAAATGAGGATGATTCTGGCGGTTGCCGCGGTGCTCTATTCAGCCTCCGCGTTTGCGCAGACCGACAAGCCACCGATGGTGGGGGACAAGCCGCTGGTGCAGGTCAAGCCCAAGGGGACCAAGACCGGCACCAAAGAGGCCGCCGCCAAGCCGGCTGCAGCACCCAAGGGCAAGCCGCAATCGATCGCGGCTCGGCTTCAGGCCTGTCTCGATACTGACGACGGCACCAAGGACCGGCTCAACTGCTACGACGCCATCATCCCGCCGACGCCCAAGCCGAAGCCGGCGAAGGCCAAGGGCTATGCCGATTGCCGGTTCTTCAAGGAAGAGGACGAGCGGCTGGCCTGCTTCAACGGCTTTGCCGAGAGCATTCCGAAGCTGCCCAAAACCTGAGATCAAGAGCTGAGGTTCGAGGGCCGGACGCCTGGTCGGCGATCCGGCTCAGCATCGCTCGTTCGCAAAGTTCAGACTAACGGCTTGGCGCGGAAGAGCTGGTGGCTGCAATGCGCGTCAGCGCCAGCGCCGGCGTTGCCGACATCTTCACCAGCACGTCCTTGAGCGGATATTGCGTCCACGCGCGGTTGACGTAGTCGCGGTGCGTAATGCCGTCGCCGGTTTCGACGAACACGACACTACCGGGACGCAAGGGTCCATCCATGTCCTCGGAAACACCGATGCCCTTCTGCCGCAACATGCTCATCAGCTCGCGGTCGCGCCGTGCGGTGTAGTGGGTGTAGGAGCTGACGAAGAAGCCCGAGCGGTGGCTCTCGATCCAAGATGCGAATTTGTCCATCTCGCCATAGACCGCATCGAGCAGCACGACGCCGCGGACGCGATCGCTGATGCCGCCGACCTCGAGGCTCCAGGCGGTCGGCAGGAAGCCGCCGCTATAGCCGACGATCACGATCGGCATATTGGCGAAGGCCCGCGCGCTGTTGGGATCGCCGGTCAGCTGCGCGAGGTGGCTGGCTGACTCTTCCATGAAGCGCTTGAGGCCACCGGGCTGCCAGAATTTTCCAGCGCTGGAGTCTGCGGCATCTACAGCCATCTGCGGCGCGAGCAGCACGGCATTGGCGCCGGAATCGGTGATCTGCTGCGGCACCAGCTGGCGGTCGCGCACGTCGCGCTCGAGCGTTGCGCCATTGCCGTGGAAGAACACCACGATCACGCCAGGCTTGCGCACGTCGAAATGCTCGGGGACGTGCATCAGCACACGGCTGTCGTTGTAGGTCTCGTCCTGCCAGAACACGCGCCCTGAGTAGCTGCGGTGGCCGCGGCGGTCGCCCTTGGAGATGTTGAGAAAGGGCGCGTCGGACGCAGGGTTGTTGCCGAAATAAGGGAAGGCCGAGGACTTCATGCTGACGAGCGCCGTCAGGTCGTCACGCGCCGGACGCTGGTAGGGGACCTGCGGCGCGAGCGAGGCGACCTTGTACGGTGCCTGCTCCGGCTGCACGGCGCGCTTGGGCGAGAAGTCCGACATCTGCCGTTGCAGGAAACTCTCGCTCGCCGAGGGGAAGCGCTCCCTGAACTGCGGGGCCGGGAAGCGATCCTCAAACGTGTCGCTGCTGGCGACTTGCGGATTGGTCTTGGGGACGGTCTGATTGACGACCGGGACATTGGCCTGCGAGTTCGCGGCGAGCGCCGCCGGATTGGGAGCTTGGCCGCATTGAACCAGCGTCAGCGACAACGGCACCAAGCCTGAGATCAGGGCGATCCGAAGCGCATGACCGCGCGCCCCGGACGCCTTGGTCCGGTCAGCGCGCATGTCTGCTCTCAATTTCGGAACGGCCCCGACCATCCACCCATGACCCCAAGTCACGACCCAAGTCACGTCCATCGGCAAACTTAAGACAATTGAGCCGAGTGGCGTTTAGGCGACGTTAAGTGTCCGGAGAAACTTCCCCACATCCGGAACGATCAAAAAAGACCACGCAATCGTGTCGCGATTGTGGGAGCGCCGCGCGTATTTCCGCGGCCGACTACGGCTTTATTGCTCGAACGCGGGCAAGGAAGGTGGCTAATTACCTATTTCAATCGCCTCATTTAGCCCTTGTTAACCCTGCTTGAATTGACTGGACCAATCTGCACGATGCCTCCGATGAGGCGCGACGCCTGAGGCTAAGGACCCAGATGACGGCATCAGATGCGGGAACCGCGCCCTGGACCGGGCGGCTGACCGGCGGCTCCGGGATCTCCGTTCTGGTCGCAACCGCGATCGTCGTTGCCGATATGATCGGGGTCGGCGTCTTCACGAGCCTCGGCTTCCAGGTCAAGGACATCCCCTCGGGCTTCTCGATCCTCGCGCTGTGGACGGTCGGCGGCATCGTCGCGCTGTGCGGCGTGTTCTCCTACAGCGAGCTGGGCGCGATGTTTCCCCGCTCGAGCGGGGAGTATAATTTCCTCGGCCGCGCCTATCATCCGGCCTTCGGCTTTCTCGCCGGCTGGGTTTCGGCGACGGTCGGCTTCGCCGCGCCCGTCGCGCTCGCCGCCATGGCTTTCGGCGAATATGCCAAGTCCGTCATGCCTGAGGTGCCGCCGATCCCGCTTGCGATCGGCGTGGTGTGGCTGGTGTCGATCGTGCAACTGACCGGCGTCAGGCACTCCTCGACCTTCCAGCTGATCTCGACCATCCTCAAGGTCGTGCTGATCGTCGCTTTCCTCGTTGCAGGCTTCGTCGTCGGCACGCCGCAGCCGATCTCGTTTGCACCCCACGCCGGTGATTTCGCCCATATCGTGAGCGCGCCTTTCGCGATCGGGCTCGTCTTCGTGATGTACTCGTTCTCGGGCTGGAACGCCGCGACCTACATCATTGGCGAGATGAACACGCCGCAGCAGAGCCTGCCGCGCGCACTGCTCGCGGGCACGCTGATCGTGCTGGTGCTGTATGTCGCGCTCAACGCGGTGTTCCTGTACGCGACGCCAATCAGCGCGTTGGCCGGCCAGCTCGACGTCGCAAGCGTGGCCGGCAGCGCCATTTTCGGAGGCCTCGGCGGCCGTATCGTCGGCGCCATGATCTGCGTCGGCCTGATCTCCTCGATCAGCGCGATGATGTGGATCGGCCCGCGCGTGATGATGACGATGGGAGAGGACATCCCGGCGCTGCACGTGTTCTCGAAACGATCGGTGAGGGGTGCGCCGGCCTATGCCATCCTGTTTCAGCTCGTGGTCGCCAATCTGCTGCTGTTCACGCGCAGCTTCGAGGCGGTGCTCGACTTCATCCAGTTCTCGCTGCTGTTCTGCTCGTTCTTCACGGTTGCCGGCGTCATCAAGCTGCGCATCACCGATCCCGACCTGCCGCGGCCCTATCGCGCCTGGGGATACCCATTCACGCCGCTCATTTTCCTGATCGTGACCGCATCCATGATGTACTACCTCTTGACCGAGCGGCCGGTGCAGTCGCTGTCGGGGATGCTCGTCATGCTCTCGGGCCTGTTGATTTATGCAGTTTTCCGCAGGCGGCCGGTCGCCGCTGCCACGTCACACAATCGCGAATAGACATGTTTCGACCCATGAGAATTGCGGCCGTCGCTCTTGCCCTTATGGCTGCGGCCATCTCGTCCACGCGCGCGGCCGAGATTACCTTCGACGACACTGCGCGCTTCCTCGCAGGCATGCAGCCTTCAGCGGACTCGCCGCTGGTGGCGCTCACCAGGGACCCGTCCTGGCAGCATCACGCCAAATTCTTCGACAGCGCCTTCGCCCAGCTCGAGCAGCGGCAGTTGTCGAAGATCCGGAACTGGTCGGACGTCAATCTCGCCGCGCCGCGGCCGACCATGTTCTACTTTTTCAGCGGCCCGGATTTCCTCTACGCCAACGCCTTTTATTCCAAAGCCAGCACCTACGTGCTGGGCGCGCTGGAGCCCGTCGGCGCGGTGCCGGATCTGACTAGGCTGCCGCGCGGCTCGGTCAATGCCGCGCTCTACAATGTCGAGCGCTCGCTCGGCTCGATCCTGAGCTTCTCCTTCTTCATTACCAAGCAGATGAAGGTCGACTTGCACGCCAACCAGGTCAACGGCACCTTGCCGATCCTCTACGTATTCCTGGCGCGCTCCGGCAAAACCATCCGCAACGTCGAGACGGTCGCACTCGACGACAAGGGCGGGGCGCACACGGGCAATGACAATCCTGGGCCGAATGCCACACGCGGGGTCCGCATCACCTTTGCAAGTGCCGACGGCGAGGCGCGCACGCTGTATTATTTCTCGACTGATCTCTCCAATTCCGGCGCGCGCGCAGCCGGCTTCCTGAAATTCTGCGAGACGCTCGGGCCCGGCAACAGCCTGCTCAAGAGCGCGTCCTATCTCTTGCACGGGGGCAACTTCACCGTCGCCCGCGATTGGCTGCTCGCCAACAGCGCGACCATCATCCAGGATGATTCCGGCATTCCGGTCGCCAACTACAATTCGCGGCAATGGCGCTTCTTCCCGTTCGGCCGCTATCTCGGGCCGATCGGCGAATTTCCCGGTCGTTACCAGGAGCGTTACGCCGAGCTGTTCACGCGCGCCCAGCCAATCGATTTCGGCGTCGGCTATCGCTGGCGGATGCATGAGTCGAACTTGCTGCTGTCGGTGAAAATGGCGGCGAGCGAAGCCGCGCCGGCCGCGGAGACGACTTCGTCCGCCGAGCCGCCGCCCAAGCCGCGACCGAAGCGGCCGCGTCCGCCCGAGCCGGTCCCACCGCCCGGGCGATTCTTCTGGTTCCGCTAGTCTAGCTACCAGTGCACGCTCTGGCTCGGCACGATGAATGCCGTCGTGCTTTGCGGCGTCGCAAGGCTTGTTGCCAGATACCAGCCGGATCCGACGACGAGCACGAGCAGAGCAATGATCGCGAGCACGTCGATGGTTCTGGGATCGTGATCCCTCGGATTGAATCCGGGATGCGGGCCTGGCCTGAAGCGAAAATGAGGGCTGATTTTCCAGCGCATTGTTGTTTCCTCCCTGGGGGAGCATCACAACAACGCGAGGGGAAAGTTCCGGTTCCGGTCAGGGCAGTAATGCGCAAAGCACCGCAGCATGCTTACGGGGCGTTCACTCCGCGCCAGCGGCCGTACCGCCAGGGCAGGTACCAGCGCGCACTCTTCGGCACGGCGAGGGGCACGTTGTCGATACCCGACGTGCCGAAGGGATTGCAGCGCAACAGGCGCGCGAGTGTGATCCAGCCTCCGGCCCAAAGTCCGAACCTCTCGATTGCCTCGTCGCCGTACAGGGAGCAGGTCGGCAGGTGTCGGCAGTTGTAGCCGACCAGCGGCGACAGCGTGTGTCGATAGAGCCAGATCAGCGCGCGACCGAATCTGCGCGGCAGCCGCAGCGCTTCAGTAACAGGAGTGGAGCAGTGCTCGCAGGCTGAGTGCTTCATGTGCGCTGTGTCGCCATCGTGAGCGCCCGGTTGCGCAGTTCCAGCGCAGGGAACAGCAAGTTGTTGTGTCCACGCCATAGTTTGCCTGCTTTCTGGGAGCAGTGCAGCAAGTACCTATGGACGATCTGTATTCCCCCGGATACCATTTTGGTGAAGTTCATGTGAGATTCATTGGAACGTCGAAACGGGGTTTGCCTGATTGCTTTTGGGGCTTGGGGAAGGAACGAGTTTGAAAGTTCTGAAGTCGCTCAACCTTCGCGGCTGGTTGCTGGTTGGAACCGCCGCTTGTGGTGTTGTGTTGGCGGGCGCCGTCGCGGCCTTTGGCTCGTCGGCCAGCGCTGGCGTCTCGCTCGAAGAGCGCAAGCTGCCGATGAAGTTTGGCTGGGTCGCCTGCGAGCCCAATTGCCGCGGCTGGGTCAGCGCGGTCGGCATCATTACTGCTGATACCCCGAAGGACTTTGATGACTTCGCCCGTGGACGCCAGCTCGGCGGCGCCACCGTTGTGCTCGACTCCAGCGGCGGTTCCGTCAACGACGCGATCTCGCTCGGCCGCCGCTTCCGCAATCTCGGCCTTCTCACCACCGTCGGCATCACGCAGCAGGGCGGCGGCGGGCAGGGTGCCCGTCCGGCGGTCGCCTCGGAAGCCTATTGCGAATCCATGTGCGTGTTCCTGCTGCTGGCCGGCAAGAAGCGCTACGTGCCGGAAGCGGCCCATGTCCGCGTCCATCAGATTTGGATGGGCGACCGGGCCGATGATGCCAAGGCCGCGAGCTACAGCGCGCAGGATTTGATGATCGTGGAACGCGACATCGGCCGGCTCGCCAAATACACCTTTGACATGGGCGGGGCGGGGGACCTGCTGTCCCTCGCGCTCAACGTGCCGCCGTGGGAAGATTTGCACGAGCTGGATACAGCCGAGCTGAAGCTCACCAATCTCGTGACGACCAATCTGGTGGCCGACGTGCTGCCGCATGTGGATATCTCGGCGCCTGCGGTGGCCGAGCTTACGCCGAAGACGCAGGCAAGGTTCGGCGAGGAACCGGAGCCGCAGCAGCCTGCCAAGTCGACCAAGACGGCGGAAGCCGTGGTGCCCACCGGTGGCGCGGTGACAGCACCGGCGGCGCCGTCGCAGAAGTAAGAGCCCCAGTCTGGTCTCAGCCCTGCGCGGTGGCCGGCTGCATTGCCTTGGCCTCGATCTGGCCGATCGCATCGACCACGGCATCGAAGGTCAGCAGCGTCGAGGCGTGACGCGCCTTGTAGTCGCGGACCGGCTCGAGGAATTTGATTTCCTCCCATTTGCCTTCGGGAGGCGAGCCATTCTCTTTCAGCATCTTGCGAACGGTTTCGCGTAACTCACGGAGTTCGCTCGCGGTCGAGCCGACCACGTGACTTGCCATGATGGATGAAGAGGCCTGTCCCAGCGCGCAGGCCTTCACGTCATGCGCGAAGTCGGTGACGGTGTCACCCTCCATCTTGAGGTCGATCTTGACGGTTGAGCCGCACAGCTTGGAATGGGCCGTGGCGGTGGCATCGGGGTCCGACAACCGCCCGAGGCGCGGAATATTTCCGGCCAGCTCGATGATCCGCTTGTTATAGATGTCGTTCAGCATGTGATGGAGTCCAACACTGACCTGCCGGATCGGCCTTGGCGGGCGCGGTCCACGGCCCTATATAGGGGCGGAACTGGCGGAAAAACAGTCCGGCGGTGCGTCGGCGATGATCCAGATCCGCTTGCCGGCGTTATTGCCAAGAAACCTCTTTCGCCAAATACTGTTCTCTCCAGGCGTCCGGCGGCTTGTCCGCCCCGTCTGCCGGTGACACTCCGGCCGCAAGGCCGTCGAACGGAGTAGACATGGACGCTACAATCAAATCCATCCGCCCGAACAAGCCCTCTGACAAGCAGCTCGAGAGCCGCCCGGCGGAGCTCGATCCTGCCGAATTCCTTGCGGCCGCCGTCCGCGCCGACCAGCCGCGTCCCGCGCGTGCCGAGGCGGAAGCTGCGGTGAAGACGCTGCTCGCCTATATCGGCGAGAACACCGGGCGCGAGGGCCTGCTCGACACGCCTCGCCGCGTCGTCGAGGCTTTCGACGAGCTCTATCAGGGCTACCACCAGTGCCCGGCCGAGGTGCTCGACCGCACCTTCGGCGAGACCGCCGGTTATGACGACTTCGTGCTGGTGCGTGATATCGAGTTCACCTCGCAATGCGAGCATCACATGATGCCGTTCTACGGCAAGGCGCACATCGCCTATACGCCGGTGGAACGCGTCGTCGGCCTGTCGAAGCTCGCGCGCCTGACCGACATCTTCGCCCGCCGGCTCCAGACCCAGGAGCATCTGACGGCGCAGATCGCAGCCGCGATCGACGAGATCCTGAAGCCGCGTGGCGTTGCTGTCCTGATCGAGGCCGAGCATACCTGCATGTCGGTGCGCGGCGTCGCCAAGCATGGCGCCTCGACCTTCACCAGCCGCTATACTGGCATGTTCCGCGACAACCCGGCGGAGCAGGCCCGCTTCCTGTCCATGGTGCGAGGCATGACGCGCTGACCTCGCGGATAACTGGCGAGGTTTGTCGTGTCCGCTCACTCCCGCGAGATCGAGGAAGGCCTGTCCTTCCTCCCCAAGTTCGATGCCGCCGGCCTCGTGACCTGCGTGGCGACGGACGTCACCACCGGTGACGTGCTAATGGTCGCGCATATGAATGACGAGGCGCTGCGCAAGACCATTGCCACTGGCGAAGCCTGGTACTTCAGCCGCTCGCGCAATGCCTTGTGGCGAAAAGGTGAGACCTCAGGTCAGACCCAGCGCGTGGTCGAGATCCGCACCGATTGCGACCAGGACGCCGTCTGGCTTCGCGTCGAGCAGATCGGCGCGGCCTGCCATACCGGGCGCAGGTCCTGCTTCTATCGCAAGGTCGAGGCCGAGGGCGGCGGTGCAAAGCTCGTCTTCGTCGACGCTGACAGGCTGTTCGATCCGAACGCAGTCTACAAGAAATAGCGAGCTGTGATTCCCGGGCGCGCGAAGCGCGAGCCCGGAATCCGTTCTACGGCATCACGCGCGGTTAGATGGATTCCGGGCTCATCGCTACGCGATGCCCCGGAATGGCTCGGGGACGGGCAGCCCCCCGAATTAACCCCGCATTAACCATAACTGTCCCACGGTGAGGCGATCAGGCGTCCGAATTGCCGGCGCCGCTCAAACGCCGCACGGGCCCGTCACGCCATCATGTCGGTCGACAATTCCAGTGCCTCGCAGACGGCCGCATCCGACTCATCGCGGCGCGTTGCGGGCGCGATCAAGCAGGCTTCGAACCAGACCGGCGTCAGCTTCGAATACATGCTGACCACCGCCAAGATGGAATCGGATTTCGATCCGTCGGCCGGTGCCACCACCTCGTCCGCCCACGGTCTCTATCAGTTCATCGACCAGACCTGGCTCGGCACTGTGAAAGAGGCGGGTCCGCAGCTCGGCTATGGCAACTATGCCGACGCCATCAGCAAGACCTCGTCCGGCACTTACGCCGTCGACGATCCCTTCATGAAGCGCACGATCATGAAGCTGCGCGACGATCCCGAGGCCGCTTCCAGCATGGCGGCGGCGTTGACGCAGTCCAACAGCTTCAAGCTCACCGGTCTGCTCGGCCGCAGGCCGTCCGACAGTGAGCTCTATATGGCGCACTTCATGGGCGTCGGCGGCGCGGCGAAACTGATCGCCAATGCCGAGGACAACCCGCAAGCGGTCGGTGCGCGGCTGTTTCCCAATGCGGCATCCGCCAACCGGTCGATCTTCTACGCCAAGGATGGCCGCGCGCGCAGCGTCTCCGAAGTCTATTCGGTGCTGAACGCGCGCTATGCGAGCGCCTCGAATGCGAAATCCACGCGCAGCGCGATGGCGATGTATGGTGACACGCCGTCGACCACGCAGGTCGCCGCCGCCAACGGCGTGCAGACCACCGTGCCAATGGTCAATGGGGCCGCCTATCTCCAGACCTTTCCGGATGCGCGTGGTGTGACGCCGGTGAGCGCGACATCGTCGGCGACGGTCGCCGACAACACGCCGATCACGCCGGCATTCCGTTCGATCTATCAGCCCGGCGATGCGACGCAGCCAGTCTCGACGACGGTGCAGAAATTGTGGGGCAACAACGCCTCGCTCACTTCGGTCGCGTCGACAACGCCCGACGTGCGGCCGCCGCAGCCGCTTGATCTGTTCAGCGATCGCAGCGGCACGTTCTCGAGCTAGCGCGCTATCGCGCCCTTGGGCTGCTTCCAGCCCTTAACAAATCATCAATAAAACCAGCCAGTTATGGTGAACGCTTTGTTAAGCGTCGTGGTTTATTTTGTGTTGCAGGTGACAGGCCGTCACCGTTTTCTTTTTTTCGTTGCGTAAGCCGGAAGCACCATGATTGTTCGGCAGTTCATTAATTGGATCAGGACCGCGCCCGCCGGTGAGCGGGCGGAGGCAACGCGGGCGTTGGCCCGGGCCTGGCTGATCTCGGATCTTTCTCACGACGACCGTGTCGCCGCCGAGGGCGCGCTGCTGATGCTGCTCGACGATCCCTCGCCCCTGGTGCGGCAGGCGATGGCCGAGGCGTTTGCGCGCAGCACGGATGCGCCGGCGTCGATCGTGCGGGCGCTGTCGGCGGACCAGCCGACCGTGGCGCTGCCCGTACTCGAATATTCGCCGCTGCTGATCGATGCCGATCTCGTCGACATCGTCGCGACCGGCAACGACGAGGTGCAATGTGCGGTCGCCCGCCGCATCGCGCTGCCGGTCTCGGTCTGCGCCGCCATTGCCGAGGTCGGCTGCGCGGCCGCCGCACTGGAGTTGATCGAAAATCCCCACGCCGAGCTGGCACCGTTCTCGTGGAACCGCATCGTCGAGCGTCACGGCCATCTCGCCGCGATCCGCGAGGCGATGCTGGTGCTGGACGACATTCCTGCCGCAACGCGCGCGGCACTGGTGGCAAAGCTTTCCGAGACGCTGGCACAGTTCGTGGTGGCGCGGAATTGGCTGAGCGCCGACCGTGCCGAACGCATGACGACCGAGGCGCGAGATCGGTCCACCATGAACATTGCGGCGCGCTCGCGCGGCGACGACATGCAGGGCCTGGTGAAGCATCTGCGGATCACCGGCCAGCTCACCGCGGGCCTGATCCTGCGCGCGCTGCTGTCGAGCAATCTCGAGCTCTTTGATGCGGCACTTGCCGAATTGGCCGATCTGCCGCTCGCGCGCGTCTCCGCGCTGCTGCACGACCGTGGCGGCAACAGCATGCACGCGCTGCTTCGTCGCGCAGGCTTACCCGAGGCGACGTTCGCAGCGTTCCAGGTCGCGCTTGATGCCTGCCACGAGCAGGGCTTTGTCGACACCGACGACACCGCGGCGCGCTTGCGCCGGCGCATGGTCGAGCGTGTGCTCACCCATTGCGAGACCGACCGCGGCGCCACCGAGCCGCTGATGGTCCTGTTGCGCCGCTTCGCCACCGAATCCGCGCGCGAGGAGGCGAGGTTGTTCTGCGACGAGCTGGTTGCGGAAGACACGATCGATCCGGTGTACGACGACCTGATCGCAGCGTAGTTCAAGCCGGACCCGCAAACTTCGTCATTGCGAGCGCAGCGAAGCAATCCAGAGTCTTTCCGCGGAGGAATTCTGGATTGCTTCGCTGCGCTCGCAATGACGAGAGGAGAGAGCGGAGTCGTTACTCCGCCGGCGCGATGCTCGGCGCCAGGATCACTTCGAGATGCTCGGGGCGGTCGCGGTTGACGCCGGCGAGATAGTCGTCGGCGACCTTGCGCAGACGGCGGCTGAGCTCGGCGGAGATGCTGATGCTGTCGAGCTTGGTGTTCTCGTGCACGATGGCGAGGATCGCGTTGATGTGGTGCGTGAACAGTTCGGCCGGCACCTTCTCGAGATCCGGCGCGTGCTCGATGACGCGGCACAGGCTCTCGGCAACTCCCGCCGCGGCCGGAAAGCCGAACGTGGCGGCGTCGCCCTTGATGTCGTGCGCGGCGTGGAACAGCTCGTCGCGCCGCGCCTTGGTGAAGCCGTCGTTGCGGATGGCGACGTAGGCAGACGACAGCCGGTTGACCTCGGTCGTCATCCAGCTCTTGAACTCGCCGGACAGATCGGCCAGCGCCTGCTCGGCGCGTCCGATCGGATCGTCCAGGTCCTTTTCCTCGACCCGGCGCAGAACTTTACGCAGCGGATTGGGCTGCGTGATGATTTGATGCGTGGCGAAGGCCGTGACCTCGATGTCCTTTGCGCTGTTCTTCGCCATGATGCCTGCCTCGTCGTGTGGGACCCTGCGCTAGATGGAGGAGCGGGCCTTGTCGAGCAGCGAGGGCTGCTGGAGCACCTCGTGCTTTTCGCCGACGCGGCGCTCCGGGCCCATATAGGCGGAGTTGGTGTTGCGGCGCCGGTCCGGGCCGAAATAGGTCTTGGTCTTGATGAAAGGCCGGGGACTGGCGACCACGTTGAGAATGCGCTGGTAGAGGCCCTTGGCCGAGATCGGCTTGGCCAGGAATTCGGTGACGCCGGCATCGCGCGCGACCGTGACGCGGCGCTTCTCGGAATGGCCAGTCAGCATGATGATCGGCGCGTAGGGGTTGCCCTTGGATTCAGGCTGCCGGATCATCTGCGCGAGCTCGAGCCCGTCGAAGATCGGCATCGCCCAGTCGGTGATGACGATGTCGGGCACGTAGTGACTGTACATTTCGAGCGCCGTGGCGCCGTCCTCAGCCTCATAGACCTCGCGCGCGCCGAACGAATGCAGCAGCGTCCGCAGGATGCGGCGCATGTGCGGATTGTCGTCGCAGACGAGAAAGCGCAGCTTGTTGAAGTCGATGCGAAACATGACGCCTGGGCCAAAGCGGTCAACCTTCGTTAACCATATCGTGCCGAGGGTTAACGAAGCGTTGCGAACAGGCGGCCGGCGGGGGGCGGAGCCGGCAGGTCAGTAGCCGAACTGCTCGCGCAGGATCCGTTCCTCCAGGCTGTGGCCGGGATCGAACAGCATGCGCATCGAGATGGTCTTGTCGGACAGGATCTCGACGCGCCGGACCCTGCGTACCTCCTCATGGTCGGCAACGGCCGCGACGGGCCGCTTGTCGTCTTCCAGCACCTCGATCACGACGTAGGCCGTGTTGGGCAGCAGTGCGCCGCGCCAGCGCCGCGGCCGGAAAGCGCTGATCGGTGTCAGCGCCAGCAGCGCGGCGTTTATCGGCAGGATCGGCCCCTGTGCGGAGAGATTATAGGCGGTCGAGCCTGCCGGCGTCGCCACAATGATGCCGTCGGCGATCAGCTCGGGCATGCGCTCGCGCTCGTCGATCAGGATACGCAGGCGCGCCGCCTGGTAGGTCTGGCGGAACAGATAGACCTCATTGATGGCGTGATGCAGGTGGACGCGGTCATGGGTGTCGGTCGCGCGCATCAGCAGCGGGTTGATCCCGGATTCATGCGCGGCCTGGAGACGGGCGCGGAGGTCGTGCGTCGAGTATTCGTTCATCAGGAAGCCGACCGTGCCGCGGTGCATGCCGTAGATCGGCTTTCCCGAGCGCATGTGGCGGTGCAGCGTCTGGAGCATCAGCCCGTCGCCGCCGAGCGCGACCACGACGTCGGCCTCGCTCGGATCGCAATTGCCATATTGCGTGGTGAGCTGGTGGAAGGCGGCCTCTGCCTCGCTGCTCGGGCTGGCGACGAAGGCGATCCGTTCGTATCGCGATGGCTTGGTCATGGCTTCCAGGCAGGTGTTGCTGGCTCGAGAAAGTTCCGCCGAGGTCGTCTATACGACCTGGGCCTCCATTGTCGAGGACGACCGCCCGGAAGGCAAACGCGCTCAGCGGGGAGGGCAAAAGCCAAGCGGATCGGCCCGGAAAGCCCTTCCTGGGCCTCCAATTCCCCAAACCGTCGCAATTGCCGGCTACAGCTGCGGCCAGCGACCGACGGGCCGGGGCAGGGAGAACAATCATGGTCATAGGCTTGCCGATGCTGCGCTGCGCGGGGCTGGTGCTGGCGGTGTCTGCCTTCGCGCTCGCAGACGTAGCGTTCGCAGACTTGGCGCGCGCGGACGATCCGCCGCAGCCGCGCAACGAGGCGGCGGCGCCTGCGGGACAGAAGGGCGGTCGCGGCGGCAATGCAGCGCAGGCCTCGCCATCTGCCGCCGACCAGCATCGTCTGCCCGGAGATTCGACCACCAAGCAGACCCTCGATCTGCCGGGGCGAACGCTCAACTTTGCCGCGACCGCCGGCTCCATCCGCGTATTCGATGACAAGGGGGAGCCGCTCGCCGACATCGCCACCACGTCCTACGAGCTCGACGGCGCCGATCGCACGCGCCCGGTGACGTTCCTGTTCAACGGCGGGCCCGGTGCCTCGTCGGCGTGGCTCCAGTTCGGCGCGGCCGGGCCGTGGCGGCTGCCGCTCGACGGCGAGGGGGTGTCGCCGTCGGCCTCGCCCGAAGTGAAGCCTAACGCGGAAACCTGGCTCGACTTCACCGATCTCGTTTTCATCGATCCCGTCGGCACCGGCTACAGCCGTGTCATCGCGAGCGGCGAGGATGCACGCAAACGGTTCTATTCGGTCGATGGCGACGTCAACGCGATTGCGCTCGTGATCCGCCGCTGGCTCGAGAAGCACAACCGCCTGACCTCGCCGAAATATGTCGCTGGCGAGAGCTATGGCGGCATTCGCGGGCCCAAGGTCGTGCGCCAGTTGCAGATTCAGCACGGCGTCGGTGTCAAAGGCTTGGTCCTGGTGTCGCCGCTCCTGGATTTCCGCGAGTTCACAGGCACGAGCCTCCTGCAATATGTCGCGACCTTGCCGAGCTATGTGGCGGTGGCGCGCGAAGCCAAGGGGCCGGTCAAGCGCGCCGATCTCGCTGATGTCGAGGCCTACGCCCGCGGCGAATTTTTGGCCGATCTCGTCAAGGGTGAGGCGGACAAGGAAGCCTCCAATCGTCTTGCCGACAAGGTCGCGGAGCTCACCGGCATCGACCCGGCGGTGAGCCGCAGGCTCGCCGGCCGCTTCGACGTCGGCGAATTCCGTCGCGAGCTCGACCGCAAGAATGGCATGGTGACCGGGCGTTACGACGCCTCCGTGCGCGGCTTCGATCCCTATCCGGATTCGAGCAGCTCGCGCTTTGGCGACCCCTCGGGCGATGCGCTTCAGGCGCCGCTGACGAGTGCCGCGGTCGATGTGTTCACGCGCAAGCTTAACTGGCGGCCCGACGGCTCCTATGAAGTCCTCAACGGTGCCGTCGAGCGCAACTGGGACTTTGGTGGCGGCATCAACCCGCCGCAATCGCTGTCGGAGCTGCGTCAGATCCTCGCCACCGACGCGAAGCTGAACGTGCTGGTCGCGCACGGCCTGTTCGATCTCGCCACGCCCTATTTCGGCACGAAGCGGGCGCTCGACCAGCTGCCGGCCTTTGTGACGTCGCGCGTGAAATTCGTCGTCTATCCCGGCGGCCACATGTTCTACTCGCGCGATGGCTCGCGACAGGCGCTTCGGAGCGAGGTCGAGGCGCTGATCAGGGAGTAGGCCGGCGTTTTCGTGGCGGGTATCTCCGTGCGATCTCGCGCGCGACGACGACCGCCGGCTTGACATTGGCGCCGGCGATCCAGATGTCGCTGACCTTGCCGCGCTTGTCACGGACGCGGCGCACCGGCTCGCCGTGGCTGGAAACTCCCGCGGCCCAAGCAAGCCTGCCGGTGTCGCGGCCGGTGACCTCGATCTCGCCGGAATCCATGAACGGATTGTTGAACTGGGGATTGGCGAGCAGCACGCGGTTGCCTATCGGCACGAAATCTGTCGCGCCCCAGATCGTCCACCAGCGGCCGGTCCAGTCGCGCAGGCGCCGGTCGGCTGCGCCGCGGGTCTTGAAGACGCGCAGGATCTGCATGGCACCGTCCATCCAGATCGGGGCTGCGCCGTCGATGGAGTTGCTGAGGATGCTGATCGCGAGCTCGCATCCGGGGATGGAGCAAGTCCGCGAGATGTAACCCTGGAAGCCGCCGCCATGCCCGAACCAGTCCCAGCCGTCGGTCTTGCCGGCGTTGACGCCAAGGCCGTAATAGCCCTCGAGACTTTGCGGCACGCGCCAATGGTTGCGCGTCATCTCGCGGCGGCTCGCGACCGACAGCACGCTCTTCCTGGCGTTGGGAGCGAGCTGGGCAAAGAAACGCGCTGTGTCGGCTGCGGTAGCGACGAAGCCTGCGGCCGATGCCATCGCGTGCGCGGGATTATCGCCAGGGATTACGCAGCGCTCGCCGAGCGGCAGCTTTCGCGTGTGGCCGCGCGCAAACAGCGCGCCCCTGGGAAGCGGCGCATTTGGCTCGGTCTCGCGGAGGCCTGCAGGCTCGACGATCTCGCGCTTGATCCAGGCGGCGTAGGGCTCCTTGGTCACCGCTTCGATGATGAGCCCCATCAGGGCAAAGCCGTGGTTGGAATATTTGAAGCGCGTGCCTGGCTCGATCGCGGGAGGCCCCTTCAACTCGGCGAGCAGCTCCTTGGCGTCGAGATAGGGACGGCTGTCGATGAACTGGCCGGAATCGGCGCCGTCGCGCGTCAGCCCGGAGCTGTGCGAAAGCACCTGGGCAATCGTGGTCTCGGCCACGCGCGGATGCAGACCGCTCACATATTGGCCGACGGGATCGTCGAGCCTGAGCTTGCGCTGCTCGCGCAGCTTCATGACGCCGGCCGATGTAAAACTCTTCGAGTGCGAGGCGATGCGGAAGCGATGGCGCGGGGTGAGCTTCTCGCCGGTGTCGAGATTGGCAAGGCCGAACGCATGTTCGGCGACAACCTCGCCGCGATGGACGAATGCGACCATGACGCCGGGCTGTTGGGCCGTCGTTTGCTGGAATTCGATCCAGGAGCCGATGTAGTCGATCGCGGATCGCAGCCACGTGTCCATTGCGCACCAATTTGCGAGGGGATCGGTTGCGAGAAGCTAGCCGAGAAAGCAGAACGGGCACAACCCGGAAGGTTGTGCCCGTTCTGTCATGCGAAGATGCGATGTCTTCAGTAGACGAGCGTCGCGCCGGTCGGCTTGTCGAGCGCGGCAGCCAGCGAGCGATATTCGGAGCTGTCGGTGCCGGCGAGCATGGCAATCTTGTTCAGGTGATACTGCGCCTGTTCGCGGTTGCCCTGCTCGAGCTGCCAGAGGCCGTAATACTGCCAGGTGCGGACGTGGTTCGGATCGTCCTTCAGCGCGATCTCGTAATAGACTTTCGACGACTGGTAGTCGCCGAGCTTGCGATAGGAATAGCCGATCAGGTTCGCGACGTCGGCGACGTCGTCGCGCTTGAGCGACTTCAGCTGGCCGATCGCGCCCGTATAGTCGTTCCTGTCGTAGATCGTAGTATAGGCGGTGCGATAGGCCGCGAGGAATTTCGGGTCGCTGACGGAAGAGCTCTTCTTCTTGCCCTTCTTGGACGAGTTGTCCGACTTCGGCGGTGAGGAGGGCTCATCGCTGCCCGCCGCATAGGCGCTGGTCAGCACCGGCGCGGCCGCCAGCGACATGGCGACGAGTCCCGGCACGACAAGCATTGAGAATTTGCGCATTGAAGTTCTCCCGTATGGAACGTGGCGATCCTACACGATTGCCCGAATACCGGAACACCCGGTACGCAAAAACATTCCCGGCACCCCGGTGTATTCGCCTTTCCTCAGATGACAAACTTGTCATCGAGATGAACGGGAGCTGGCCGCGGGCTTCAGACAGGGTTCAGTGCGCTCCCTCTACGCTCTGACCCATGATCGAAGGGTTGGCGAGAGGGCGCCCGCCTCAAGATCCTTCCAAGAGGAGACCACCATGTTGAAGACCATTTCCGCAGCCTTGCTCGCAGCTTCCGTCATCGCAGCCCCGGCCTTCGCAGCTGAAGCCGGCAAGACAACCACGACCGCGCCAGTCATCAAGGCGGACCAGGCCCAGAGCAAGGTCTCGACCACCGCCGCGAAACCCGACGCCAAGACGGACGGCAAGACGGCCGACATCAAGTCGGGCGCCAAATCGGGCGCCAAGTCAGATGTGAAGGCCGATGCCGATACCAAGGCCAAGGCGATGAACGCCAACGCAGCGATCACGCCGGACCAGCACAAGACCGTGCGGACGCATCGTCATCACGACAAGCACCTTTCGGCCAAGAAGTCGCTGAAGACGCCGTCGGGCGTCACCAAGCCGGTGACCATCGAGAAGCGCAGCTAACGACTGATCTGATCCCGCGCGGCTGCATCCCTGGATTGCCCTGCTGCCGCGCGCGAAGTTCAGGCCCGGCTCGCCCGTCACGCCCCGCGCGCAAGCGCGAGGCGCTGGCGGCGGGCCGGTGCGCCGTCTGTGGGAGCGAATTCCCTTTGCGCAACCTTGGAGCTAGAAACAACTCCGAGTCCGACTGGCTGGAGCGAGTCCGACTGGCTGGAGAATGTGATCCCTTGGGGCGATTGGCGAAACGCGCGGCGATCCTGGTGCTGCCTCTGGCGCTCACGGCCTGTTTCGGCAGCGATGGGGACCGTCCGTCCCTGCTGGAGGGAGGCCAGGCCGGAGGGCCGCAGTCCTTTCCCGATAATTTTCGTAGTGACGCGCTGGCCCTGATGCGCGCCTATCTCAACAATCCGGTCGGCGTGCGCGACGCCAGCATGGCCGATCCGGTGCTGAGGGAGGTCGGCGGGCGGCAGTTCTATGTCAGCTGCCTGCACTTCACGCCGCGCGAGACCGATGGCACCTATAAGGCGATGCGAGAGCGCGCCATCATCTACGTCAACGGCCGGGCCGACCGCGTCATCGATCGCGCTAACGAGATCTGCGCAGGCGCGGTTTACGCACCCTTTCCAGAACTGGAAAAGATGGCGCGGTAGCGCAAAGCGCGCCTTCATCGCGCGGTGCTAGGACAAGAACCGCCGGAGCCGCTGGATCACATTTCGGCGAGCTTTGAACGGATCGGTTTTGCCCTGCGACAAATCGTTACGGCTGGACATGTGCGGACGACAAAATCTGCCGGCGCAGGCCGGACGAGATGGAACAAAAGCGCGATGTTGCCGCTCCGTCACAGTTGCGAACGATCAACGTTCCGGCATCGCCGCGAAGCAACCCAATTCACGCCACGTTGTTTCCTGAGTGTCGTACGTGAAAGAACGGGGATGACCATGAAGACGATTTTGCTCGGGGCAGCAGCTCTGCTCGCTCTGGCCGCACCGGCGGCTGCAGCGGACATGCAGCCGCACACTTACACCAAGGCTCCGGCCTACACGCCGCCGCAGGCGATCTACAATTGGACCGGCTTCTACATCGGCGGCCATGTCGGCGGCGCCTTCGCCGGGGACAGCAGCTTCCAATCCAGCGACGCCCGCTTCCTGGGCGGCGTGCAGGGCGGCTTCGACTACCAGTTCGCGCCCAATTGGGTGGTGGGTATCGAAGCCCAGTACTCCTGGCTGCCGACCAACAATAACGGCGTCACGTTCCCGCTGGGCACCCAGGTGACCTCGAGCACCGACCAACTCGGGTCGGTGACCGGCCGCATCGGCTACACTTGGGGCCCGACGCTGCTCTACGCCAAGGGCGGTTACGCCTGGCGCAACGGCGGTCTTGGCGTGAACATCGCCGGCGTGCCGCAGGCCTTCACCGCCACCGGCAACAGCAAGGACGGCTATACCGTCGGCGCCGGCCTCGAATACATGTTCGCGCCGAACTGGTCGGCCAAGGCCGAGTACCAGTATTATAACTTCGGCAGCACGACGATCACCGCCGGTCCAGCCGACGTCGTCGGCGTTCGCGGCCGGGACGACGAGCATACCGTCAAGGTCGGAGTGAACTACCGCTTCGGCTGGGGCGGTCCGGCGGCCTCGCGCTACTGATCCGCCGCGCGCAGCACGACCACGATCTGACAAAGGCCGGCTTCCTTGCCGGCCTTTCGCTTGTTTGCCTTGCGTGAACCATCTGGCGCGTCATTTGCAAGCAAACAGCCTGGCGCGCGCCTTCTCACGCGTGTCACGGGGATCGGGTAAACCAAAAATAATTTCTGCGACTTACGGAACTGGCGCTCCGGAAAGCGGTATTATTGAATTGCTGGGCTGGTGGGACAACGAACATGCGTATCTTGGCGTCGGTGGTGGTGGTCTCGTGCTTCGTCGCCCTGCCGTGCTCTGCCCAAACAATCCTCAAATCCGAGCCTTTGATGTTGGCACCCTACGAGGTCGCCTTCGTGAAGGACGCCTCCTGTCCGTCGGGCAAGGTGCTCAAGATCACCGGGGCGATCCGCGGGCTGCACCGCCGCAAGGCCTGCGTGGCGCTTGCCGGTGAGCAGGCGTCGCTGGCGATCGCGACGCCCTGAGGCACTCGGCCAGATCTCACGAGCTGAGCTGAAGCTCCAACCTGGATTCCCGCTCGGCGTCCGCCTTGTTCTTGGCGGGGTCCTCGCCTTGGGCGGCCCGGCATGATCTGATCTCATAGTCATTGTCGAGCACCCGGCGCGGACCTTGCCGCTCGTCGTCGGTGCCGAGGTCCACGACCAAGCCGCTCCGTTGCGCGAGTTTCCAGACGTCGGCTTCGCTCGGATAGGCCTTGCTGATCTGGCTGTCGTTGCAGAACAGGGCGTAGGGCATGCTTCCCGCTCCCGGAAAGCCCGTTAACGACTTCATGGCGCGAAGGGTTCCAAGCCGATCACGGGGCCGTGATCCGCCCTGATCAAGGGGAGAGGGGCGCCGTGCCCTGAGTCCCTTAACGAGTCCTGAATCCCCCAAAAAAGAAACTTTGGGACTCATTTGGCGGAATCAGCGGATGTTTCCGGCCATGTCGACCGACCTGAAAACCTGCTGCGGGCACATGCTTCTGCCCCTGACGCTGGCACTGTTCGGTGCCTGTGCAGCCAATCTCTGGCTGGTGTGGTCGTGGCTCTAAGGCCTTGGTCGCAGGCGGGCCCTACTTCTGGGCCGGCGGCGGCGGGGCGGCATCGCGGATGGCGGCGCGCAGCTTGGTCAGGGTCGCCGCGCAATATTCCTCGCGCTCGCGCTCGAAGCGCTCCTGATGCTTTCTGAAGTTAGCGATGCGCGCCTGCATTTCGTTGCGGAAATCGCCGGCCATCCGTGGCGGGGGGACCGGCAGCGGTTGGGGCGGCGGTGCGACCTGCGGCGGCGGATCGGCCTGCTGCGGCTCGAACGCGACGGTCACGGTCTGGACGGAGACAATCTCCGCGGCCAGGATCGGCGCAACGGCAGCGGTATCCGGCTGACGGGCGCCATCCTTCTTGCCGGAAACCGATTGGACGAAGGCCAGTGTCTGCGCGATCAGTGCGTCGCGCTCCCTGATCCACTTCATGATCCACCACCCTGTTGGAGCTATTCCATCAAAGCCTGAGCGCCGAATCAAGAAGGCTGTCGGCAAGGGATTGCATATTTTTCCCGGACACCCGACAATGGATGGATGGATTCCAGGGCCGACCCGTCGGACGAAGCGCAGGGCCTGCGGCTCGTACGCGCCTTTCTGTCATTGCCGCCCGACAAGCGGGCGGAGGTGATCGCGTTCGTCGAGGATCTGGTGCGCGCCCATGCCGGGCCTGACGACGGGCATGGCATCTCCCCCATCCGTGATCGATAGCTATCGCTGGCGGATCGGGTCGCCCCATAGTCGATCGAAGCTTACGTGAGGCTTACGTGCGGCGTCCCGCTGGCTATTTTCCCGTAAGATTACCCGTGTCATTTCGTATCAAATTTTAACGTTGGCGGGTTCCAATGCCGCCGCCGGGACTGCTTCGGTCAATGGGGACCGAAAGATTATTAGGCGGCTGCGATGAGCTTTTTGAACAATTTGAAGATCGTGTCGAAGGTTGCGTTGATCGTGACCGTGATGGGCTTTGCCCTGGTCGCCGTTGCCGCCTTCGGCATTCGCGAGCTGTCCGCGACGGTCGACGGCTTCGGCGAACTCACCGCCATGCAGTCGGCAGCTCTCAACCTCACGCGGGCCCAGCGCCGCATCGAGACCTATCACGCCGCGCTCTATGCGGTGTTCACCGAGACGACCGAGGCGGGCAACGCCAATCGCCTCAAGATTGCGAGCCAGAACCGCAATGAAATTCGCCAGTATCTGGACGCTGCGGAGCAGGACGACCCGGCGAGAGCGGCCGAAACGAAGAGTGTCGGCGCGCAGTTGACGGCCGCCTTTACCGGCTGCGATCCGGTGCTCCAGGCCGGTGCGGCTGCAAGCAGCCCTGAGGAAAATGCCAAGGCCGCTGATCGTGCTCACAAGGAGTGTGACCCGCTGATCGATGCGGCTCTCGAGCGCGTTGCCAAGTTCACGACCGATACGTCCAAGGCTGTGACCAAGCGCAAGGAAGCCATCGAGGGCGACGCCAAATCCGCGACCTGGACCGTGATGAGCGTCAGCGCCAGCGGCCTGATCATCGGCATCGTGATTGCGCTCTTCATCGGTCTCGTGGCGATGTCGAAGCCAATTGCCCGGCTCAAGCTCGCCATGGAGGGCCTGGCGCGCAATGACCTCAAGACCGAGGTGCCCGAGAAGGACCGCCGCGACGAGATCGGCGAGATGGCCCGGACGGTCGAGGTGTTCAAGACCAACGCGCTCGAGATGGAGCGGCTCAAGGCGGCGCAGGTGGAAGCCGAGAAGCAGGCCGCCGAGCAGCGCCGCCGCGACATGTTCAACCTGGCCGACGGTTTTGAGCGTGCGGTCGGTGAGATCATCGATACCGTCGGCTCCGCATCCACCGAGCTCGAAGCGTCGTCCTCGACGCTGGCCACCACCGCTCAGCGCGCGCAGCAGCTGACTTCAGTCGTCGCGGTTGCTTCCGGTGAAGCCACCGGCAACGTCCAGTCGGTTGCGACGGCGACGGAGGAGTTGTCGTCCTCGGTCAACGAGATCAGCCGCCAGGTGCAGGAATCCGCGCGGATGGCGAGCGAAGCCGTCAACCAGGCCCGCACCACCACTGAGCGGGTCAGCGAGCTTTCGGTCGCCGCGACGCGCATCGGCGACGTCGTCGAGCTGATCAACACCATTGCTGGCCAAACCAATCTGCTGGCGCTGAACGCCACCATCGAGGCGGCGCGGGCAGGCGAGGCCGGCCGCGGCTTTGCCGTCGTCGCCTCCGAGGTGAAGACGCTGGCCGAGCAGACCGCGAAAGCGACCGGCGAGATCAGCCAGCAGATCTCCGGCATTCAGAACGCCACCCAGGAATCGGTGACCGCGATCCGCGATATCTCCGCGACCATCGAGCGGCTCTCGGAAGTGTCCTCGACCATTGCCGCGGCCGTCGAGGAGCAGGGCGCTGCGACCCAGGAGATCTCGCGCAACGTGCAGCAGGCGGCGCACGGCACCCAGCAGGTCTCGACCAACATCACCGATGTGCAGCGCGGCGCGGCCGAGACCGGCTCGGCGTCCTCGCAGGTGCTTTCGACCGCGAAGATGCTGGCGACCGACAGCACCCGGCTGAAGGACGAAGTCGGAAAATTCCTGCGGACAGTGCGCGCGGCCTGAGCCGCACGACATCCAGGGTCCGGCGGCCTCGCGCCGCCGGTACGCCGCCGCTCCTATTGCGGCAGCAAGAGCGCCATCGCGATCGCGAAAAGGAAGACCGTCGCCACGATGGCCGCGACCGCTCCGGCGATGATCTTGGCGCTTTCTCGGCTGGTATAAGGCTGCATGCGGCCCACATGCTACCTCATGTTGAACTCTGATCCAATCCGTGGTCAGTAGCCGTCCCCGCGACGCAAGCGGACAACATCCATTCCCGAGGTTAGGCCATGAGCGATGATATCAGTGACGGCTGGACCGCGTCCGCGTCTGCATGGATCGTCGAGCAGGGCGAGCACGGTGATTATGGCCGACGTTTTGTGCTGGATGCACCGATGCGGGCGCGCCTCGAGGGGCGCGGCTTCCGCAACGCGCTCGATGTCGGCTGCGGGGAGGGGCGCTTCTGCCGCATCATGCAGCATGCCGGCATCCGCACGACCGGCATTGATCCGACCGAAGCGTTGCTCGGGCGTGCCAGGGAGCTCGACCCGCATGGCGACTACCGGCTTGGCCGTGCCGAGACGATGGAGGTCGAAGCGGAGTTCGACCTGGTCGTCAGCTATCTCAGTCTGATCGACATACCCGATCTCGCCGCGGCGATCGCGAAGATGGTGGCTGCGCTGCGGCCGGGCGGTACGCTTCTGATCGCCAACCTGACCAGCTTCAACACCGCCGGTCCGCCCGAAGGCTGGACACGTGACGGCGAGGGCGCCTTGCGCTTCATTATCGACCACTACATGGACGAGCGGTCGACCTGGGTGACCCGGCGCGGCATCCGAATCCAGAACTGGCATCGCCCGCTCAGCACCTACATGACGCTGCTGCTCGACCACGGCCTCCAATTGCGCCTGTTCGTCGAGCCGGAGCCCAAAGGCGGCGATCCCGACAGGAATGCCTTTCATCGCCGGGTGCCCTTCTTTCATATTATGGAGTGGCAGAAGCCGGCTTGAGCAGGTGCGGTCAGGCGGCGAGCTTCGCCTTGAAGAATTGTGTGACGCGATCGATCGCATCTGATGTCATCGGGTCGGTATCCGAGAAATCAAAGCCGTGGGCTTTGCCCGGATAGGGCACGAATTCGGTCTATACTGCGCTTGCGACGGAATCTTGGCGCGAGTCCTATCCGATGATCTCCCATCGTCCCTCCGTGCTTGCCCATGAGCGGTTCGTTGCCGACCGCGAGAATTTTGCCGGCCTCGATCTCGCCACGCGGTTCGAGCGGATTCAGCGGACCAACCTCTGGGGGGCTCCGACCTCGGTCTCGGGCCTCGGCTCGGAGGATCGCACCACCGCGGGAATGCGCGAGACGCTGCCCGGCCTGTTGCAGCGGCTTGGCGCGCGTTCGCTGCTCGATGCGCCCTGTGGCGATGCGGGCTGGATTGGCAGCACCAATCTCGAGGTCGATTATACCGGCATCGACATCGTGCCGTCGCTGATCGCGACCAACATGGCGCGGGTGGCGCGAGGGGATGTGCGCGGCCGCTTTCTCGTCGCCGACATCACGCGCGATCCGCTGCCAGGTTGCGACGTCATCCTGTGCCGCGACTGTCTTGTGCATCTGAGCTTCCTGAATATCGCGCGCGCCATCGCTCGCTTTCGCGCAAGCGGCGCGCAATTCCTGCTGGTTACGACGTTTCCGGAGTGGGAAAACAATGGCGATTGCGAGGACGGCGACTGGCGCGCGCTCAACATGATCAAGGCGCCGTTCCACTGGCCGCCCCCGCGCGAACTGATCGACGAGCGCTGCGAGGAAGGCAATGGCGGCTGGCGCGACAAGAGCCTTGGGCTCTGGCGGCTCGATGAGTTGCCCGAAGGCGGCGCAGAGCCCGTCTGACAGGCCGCTTGGCCGTCATCGTCGCGACGCGCGATGCTGCAGGACCAGCACGCCCGTCACGCGTTGTCCGACAAAGGGCATGCCAAATCCGCCGTTTCATGAGGCCATGCGAACTTCGCCGGACTCAAACCTCCGGACATCGAAGCAATAAATGCAGGGAGTGTGGTCGATGATCGATGCGAGATGCAGTTGTGGCGCAGTTGTAGTTTCGCTCCCGGGGCCGACCAGTCGGGTCGCGGCCTGTCACTGTATCGAATGCCAGCGGCGGACCGGCGCGCCATTTGGCGTCGGCGCGTTTTATCCGGCCGATGCCGTCACGGTCTCAGGGGCGCCGAAGGAATATGCTCGTCCCGGCGAGAGCGGCGGCACAGTCCGTTCCTATTTTTGTCCTGACTGCGGCTCGACCGTTTACTGGAAGGCCGAAAGTCTGCCGGCGATGATCGGCGTCGCCGTCGGCGTGATTGCGGATCCGAATTTCCCGGCGCCGATCAAATCGGTGTTCGAGCGGTCGAAGCATGTGTGGGTGGAGATCACCGGCGCAGGCGTCGAGCATCTCCAACAAGGCAGTCTGCGGAAGACGTCGGGCTGACGGGTGCGCATCGAGGGTGGTGCCGGCTGAGGGGATTGAACCCCCGACCTTCGGTTTACAAAACCGCTGCTCTACCGCTGAGCTAAGCCGGCCACTCGCAAGGAACCCATGCGGGTTGCCGGCTGGCGCCAGCGCGTCCGCTTGTGCGCGGTCGCAATACCAGACTTGTCCGGGAAGTGCCAGAACCTGCAGTGGCGTCCGCCGGCATGAAACAGGCGGCCCCTTTTTGGTGCCGCCTGAGCCATTTCGATTGAGTTTTTGGGCCTACTGGCAGAGGTGCTGCCGACCGTCTTCACCCTTGAACCACGTGCCGGGCCTGCACACGATGCCGTTGCGGGCCGCATAGGCATCCCAATTGCCATACCAGCCGGGTCCGCTGCGGTCGTAGCTCGCGTAGGAATTGCTCCAGCCCTGGAACGGCGCGGTGGCGACCGTTGCTGCGGTGCCGACGGCGGCGCCCGCCACCGCTCCCGCCGCGTCGACCGGCCAGAAGCCCGATTGTCCCTGATTGTTCGGGTTCACTTGCCGCTGGGCCGTGTGCCGGCGGCGATAGGCGCGATCGGTGGCGGGATTGGCGGGGCCGAGATTTTGGCAAGCGGGATCCTGGAACAACCCCGTGCAGCGGGCCGAATTGTCGGCCGCGGTCTGCGCGAAGGCTGGTGTGGCCAGCGTGGACGCAACGATTGCGGCCAAGCCAAGAAGCTTCAGGCTTGTCATGGCATTTTCTCCATGTTGTTGAGACCTGTGCTAAGTGCGATCTGACGCTGTCGTTCCGCGTTTTCTGGCCTGCGGGGTCACATCGACGTGAACCCGCTCAGGATGTGAGATCTGTGCCAGGCAACCTTGTCTACGTGAGCGATGCAACGGCTGTCTCTCCCGTTAACGCTTCACTAGCGTGCTTCGCAGCATTTGAGCGCCGCGCGATCCTTACGCGTTAGGCTTACCGGAATTTGGTCAGCCGTCCTTAACCCTCTCTATGCTGCAATCCGTTAGGTTGTGCTCCGCATAACCGGGATCCTTCCATGCGCGCATTCGCGCTCGCAGCCTTTCTGATCGGACTGCCCGCAACGGCTCTTGCCGGCGGCGGCTTCGATATCGTCGTGCCCGGCCGTCCCGGCGTGCCCATCATCATCAACAATATCGATGCGTCCTACAGCGTCGTCGAAGGTGTCTGGGGCCTGGGCAAGAGCCTCCAGGTGCAGCCCACGATCTATGGCGGGCGCTACGTGGCCGAGCGGCAGCCCTCCGATGTCGGCCATTATTATCCGAGCATGGGCTTGCAGCCCGGCTATGGCCGCCTCGAGATCGAGCCGCCCGCGAACCGCAGATTGCCGCAGCCGGCAGAGAGCTATCACCAGAGCTGGGGCGCGTCATCCGCGCCGCTGCCGCCGCAAATGGATGTGCCGGTCAACCCGCCGCCGGTGATCCTCGCGCCTGAGATCAACGACCATCCGCGGCGCCCTCGACCGCGACCGCATGCAGAGATGCCCGGCAAGCCGCCGGGTTAAGAAGCGTCAAAATCCAAAAAAACGGAAATCAACAGGAGAGAGTAATGCGTCAGATGATTTCAGGACTGGTCGCGGCGGCTGCCGTGATGTTCGTGGGCAGCGCGCCGGCGATGGCCTGCGGCTTCAATCCGTGCCAGCCGGTTGCGCCGGTCTATTCCGGCTGCAACACCGGCTGCGGCGGTTACGGCTACGGCGCCGGCTACGGTTATGAGCGCCTCGCCGAGCCGAGCTCGCAATACTACTACGTCAACCAAGGCCCGACCTACACTGGCCCGGGTGCCTTCGCGCCGACTCCGACCTACCAGGAAGACGCGGTCGTCGCGCCCGCCAATTATGGCTACGGCTATGGCTATCGCGCGGCTGCTGTCGCGCCGCCGGTCGCCTATCCCTATCGCCGCCCGTACTACCGTCCGTATCACTATGGCTACGGCCCGCGCTACGGCTACTTGCCGCGCACGCATTACGGCTATGGTCCGCGCTATGGCTACGCCCATCGTTACGCGCCTGCGCCGTATTACGGCGGCCACCGCGTCCTGCGCCGCTATTACTGATCTCTGATCGGTTGAGCCCAATGAAGCGCCCGTCCGCGTGATGCGGACGGGCGTTTTGCTTTTGTCTCCAAAACAACCCCATGCACAGTAGCCGCGGATAGCGAAATCAAGGACTTGAAGCGCAACGGGATCGAGATGAGGGATCATCGCGCATTGGCTCGTTGTTCGAGCCTGTCATTTCCGAAAAATAGAAATTCGCTTGACCCGTCGGGCAAAACAGGCGCACGATGGCATCGTCGGGATGTGCGCGGCGACGCCTAGCGCTTCATCAGTCCGAGCCGGCTCGCGCCGACATAGAGCGAGAGCGCGGCGGCATTCGAGACGTTGAGGCTCTTGATCTCGCCGGGCATGTCGAGCCGCGCCACGACGCTGCAGGTCTCGCGAGTCAATTGCCGCAAGCCTTTGCCTTCGGCACCCAGCACCAGAGCGAGCGGCTCGCGTAGCGTGACGTCCGAGAGGTCCTCGCTGCCTTCGCTGTCCAGACCGACAGTCAGGAAGCCGCTGTCGTTCAACTCGTTCAGCGCGCGGGCGAGGTTCTGCACGGTGATGACAGGCACCAGCTCCAGCGCGCCGGAGGCGGCCTTGGCGAGCACGCCGGTCGCTTCCGGGCTGTGGCGCGCGGTGGTGACGATCGCTTTCACCGCGAACGCGGCGGCGGAACGCAGGATGGCGCCGACATTGTGCGGATCGGTGATCTGGTCGAGCACCAGCACCATGCCCTCCAGCGCCAAATCCTCGATGTCGGGCGAGGGCAGGGGATCGGCCTCCGCGAGCAGGCCCTGATGCACGGCGTCGGGCGACAGCAGCCGGTCGATCTCCTGGGGCCGAACGATCTCGGGCGCGATCCGGGTCTCGATGTTCTCGTCCGCCAGGCGCCGGGCGGCGTTCTCGGTCAGCGTCAGCTTGCGGATCCGTCGCTGCGGGTTCGCGAGCGCCATCGTGACGGTGTGCCAGCCATAGAGGATGACGGGTCCGTCGGCATGCGAATCGCGGTCGCGCCAGGCCGGCCGGCCGGCCGATTTTCCCGGTTTGTTGAAGGGCTTAGCCCCGCCGCGGGGGCCCCTTGGGGTGAATTTTCGATCCTTCATGCGCTCGCTTGTGTCACGGGTCCCGGAATATGGCAATTTGGGTGGCTTCGAGGGCGATTTTAGCTGTTCGCCTCGGTTGACTTTGCCCCACCGCATCGCCCATAAACGCGCCCGGTCGCGCCCCCATCCGGGCTGTCGCGGCCTTCACGTTCCATGGCCGTCTTCGGTCGCCGGCAAGGTCCGGCCCGATTGTGCTGCCGTCGAGCGGGGGAGTGTCCCGAGTGGCAAAGGGAGCTGACTGTAAATCAGCCGCCTTATGGCTTCGCAGGTTCGAGTCCTGCCTCCCCCACCAGCCTCGCTCACTTCGCGAGCTTCGGCTGGGCAGGCCAGCCAAGATGACTATTGCGCGAAGCTAGCGAAGGCTGCCACGCCGTAGCCCGATGGGCGCAGGCGGGCTGTCTCCAAATGCTACCCCAGCATCTCCTTCACCATCGGCACCACCTTGCGCCCGTAGAGCTCGATGCTCTTCATCAGCTTCTCGTGCGGCAACGGCCCTGCCGAATATTTCAGCTGAAACCGCGCAATGCCAAGCGCCTTGGCCGTCCTGGCGATCTTGCGCGCGACCGTTTCCGGCGAGCCGACATAGAGCGAGCCGTGCTCGGCTTCGCTGACGAATTCGTCGCGGCCCATCGCCGGCCAGCCGCGCTCACGGCCGATGCGGTCGCGCATGGCCCTGTAGTCCGGCCAGAGCTCTTCGCGGGCCTGCTCGTCGGTCTCGGCGACGTAGCCGGGTGAGTGCACGCCGATCGGCTGCGCGGGGCGGCCGAACTCCTTGAACGCGCGGTGATAGAGATCGACGTAAGGCGCGAAGCGTTCGGGATCGCCGCCGATGATGGCGAGCATCAGGGGCAGGTCGTAATGCGCGGCGCGCACCACCGATTGCGGGCTGCCGCCGACCCCGATCCAGGTTTTGAGCGTTCTGTTCTCGACCGGCGGATAGACCAGCTGATCCCTCAGCGGCGGACGCAGCTTGCCTTCCCAGCTCACCGGCTTCTGCGACAGCAATGCGGCGAACAGATCGAGCTTCTCCTCGAACAGGTCCTCGTATTTGCGCAGGTCGAAGCCGAACAGCGGAAAGGATTCCGTGAACGAGCCGCGGCCGAGGATCACTTCGGCGCGTCCATTGGAGAGCGCATCCAGCGTGGCAAAGCGCTGGAATACGCGGATCGGATCGTCCGAGCTCAGCACCGTCACGGCCGAGCCGAGACGAATGCGCTTGGTGCGCGATGCGATCGCGGCGAGCACGGTTTCGGGCGAGGAGATTGCGAAATCGGCACGGTGATGCTCGCCGAGCCCGATGAAGTCGAGTCCGAGCTCGTCGGCCAGCACCGCCTCGTCGAGGACGTTGCGGATCACCTGCGCATGCGGAAGCATGCTGCCGGTTGCGTCCCTGGTGACGTCGCCAAAGGTATCAAGTCCGAATTCGAGCGGTGCGGTCATCGATCAGGTCTCTGTGGGGAGGATCGTCGAGACTTAATGGATGGCCACCGAGCCACAAGGGCATTCGCGGAAATGCTCGGTTTCCGTTTTACCGCCACATCCCTCGCATCCGCGCGCCGATGTCGATCTTCGGGCCTTGCGATGCAGCGCGCTCGAACAGATCGACGAGCGATTCCGAGATGAACAAATGCGCGCGGCTAGACGTGGACGGTCGCCCTTGGCATTTAGGCTGCGGGGAGTGACAAATCGTCTTATCTACGGTAGGTTGCGTTTCGGCATGTTAACCGACGCACTATTTTGGTGTGGATTGGAGTGATTTTTAACTCGCATTTCTAATCGATCGCGAAGGCACGGGAGTATTTGCAATGTCTTCGAAATTTGCAGCGCTAGTGTTGTTGGTGGTCGTCAGCATCGTTGGCATCGAACCCGCGCAGGCGGAGACCATCCGCGTTCCGTGGCCCATTTGGATACTGATTGAAGGATGGTATTTGCTAGCTTGGGGCGTCGGCGAACTGTGGGCCTTAATTCTCGCAAGTTTCAACGCCTTCTGGGCCTTTCTATTATTCGTCGTCTTCGTCCCTCTGCCAAGACTTACGCTTGGCATAGTAGTCACCCTCGGCGGAGCCTTTCTTCCAGACAACATTTTTTCAAAAGCAAGAGCTGCCGGCAAAGAGGGAGGAAAAAAAGCAGGAGGTAAGGTGTCTCAAGCTGGCACCGGAGCGATTGAAGTGAGCGCCCACAAGGTCTCCATGAAAGGTGCGCCGCGATATGCAGTCTGCTTAATAGGAATAATGATCGTTGCCTCTTCGCTTTGGCAATTCTCAGCGAAATAGGCGCGACAGGTGTCGCCAAGTCTACCGCCACATCCCCCGCATCCGCGCGCCGATGTCGATCTTCGGGCCTTGCGATGCGGCGCGCGCGCCCGCCGCGGCGGCCATCGGCCAGGCGGCGCGCTCGAACAGATAGACCAGCTGCTCCGGGATGAAGCGTGTGCGTGAGGCGTAGACGTGGCGGTCGCCCTTGGCTTGCTGGCCGTGGACGAAGAAGCGTTGCGGCACCAGGAGATGCAGATCGTCCTTGGCGCGCGTCATCGCGACGTAAAGCAGGCGGCGCTCCTCCTCGAGCTCGGCGCTGGTGCCGGCGCCGAGGTCGGACGGCATGCAGCCGTCGACGACGTTGAGCACGAACACCGACTTCCATTCCTGGCCCTTGGCGGAATGGATGGTGGAGAGGATCAGATAGTCCTCGTCGCGCAAAGGAGGCCCGGATTTGTCGCTGGTCGCGTTCGGCGGATCGAGCGTGAGTTCGGTCAGGAATTTTTCGCGCGATGAATAGCCGCTCGCGATCTGCTCGAGCTGCATCAGATCGGCGCGGCGCGTCTCGGAATCCTCGTGGATGCGGTCGAGGTGCGGCTCGTACCAGAGACGCACGCGCTCGAGATCGGCCGGCCATTCCGAGTAGCGCAAGTTTTCGACCGTGCGGACGAAGCCCGTCCAGTCAGCGCCAGTGCGCGGCGGCACCGGAACCTGGCCGAGCGCATGCAGCGGGTCCATGCTCTCGGCCATCTGGTCCAGCACGCGCTGCGCGGTCGCGGGCCCAATGCCCGGTAGCAGATGCAGGATGCGAAAACCGGCGACGCGATCGCGCGGGTTCTCGGCAAAGCGCAGCAGCGCCAGCACGTCCTTGACATGCGCAGCGTCGAGGAATTTCAGTCCGCCGAATTTCACGAAGGGGACGTTGCGGCGGGTCAGCTCGATTTCGAGCGGGCCGGAATGCGATGAGGTGCGGAACAGTACCGCCTGGTGCTTGAGAAGCGCGCCTTGCTCGCGATTGGCCAGCACCTGCTCGACGATGTAGCGGGCCTGGTCGGCCTCGTCATGCACGGTGACGAGCTGCGGCTTGTGCGCGGAGATGCGGTCGGTCCAGAGATTCTTGGTGAAGCGCTCGCGCGCGAGGCCAATGACGCCGTTGGCCGCCGCCAGCACCGGCTGCGTCGAGCGGTAATTGCGGTCGAGCGTGATCATTTCCGCGCGCGGCGAGAAGCTTTGCGGAAAATCCAGGATGTTGCGAACCGTCGCGGCGCGGAACGAATAGATCGACTGCGCATCGTCGCCGACCACGGTGAGCCCGCGTCCATCAGGCTTCAGCGCCAGCAGGATCGAGGATTGCAGGCGGTTGGTGTCCTGATATTCGTCGACCAGCACGTGATCGAAGCGGCCGCCGATCTCGTCGGCGATCAGCGTGTCGCTCATCATCTGCGACCAGTAGAGCAGGAGATCGTCGTAATCGAGCACGTGCTGGGCCTGCTTGGCCTCCACGTAAGCGGCAAACAGCCCCTTCAGTTCGGCGGCCCAGCCCGCGCACCAGGGATAATGCTGGCCGAGCACCTTCTCGATCTCCATCTCGGCATTGACGCAGCGCGAGTAGATGGACAGGCACGTGCCCTTGGCCGGAAAGCGGCTCTCCGTCTTCGACAACCCGCGTTCGTGCCGGACCAGATTCATCAGGTCGGCGGAATCCTCGCGATCGTGGATGGTGAAGGCGGGATCGACGCCGATGCGCTCGGCATATTCGCGCAGGAGCCGCGCGCCGATGCCGTGGAAAGTGCCAGCCCAGGTGAGCGCATCGCGCATGATCGCGGCGTTGTTCTCGCCCAGCACTTTTCGGGCGATGCGCTCGACGCGGCCGGACATCTCGGCGGCCGCGCGGCGGGAAAACGTCATCAGCAGGATGCGGCGCGGATCGGCACCGGCGACGATCAGATGCGCGACGCGGTGGGCGAGCGTATTGGTCTTGCCGGAGCCGGCGCCGGCAATGACGAGCAGGGGGGCGCCCACGGTCGCGCCATCGGCCACGCCATGCTCTACGGCGCGGCGCTGCTCCGCATTGAGCGTGTCCAGATAGGTTGTCACGAATCGCCCCGATGAAGTCTGCAGAATCAACGATCCTCAGGCGAATCGCAATGTGGCTGGACGCAAGTCACCCAAGGATTTAGGGGAGAGGGCGTTTGCCCCGCAATATGCGTCCTACTTCTGGTTCCTGGCCTTTGGCGGACGTCTGATCCGCCGCCGCATGGATGCGGCGACGGACGGCAAGACCTGATGGCGCCGCTGCCCGTCATCCCTTGGTCGCTGTCGCGCCGAACCCATCGGCCGGCACGTAAAGCTTGACCGGTCGGATTTCGTAGACCGCACTGGGATTGACCTGGCGCAGCAACCGCGCCGCCGCGATCGCCTCGTCATCCGTGTCGTATTCGACGAGGTGGAAGCCCAGAAGCTGCTCCTTGGTCTCGGCGAACGGGCCGTCCAGCACCATGCCCGCGCCGGGGCCGCGCAAGGTGCGGGCCTTTTGGGTGTCATCCAGACGGGCGGCCGGCCCAAGGTGCCCGCTTGCCCTCAAGGGCGCCTGAACCTCGATGACTTTGGCGACGACCGCGGCGTCCTCCGCCGGCGACCACGACAAAATCTCGTCTTCCACATGGTAAGCCAGGATCGCGTAAAGCATCTTCACCTCGTTTGTTTTTGGGCGCGCATCCCGAAGGACGTATGGCCGGCGCCGATACCGACAACGGCCGACCTCAAGATATCGCGTCGCGGCGTGTGCGACGAAACGTTTCTGAAACCCGATTGCCGCCCGGCGTGCTGATTGCTTCCGTCGCCCTAGGCGAGCGACTTCGCACGCTCTGAGCCGGCGTTGTCAGGGGGCGCTTAGAACCTGCTTGACGAGGGCCTCGCGCAGCGCCGCCAGCTCGCCGCTCGTCTCCATCTGCTCGATCACCTGTCCAACTTTCGGCACCAGGTCGCGGTGGCGTTCGTGCAGGTAATGGTAGATGCGGATGCGCTCGAGCGGCGGCGAGAGCGGGTAGATCCTGGCCTGTAGATTGAGCTTGCGAACAGCGACCAGCCCGCTGAAGAGGTCGGTGACCATCACGTCGAAACGATCGGCATCGAGCATCCTGATCATGTTCTCGAGGCTCATGGTCGCCGTGACGTGGTCCATGCCGCGCGTGCCGGCTTCCGACGAGCCGACGCCGCGGACGATGCCGATGCTGTAGTCCCGGATGGAATTCCAGCCATTCACGTCGAAATGGAGTTTGGTCGCGAACACCGCGGGTTCGATGTAGTTGATCGCCGGCGTGACCTTCAGCAGCGTCGGGTAATCGCGCGACAGCGTTCCGATCCGCTGGATTTCACCATCGACCTCGCCGGCGCTCGACAGGGCCAGCGCCCGCTTGCCGGGGACGTCCTCGAATTCGAGCTTGATGTTCAGCTTGGCGTAGACAGCCCGCAGCATCTCGCCGCCGACATACTGATCGGGAATGTCGGCGATCCGCGCCAGCCGGATCACTGACTGCGCGGAGGACGAGCCGGCTGCGAACAGCGACAGGCAGACGACAACTATCCGCCACATTGGGCGCCTCTTTGACCGTTGCTTGCTACCACCGGGTTCGGAGGCCCGCGTGATCTACCGGAGATGGGGGCTCGCGCAGGGCCACAACACTCATCGTTCGCCCGGCGACACCTGATTTTCACCGATGTCATTCTAGCATGCGAAGTGGTACCTTGCGCGAGGATCCTGCTGCTGGGCGCAAGGATATGACCCCACCGACCTCAGATCGCCCAAGGGCCGACAGGATTGCTGCGCGCATCGCGTGCTGAGGAAGAATCAAAACCGTTGAATTGCGCGAGGCTGCGACCGGCAGGCCGGAGAGGTGTCGCCATTTTCGGGGACGGGGTGCATGGGCAACGCAGGTGACAAGAATCCCGATCGCAGCCGCGCTGTTTCGCCGGCGGCCGCGAAGCAGGATTTGAGCGGCATCGGAATCGCGTTCACGTCCCCGATGCTCGCGGCGCTGCTATCGCGGATCTTCAACTGGTCGCGAAGCGGCATCGGGCCCCGCCTGCTTGCTGCCGTGCTGCTGTTCTCCTCGATCGTGACGCTGACACTGACCGCGCTCCAGCTCTATCTGGACTATGATCGCGAAGTCGGCGTGATCGAGACGCGGCTCGAGGAGGTCGGCCGCAGCACCACGGGCAGCCTCGGCGAGAGCCTGTGGAATCTCGACCAGAACCAGCTCAAGCTCCAGCTCGACGGTATCCTGCGGCTGCCCAGCATGCGCGCCGCCGAGGTCCGTGAGATTGCCGATCGCCCTAATCCCATCCGTGTCGCCGTCGGTGAGCCGAGCAGCCGCTCGGTCGTGACGCGCGACTATCCCCTGACCTATGCTGTGCAGGGGACCGCGCGCGCCATCGGCGTGCTCCATGTCGAGGCGACGCTGAGTGATGTCTATCAGCAATTGCTGAACCGGGCTCTCGTCATCCTGGCAAGCCAGGCGGCAAAGACGTTCCTCGTCTCGCTGTTCATCATCTACATGGTCCACATTCTGGTGACGCGGCATCTGGTTGCGATCGCCGAGTTTGTCAGCAAGTACAGCCTGGCGCGGCCGCCGCCGCCGTTGCATCTGGAGCGACGGCCTCCTCACGATCCCGACGAGCTGGACAAGGTGATCGACGCATTCAACGCCATGTGCGCCAACCTCGGTCGTGCCTATGGCGAGTTGCGCGAGGCCAATGCGAATCTCGAACGTGATCTGAAGATCCGCCGGCGCGCCGAAGAGGATGCGCGCGCGAGCGAGCAGCGCTTTCGCGACTATGCCGAGACCGCATCCGACTGGTTCTGGGAAACCGGGCCGGATCATGTGTTCACCTATATATCGGACCGGGCCGGCGCCTTCGGCATGGATCGTGAGGCCCTGATCGGCAAGCGACGTCCGGATGCCGCCTTCGACCACGATGCCGAGGCGCAGAAATGGCATGACCACATGGCGACGCTGGATCGTCACGAGCCGTTCCGGATGTTCGAGTATCGCGGCCGCGATCGGGCCGGGCGTTTGCACTACTTCAGTGTCAACGGTCAGCCGGTGTTCGCCGAGGACGGCCGTTTCATGGGCTATCGCGGCTCCGCCACCGATCTCACGTCGCAGCACGAGACCGAGGAGCGGCTTCGCCAGTCCCAGAAGATGGATGCGATCGGCCAGCTCACCGGCGGCGTCGCGCACGACTTCAACAACGTTCTCACCGTCATCACCGGCACCATCGAGATCATTCAGGAGGGGCTTGCCGAGAAGCCAGAACTCGCCGCGATCGCCCAGCTCATCGACGATGCGGCCTCGCGCGGTGCCGAGATCACGTCTCAGCTCCTGACGTTTGCGCGGCGCCAGCCGCTGGAGCCGCGCGAGATCGACGTCAATGGTCTCGTGCTCGAGACGGCGAAGCTGTTGCGGCCGATCCTCGGCGAGCATGTCGAGATCGTGACACGGCTCGCGGACGATGCGTGGCTGGCGATGGCAGATCCGTCGCAGCTTTCGTCGGCGATCGTCAATCTCGCCGTCAATGCGCGCGATGCCATGCCGGATGGCGGTAGGCTCACGCTCGAGACGGCAAACCGGGAGCTCGACAGCACCGGCAATGGCGACGGCGATGCCGGCTCCTACGTCATGGTCGCCGTGGCCGACACCGGTCACGGCATCCCCGCCGACATCCGCGACCGCGTGTTCGAGCCGTTCTTCACCACCAAGGGGGTCGGCCGCGGCACCGGACTTGGTCTGAGCATGGTCTACGGCTTCGCCAAGCAGACCGGCGGCACCGTCGCGATCGAGAGCGAGGAGGGCCGCGGCACGGTGATGCGGCTGTTCCTGCCACGATCGGCGGGCGAGGCCGCGGCGAGGACCGAGCCGGTGGCGGCGCCCGCGCCGGCGCGCGGGCGCGAGACCATCCTCGTGGTCGAGGACGATCCGCTCGTGCAGGGTTATGTCATCGCCCAGCTCGGCAGCCTCGGCTATCGCACGCTGACTGCCAGCGATGGCGCAAGTGCGCTTGCGCTGGTCGACCAGGGGGTGAGCTTCGATCTCCTGTTCACGGACATCATCATGCCCGGCGGCATGAACGGGCGGGAATTGGCCGAAGCGGTCCGGCTCCGCCGGCCGCGCGTGCGGGTGCTCTACACCTCCGGCTATACCGACAACACCATCGTCCACGAGGGACATCTCGATCCCGGCGTGGCGCTGCTCCAGAAGCCGTATCGGAAGACTGACCTGTCTCAGAAGATTCGAGAGGTGCTCGCGGGCGAGGGACCGCTCTGAGCGCACGCGCGAGGCCAGCGAAAACGGCCCCGACCAAAGAACCGGCCTGACCAAAGAAAAGGCGCGGCGGAGAGACCCCGTCGCGCCCGATTTCTTGCTCGCTGGTCCAGGGCTGAGAGCGCCCCGATGCCAAGCCCTTATTGAGAACTTAGCGGGCGATCCCAGCGAGGTGACAGCGCTTGGTAAAAGACACTGGATCACCTCCTTTCGTTGATTGCGGGAGACCTCAATATAGGCCGGCAGGCCGCCGCTGTTAAGGGGCCGCGGGCCGGGGCGGAACCAAGCTTGTGCGCAAGGGCCGGAAAGCCGGCGAAAGCCGTCGTAGGGGCAGTTGAGACCGCCGCCCGGCCGTGTTAGGGAGCCGGTGTCGCGGGTGTAGCTCAATGGTAGAGCAGCAGCCTTCCAAGCTGAATACGAGGGTTCGATTCCCTTCACCCGCTCCAGAGCTTTCAATCGCTTATGTTTAGCGCGAGGGACGGCTCTTTTTTGATGATCTCATTCTGACAAAGGCTGCTTTACAGTTTCTGTTGCTCGCTTTTGACCGACTGTTTCTCGTATCTCGCATATTCCCACGTTCACGCCGTCACGGCCTTCTGGGCCGCCGTGAAGACGTCGCGTGCGGACGTCGTACCCGCTACGTGCTCCGTACCCTCGACTCCGAGGTCCATCCATCCTGCATTAACGGCATCAAACATTTCTTCGGCAGGTCCGGTGTAGCCCTTCGGGATGCCGAATTGCTCGAACGCTTCCGCCCACCCTTCACGCGGGACTGCAAAGGCTTTCACGTCGAGTTTCAGGACTTCACCCAATTGCTCGGCGACTTCATCCGGGCTGACCATCGAACCAAGCTCGACGACGCGCTGCCCTGACCACGCTGGCCCGGTCAAAAGGGTTGCTGCCGCCGCGCCGATGTCGTTCGTCGCGACCATGGTCGATTTCCGGTTTGTCGGATTGTAGTAGACCGGTAGCGTTCCGCCCTGGGCGACCTGCAAGCCGTAAAGGAAATTTTCGAAGAATCCACCTGCGCGCACAAATGCGATCGGCGATATCAGGTCGCGAAAACCTTGCTCCAGAAGCGACAAGGCCGTGACCATCCCAAGCCCGCTGGTCCTGTTCGCACCCATCGACGAAAGCGCTACCACTCGCGGCGGCGCTGCCTTGGTGAGCGCCTCGACATAGTTCGCAATCACGCCCTTGGCTTCTTTGTAATCGGGCGAGGGGGCCCAAACAGCCGGCAACATGACAAACGCGCCTTCGACGCCTTTGAGCGCCTGCTCGATGGCTGCCGAATCATTCCAATCACCGTCAACCAGCTCCACGCCCCGGTTCGCCCAGCTTGACGCCTTCTCGCGATTGCGGACCAGCGCGCGTACTTCCATGCCATGCGCCAACAGATGTTCTGCCGTTGCGCCGCCCACTTTTCCCGTGATTCCCATGACTAAGAACATGCGTTTTCTCCCGATCTTGAGGGACAGAGCACTGCCCCGGTTGGTTCAACGGATGAGCGGCAGAACGGCCCGGATACGGGGATCGCGCGCGTAGAGGCCGCCCCATGTCATCGCGCCCAGAAGCAGCGAAATGATTTCCGGCGGCGACCCCAACTCACCAATGCGGACATGGGCACAGATGGCACCTCCCAAAAAGCCGGTCACCAGGATCGCGCCGAGGGCGGCGGTGGCCGGGATGGCGTAAAGGATGGCGCAGGCGAGTATGATCGGAGCGACGACGTGGGTCAGGTCGATCGCGAACCCGGTTTCGTGCAACATGCTCGCGATCTGTGCCGGCGCGAACAGCTGAATAGTCCCGTCTGCAACCAGAGCGATAACGACAAACGCGCTCATTATCCGGCCGACCCACTGGGCGCGATGCAAGTTCATGGCATCAGGCGCCTGACGAAGGTTCATGGTTTCAGACATTTTGTGGTTCTCCGAGGGGGCCACCAATCTTCGAGGCCTACTGCCTACTGTGTCTCTAGGGTATGATAAATGCCGCGGAAATGAACTCACTGTTCTCTCTGCGGTGAACAATACCGAGGCACGAAAATGCAGAATCTCGAACCCATCCTCATTTTCATAACGGTAGCGGAAATGGGGAGCTTCACCCGCGCAGCCGATAGCCTCGGCATTCAGAAGGGAAGGGCGTCAACGGCGGTCCGGAAGCTGGAAGAAGATGTCGGTGTCAGGCTTTTGCACCGGACGACGCGTAGCGTGCAGTTGACGGAGGACGGACGCGCATTTCATGCCCGTGCCCGCGATCTCCTTGCTGAAGTCGATGACCTACATTCAATGTTCGCAAGCGATCGCGTGGCACTTCGCGGGCGTTTACGGGTCGATCTTCCGACCGAGGTGGCGCGTACGACGATCGTGCCGGCCTTGCCGGATTTCATGGCGACTCATCCCGAGTTGGAGCTGGAGGTGTCGAGTACGGATCGCCAAGTCGATCTGGTTCAAGAGGGGTTCGACTGCGTATTGCGACTTGGTCCCATCGGGGATGAGACGCTGATCGCCCGCCCGCTGGGCAAGTTGCGCATGGTCAACGCCGCCAGTCCTGCCTATCTGGCGCACTATGGCGTCCCTCGATCGCTGGAAGATCTCCGGCGTCAGGGTCATCGGACAATTCATTTTTCGACGATGTTGGGCGCAAGGCCCTATGGATGGGAATATCCGGACGGCGACAGCTACGCGACGCTTCAGTTGCCTGGTGCGCTGCACGTCAACAGCGCGCAGACCTACGAAGCCGCTGCCCTCGCCGGCCTTGGCCTGATTCAGGCGCCATTCTTGGGGATTGGCCGATACTTGGAGGGTGGCGCGCTTGTGGAGATTATACCCGATTTTCGTCGCCGGGCGCTCGACGTGTCCCTCGTCGTAGCACATCGGCGCAATCTGTCGCGCCGAGTCCGCGCATTCATGAAATGGATCGAAAATGTGCTCGCGCCCTACCTGGAATAGCGAATCGAGCGCTTCGTCCTGCCCTCGAAATCAATGTTTTGAGTTATGTCTGAATAGAGATCGTCGGCCGATCCCCGATCATGCGGCTATCCGGAGCTGCTGGGCCCGAGCATGCGGCCGTGTGGTTCGACCTCGACGTGTCGGTTCTCCCGACCGGGTGACGCGGCTGTTGACGTGATGCCATCATGGCGACGCTCCCGCGTTCAATCCTTCAATGCGTAGGCGATGACGTAATCGCCGCGCTTGGTGCCGAACGAGCCGTGGCCGCCGGCTGCGGTGACGACATATTGCTTGCCGTCGACCTCGTAGCTCATCGGCGTCGATTGTGCGCCGGCCGGCAAGCGGTCTTGCCAGAGCACCTTGCCGTCGCGCACGTCGTAAGCCCGGATCGTGTACTCGTAGGTCCCGGTGTAGAACGCGACGCCGCCGGCTGTCGTGATCGGCCCGCCCAGCATCGGTACGCCCATCCTGAAAGGCAGCGGCAGCGGCGTGGTGTCCCGGATCGTACCGTTGGGATGCTGCCAGACGATCCTCATCGTCTTGAGATCGATCGCGGCCATCGAGCCCCATGGCGGCCGGTAGCACGGCACGGAGAGCGGCGAGAGAAAGCTCTGGATATCGACGCCGAATGGCGTGCCATACATCGGCTGCACCCCGGCCTCGCTGCCGACCGGCTTCTCGGCCGTCGGCGCTGGAGGATTCTGCGGGCCGCGCGGAATGAGCCTTGAGGCAAAAGGCAACGACATCGGGTTGGCGATGGCGATCTGCCTGACAGGATCGACCGCGATGCCGCCCCATTCGAACATGCCGAGATTGCCCGGGAAGACGAGCGTGCCCTGCAACGACGGCGGCGTGAACGTGCCATCGTATCGCAATCGATGGAACATGATCCGGCACAACAGTTGGTCGAAGATCGTGCCGCCCCACATGTCCGCGCCGGTGAGTTTTGCCTCGGGGCGAAATGTCAGCGCGGAGAACGGCTGCGTCGGCGCGGTGCGGTCGCCGGGGGCGGCGCCCTGCGGGACCGGACGTTCCGGCGCCGGAACGATCAGCTCGCCGGTCCTGCGATCGAGCACAAAGATGTTGCCCACCTTGGTTGGCTGGATGATCGCGGGAACGACGCCCTTGGCTGTGGTCACATCGATCAGGCTCGGTTGAGAGGGCACGTCCATGTCCCAGAGGTCGTGATGCACCGTCTGGTACGACCAGGCGCGCTTGCCGGTGTTGACGTCGAGTGCAACGATCGAGCTGGAATAGCGCTCGACCAGCGCATTGCGATTGCCGCCCCAGATGTCGGGCCCGTTATTGCCGGTGGGGATGTAGACCAGGTTCAATTTCGGATCGAACGAGGCTGTGATCCACGAGTTCGGCGAACCGTTGGTGTAGTGACGCGTCGGCGACGGCAGCTCGTTCTCGTCTGCCGCGCCGGAGTCCCAGGCCCAAACCAGCTTGCCGGTGTAGACGTCGAAGCCGCGGATCACGCCCGAAGGCACCTCGACCGCGTAATTGTCGATCACCGCGGCAGCGACGACCAGGATCTTGTCGCTGACAACCGGCGGTGACGTCGGCTCGAAGAAGCCTGCCGTCTTGATCCCCATGCCTTGCTGGAGGTCGAGGCTGCCGTGATCGCCAAAGCTCTCACAGAGCTTGCCGGTGTCGGCATCGAGCGCGATCATGCGGCCGTCATTGACGGGCAGGAAGATCCGCCGGGGGCATTCGGCGGGCGCGGGGCTGCCGCTGCTGTCGACGGCACCCGCGGCAGTTTCGTGGTAGGAGACCCCGCGGCAGGTCATGTGCTGGAACGTCTTGTTGAACACCAGCTTGGGATCGTATCGCCAACGTTCCTTGCCGGTCCTGGCGTCGAGCGCAAACAGCACCTGGTGCTGGGAGCAGAGATAGAGTGTGTCGCGCACCTTGATCGGTGTGACCTCGAAGGTCGTCTCACCGGAATCGTTCGGCGTCGGCATGTCGCCGGTGCGGAAGGTCCAGGCGACCTGAAGCTTGCCGACATTGTCGGGCGTGATCTGCTTCAGCGGCGAATAGCGCTGTCCGAATTGCGTGCGTCCATACGCGCGCCAATCGGCATCAGGCTGAGGATCGGCTTCGCTCTGCTGCACGGCAGAGCCGGATTCGGCGATCGTGCCGTTGATGTCGTGATAGCTGGACAGAAGGGCAATGATAAGTACGGCTGACGCCGCGACAACGCCAATCCACAGCGGCAGCGTCGCGTTGCGGTAAGACACCGGCTCGTCTCGGAGCAGCCCGCGAACGATCACCGGCGTGAGCAGCCAGAGCGCCATGGGGAAAACGATGTCGCCGCGCGATGCAAGCGGCCACCAGTCGAATTGCACCTCGGAGACGGCCCATGCCAGTGTGCCGACCAGCACGATCGCAAACAGCCACAGCGCCGAACGGCGCTGCGCCAGCAATAACGCACCAGTGGCGAGAATGCCGACACCGAGGACGATGTAGAAGATCGACCCACCCAATGCGGCGAGCCAAAGGCCGCCGCCTGCGAGGACCAGGCCGATCAAGGCGTAGACGAGACCGGTGATAAAGACTGCCCTGGATCGCTGCATGGCTGCTCCGGCGCGGAAAAGGAACTACGTCTGTGCAGCGCAAGCGCAACAGAGGACGCCCACTTTCGAGGAATGTGGTTCAATCAACCAGGGCTGGCAACCGTCAACTGCTGCATTCATGTAACATCTGCGCGCAAAGCCGCGGCGCACTTGGCTGCGGGAGCAAAGTTCTTCTAAATATGCACGTCATGTTTGGCGTCGCGTCCGCACCGACGCCAAATCTCGGGAGCCACGTCCGTCATGTATCTCGGCATCGATCTCGGCACCTCGGCGGTCAAGACCGTTCTCGTTGACGGCGCCCAGCGCGTGATTGCGAGCGAGAGCCGCGCTTTGACGATCACCTCGCCGCTATCAGGCTATTTCGAGCAGGATCCCGCTCAGTGGCTCGCGGTGACCTTTGCCACGCTGGACGCCTTGAAGGCATCGCATGGGAAAGAGCTGGCAGCGGTCGAAGGCATCGGGCTGTCCGGCCAGATGCACGGTGCCACGCTGCTTGATGCGAACGAAAAGCCATTGCGGCCTTGCATTCTCTGGAACGACGGACGCTCTGCTGCGGAGTGCCGCATCCTGGAGCAGCGCTGGCCCGCCCTGCGTGCGGTCACCGGCAATAAGGCAATGCCCGGATTCACCGCGCCAAAACTGCTCTGGATCGCCGCGCACGAGCCCGAGATTTTTGCGGCGACGACACGCGTCCTGATGCCGAAGGCCTATCTGCGGCTGGTGCTATCAGGCGAGGCGATCGAGGACGTCTCGGACGCGTCGGGATCGCTATGGCTCGACGCGGCACGCCGGGACTGGTCCGATGCGGCGCTGGCTGCGACCGGCCTGTCGCGCGCGCACATGCCGCGCCTGGTCGAGGGCTGCGCGCCCGCAGCCACATTGCGCAGCGAACTGGCGCAGCGCTGGGGCATGGCGAGGTGCCCGATGATCGCGGGCGGTGCTGGCGACAATCCGGCGGGTGCCGTCGGCATCGGCGCGATCAGGCCCGGAACCGCGTTCATCTCGCTGGGAACCTCAGGCGCCTTGCTGGCGCCGACCAGCCACGTTGCCGCCAATCCGGACCGCGTGGTTCACACGTTCTGCCATGCGATCCCCGGAATGTGGATTCAGGCCGGCGCGATCCTCTCGGCGGCCTCGTGTCTGGCCTGGGCCGCGCGGCTGTTCGGCGTCACTGAAACCGAGCTGCTGGCGCCGCTGGGGGCGCGCCCGCAGGCGCCGTCTCCCGTGAGCTTCCTGCCTTATCTCGCCGGCGAGCGGACACCGCATGACGACCCCGTCGTGCGTGGCATGCTCGATGGCTTGAGCCACGGCACCGACCGCGCGGCGATCGTGCAGGCCGTGCTCGAGGGCGTCGCCTTTGCGCTGGCGGATTGCCGGGACGTGCTTGGCGATGCCGGCATTGCGGTTACGGAAGCTGACGTCATCGGCGGCGGCTCGCGGTCGCGGTTCTGGCTGTCGGTGCTGGCCAATGTTCTCAATGTTCCGATCCATCGCTTTGCCGACGGTGAAACCGGAGCGGCGTTCGGTGCGGCGAGATTGGGGCGGCTTGCTGTCACGGGCGAGGCAGTCGCCGCCGTCTGCACGCCCCCGCAACGCGTCGAAACCTTCGAACCCGGTCGCGCGCTGGTCGAATCCTATGCCGAGCGGCTTTCCGCCTGGCACGAACTGTATCGGCGGCGCCACTAACATCGCTTTGGTTGCCCATTTCTGCCTGTTCGCTGTTGCCCTGTGCGACGGCCTTTTGTTTAATGGGTGAACCGCGCTTAAGAACGAGATGCGGACAGGAAACGCCTTGTGTGCCGGGAGGCACGATGAACGATCCGATCCTCGAGATGCGGGGAGTTTCAAAATCCTTCTTCGGCATCAAGGCGCTGCGCGCGGTCGACCTGACCGTCTATGCGGGCGAGATCCATGCCTTGATGGGCGAGAACGGTGCCGGCAAATCGACCCTGATGAAAATCCTGTCGGGTGCTTACCGGCCCGATCCCGGCGGCGAGATCCGCATCGAGGGCAAGCCGGCGCGCATCGAAGGGCCGCTTGGCGGCCGGGCCGCGGGCATCTCGATCATCTATCAGGAACTGTCTTTGGCCCCCAATCTGAGCGTTGCGGAGAATATTTATCTCGGCCGCGAGCTCTCGCGTTCGGGTTTGCTGGCGCGTGGCGCCATGCGCGAGGGCGTCGGCCCGATCCTGGAGCGGCTGGGGGCGGACTTTCTGCCGTCGACACTGGTCGCGCATCTCTCCATGGGTCAGCGCCAGCTCGTCGAGATAGCGCGTGCGCTGCACGCGCGCTCGAAAATCCTGATCATGGACGAGCCGACCACCGCGCTGTCAGCCGGCGAAAGCGAGCGACTGTTCGCGCTGATCCGTCAGCTCCGTGCCGAGGGGCTTGCCATCATCTACATCTCGCACCGCATGGACGAGGTCTATGCGCTCGGTGACCGCGTCACCGTGCTGCGCGACGGCCGCCTGGTCGGCTCGCTCGACAAGCAGGACATCCGCGCCGACGCCATCGTTCGCATGATGGTTGGGCGCGACGTCTCTTCGTTCTACAAGAAAGATCATGATCCCGAGGCCGGGAAGGGGCATCCCGTGCTCAGCGCCATCGACATGGCCGACGGGCTGCGCGTCAAGGGCTGCTCGCTCACCGTGCATGCGGGCGAGGTGGTGGGGCTTGCCGGCCTGATCGGCGCCGGCCGCACCGAGCTTGCGCATCTCATCATCGGCGCGGCGCCGAGAATTTCAGGCCGTCTCGAGCTTGAAGGCCAGCCAATCGACATCCGTACGCCCGGCGAAGCGCTCGAGGCCGGCATCGCCTATCTGACGGAAGACAGGAAGGCGCTTGGCCTGTTTCTGGACATGTCGTGTCAGGACAACATCAATCTTGCCGTGCTCGGGCGCGATGCCAAGCTCGGTTGTTTCCTGGATCGCGACAAGGCGCGCGAGCGTGCCGACAGGGCCTTCACCGGGCTCAGCATCCGCGCAGCCAATGTCGGCGTGCCCGCCGGGGGCCTCTCCGGCGGCAACCAGCAGAAGGTGCTGTTGTCGCGGCTTCTCGCCATCGCGCCAAAGGTCCTGATCCTCGACGAGCCGACGCGCGGCGTCGACGTCGGCGCCAAGTCCGAGATTTATTCGATCATCGACAATCTTGCCAAGGCCGGTACCGCGATCCTCGTCATCTCGTCCGATCTCCCTGAAATCATCGGCATCTGCGACCGGGTCATCGTGATGCGGTCGGGACTTGTCGCGGGCGAGGTCAGGCGAACCGAGACGGCGCCATTAACTCAGGAAGACATCATGGCCCTCGCCACGTGGACGGAGCATCTGGATGCCTGACAACGGATCGACGCAGGCGAAGGCCGCCACGGCGAACGACCTTGCTGTCGCCCAGGCGACCAAGCGCCAGCGCATCAGGCTTCTGATCCGCGCGGCCGGCATGCTGCCAGTGCTGCTGCTGCTATGCGCCGGCTTTCATTATCTCTCCGACGGCCGTTTCTTCACCGGGCAGAATCTCGGCATCGTCCTGCAGCAGGCTGCCGTCAACACCGTGCTCGCCGCGGGCATGACCTTCGTCATCCTCACCGGCGGCATCGATCTCTCGGTCGGCTCGATCCTGGCGGCGTCGGCAATGGCCGGCCTGACGATGTCGAAACTGCCCGAGTTAGGTGCGCTGTGGCTGCCGGCCGCGGTTCTCACCGGTCTCGGCTTCGGCGTCGTCAACGGTGCGCTTATTGCGCTGTTGCGCCTGCCGCCCTTCATCGTCACGCTGGGCTCGCTCACCGCCGTGCGTGGCCTGGCGCGGCTGCTTGGCGCCGACACCACGGTGTTCAATCCATCCATTCCCTACGCCTTCATCGGCAACGGATCGCTGACGCTTGTGCCCGGCGTGGCGTCGATCCCGTGGCTCTCGGTGATCGCTCTGCTCGTCATCCTGGTCTCGTGGCTGGTGCTGCGCCGGACCGTGCTCGGCGTGCATATCTATGCGGTGGGCGGCAATGAGAGCGCGGCGCGGCTTGCCGGCATCAAGGTCTGGGCCGTCGTGATCTTCGTGTATGGCGTGTCGGGATTGCTGGCCGGGTTGGGCGGCGCCATGCAGGCGGCGCGGCTCTACGCGGCCAACGGTCTTCAGCTCGGCCAAAGCTACGAGCTCGACGCCATCACCGCGGTCATTCTCGGCGGCACGTCGTTCGTCGGTGGCATCGGCTCGATATGGGGGACGCTGGTCGGCGCGCTGATCATCGCCGTGCTCTCGAACGGCCTGATCCTCACGGGCGTCTCCGACATCTGGCAATATGTGATCAAGGGTCTGGTGATCATCGGCGCCGTGGCGCTGGATCGCTATCGGCTGCAAGGCTCTGCCAGAACCTGAAAAGGCTCCGCCCGAACCTGAAAAGGCTCCGCCAGAACCTGAAGGCTCCGCCAGAACGTAAGGGATCGGGGCGCGATACGAGATTCCGCTACGGCAACTGGTCTGCCGTGCCGGATTAAGGACAGACCAGGGAGGAAGCCAATGTTGAAGATGACCATGCTCGCCGGCGCCGCAATGGCGCTTGCCCTGACCACCGCGCCGTCCTCGGCCAAGGAGCTGAAGTCGATCGGCGTTTCGCTTGGTTCGATGGGTAATCCGTTCTTCGTCGCGCTGTCGAAGGGTGCCGAGTTCGAGGCCAAGAAGACCAATCCCAATGTGAAGATCACCACCGTCGGGTTCGAATACGACCTCGGCAAGCAGGTCACCCAGATCGACAATTTCATCGCCGCCGGCGTCGACCTGATCCTGTTGAACCCCGGCGATCCCAAGGCGATCGGGCCGGCGATCAAGAAGGCGCAGGCGGCGGGCATCGTTGTCGTCGCCGTCGACACCGCGGCCGAAGGTGCCGATGCCACGGTGACCACGAACAACGTCCAGGCCGGCGAGATTTCGTGCCAGTACATCGTCGATAAGCTCGGTGCCAAAGGCGATGTCATCATCGAGAATGGGCCGCAGGTCTCCGCCGTCATCGACCGCGTCACCGGCTGCAAGAACGTGTTCGGTAAGAATCCCGGCATCAAGGTGCTGTCCAGCGACCAGGACGGCAAGGGCTCGCGCGAGGGCGGCCTCACGGTCGCGCAGGGTTATCTGACGCGCTTCCCCAAGATCGACGCCATCTTCGCCATCAACGACCCGCAGGCGATCGGCACTGACCTTGCGGCGCGCCAGCAGAACCGCAGCGGCATCGTCATCACCGCGGTTGACGGCGCGCCGGATATCGAGGCCTCGCTGAAGGATCCCGCGTCGCCGCAGATCCAGGCGTCAGCGTCGCAGGATCCGTTCTTCATGGCGCGGCGCGCCGTGCAGATCGGCGTCGGCATTCTCAGTGGGCAGAAGCCGGCCTCGACCGTCGAACTGCTGCCGTCGAAGCTCGTGACCCGAGACAATATCGCGGAGTATAAGGGCTGGACCTCGGACCGGTCGCAGTAACATCCCGCAATTTTGCTGATTGCGGCCCAATTCGAGAGGGGCGTCCCGGGAAACCGGCCCGGGCGCGCCTCTCGAGGTTGACCTCAGCGACCGATCTGTCAAAGAAGGGGGAGTTTTGACGGTGGGGCGGCCGAATGGTAGCGCCCGCGGGCGCTATTGGGAGCAGTTAGGGATATGGCTGAGCGGGTCGCTCTCATCACCGGTGTGACCGGCCAGGACGGCGCCTATCTTGCCGAACATCTGCTGTCGCTCGGTTATGTCGTGCACGGCATCAAGCGGCGCTCGTCCTCGTTCAATACTGCACGCGTCGACCATCTCTATCAGGATCCGCATGTCGGCAACGTGCCGTTCCTGATGCATTACGGCGACATGACGGATTCGACCAATCTGATCCGCCTGGTGCAGCAGATCCGGCCGACCGAGATCTACAATCTCGCTGCCCAAAGCCATGTCGCCGTCAGCTTCGAGAGCCCCGAATACACCGCCAACGCCGACGCCATCGGCGTGCTGCGCCTGCTGGAGGCGATCCGCATCCTCGGCATGGAGAAGCAGACGCGGTTCTACCAGGCCTCGACCTCCGAGCTCTACGGCCTGGTGCAGGAGATTCCGCAGAAGGAGACCACGCCGTTCTATCCGCGCTCGCCTTACGGCGTCGCCAAGCTCTATGGCTACTGGATCACGGTGAACTACCGTGAAGCCTACGGCATGTTTGCCTCGAACGGCATCCTGTTCAACCATGAGAGCCCGATCCGCGGCGAGACCTTCGTGACCCGCAAGATCACCCGCGGCGTCGCCCGCATCGAGGTCGGGCTCGAGGAGACGCTCTATCTCGGCAATCTCTCGGCCAAGCGCGACTGGGGTCATGCCAGGGACTATGTCGAAGGCATGCACAAGATCCTGCAAGCCGACAAGCCCGACGACTTCGTGCTCGCCACCGGCGAGGCGCACTCGGTGCGCGAGCTGGTCGAGCTGTCCTTCGCGCAGGTCGGCCGTCGCCTCGAGTGGCGCGGCGCAGGCGCCGACGAGACCGGCGTCGATGCCGGGAGCGGCAAGACGGTTGTGAAGATCGATCCGACCTATTTCCGTCCGACCGAGGTCGATCTGCTGATCGGTGATGCCAGCAAGGCGCGAAAAGTGCTCGGCTGGAAGCCGAAGCGGACCTTTGCGCAGCTCGTCGAGGAGATGATGACGAGCGATCTGGCCGAGGCCAAACGGGAAATCGCAAATGGCAAGCGCACCGTTTGAGCTGAAGGGCAAGAGCGTCTACGTCGCCGGCCATCGCGGTATGGTCGGTGCGGCGCTGGCGCGCCGGCTGGCGCGGGAGGACGTGAAGCTTGTCACGGTGGAGCGGCGCGAGGTCGATCTCTGCAACCAGGCTGCCGTGTTCGACTGGTTCGCGCGGGTGCGGCCGCAGGTGGTCTTCCTCGCCGCGGCAAAAGTCGGCGGCATCTTCGCCAACAACACGCTGCGCGCCGAGTTCATCTACGACAACATTGCGATCGCCGCGAACGTGATCCATGCCGCGCATCTGAACCGCGCCGAGAAGCTGATGTTCCTCGGCTCGTCCTGCATCTATCCAAAGCTCGCACCGCAGCCCTTGCGCGAGGACACCGTGCTGACCGGCCCGCTGGAGCCGACCAACGAGCCTTACGCCATTGCCAAGATCGCCGGGATCAAGATGGCCGAGGCCTATCGCGGCCAGTATGGCAGCGACTTCATCAGCGTGATGCCGACCAATCTCTACGGTCCCGGCGACAATTATCACCCCGAGCTGAGCCACGTCGTTGCCGCGCTGATCCGCCGCTTTCACGAGGCGAAACTGTCGGGCGCGAAGAACGTGGTTGTCTGGGGCACCGGCACGCCGCGTCGCGAGTTCCTCTATGTCGACGATATGGCGGATGCTTGCGTGCATCTGATGAAGACCTATTCCGGGGCGGACCTGATCAACATCGGCACCGGCGAGGACATCGCCATCGCCGAATTCGCGCATGTCGTCGCCGAGATCGTCGGCTATCGCGGCGAAATCAGCTTCGACAGCTCCCGCCCTGATGGCACCCCGCGCAAGCTGCTCGACGTCAGCCGCCTCGACAAGCTCGGCTGGCGCGCGACGACGTCGCTTCACGATGGCTTGAAGAAAGCCTATGCGGCGTACCAAGCCGCCACGGTCGTCCCCGCACAATAGTAGGAACCATCGCTCTCAGCACGAGTTGGCCGGTCGGGTGGAAAACACACGAGGTCAACCGTGCAAGAAGCTGTGCGCGTGCGCTCGACCGCGCAGATCGCAGGCCATCCCATTCATCCGATGCTGGTGCCGATCCCCATCGCGTGCTTCATCGGCGCGCTGCTGACCGACATCGCCTATCTCGTCTCGGCCGAGATCATGTGGGCGGATTTTTCCGCCTGGCTTCTGCTGGTCGGCGTCATCTTCGGCGTGCTGGCCGCGATCGCGGGCCTGACCGATTTCCTCGGCAATCGCCTGGTGCGGACGCAGGCGCCGGCCTGGCCGCATCTGATCGGCAACGCCGTGGCGATGATCCTCGCGATCTTCAATGCGCTCATTCACACGCGCGACGCCTGGACCTCGGTCTGGCCGCTCGGTCTCATTCTTTCGGTGCTTACCGTGCTGATCCTGCCGGTGACCGGCTGGCTCGGCTGGTCGATGGTGTACCGTCACGGTGTGGGAGTTGCGCGATGAAGTCTCTCCTTACGCGGGCGCTGCTATGCGCTTCGCTTCTTGGTCTCCTCGCCGGCTGTGATGACGGCAGCGGCGATCCCAAGGCGCAGATCGGCGCCAATCCGAAGCTGCCCGACATCCAGCAATATTTGCTGCCGCCGGTGCACATCGCCCGCATTGTCGGCTGGAAGAAGGACGAGACGCCGACGGTCGCGCAGGGTCTGCAGGCCAAGGCGTTCGCCACCGGCCTGCAGCATCCACGCTCGCTCTATGTTCTCCCCAATGGCGACGTGCTGGTGGTGGAATCCAAGGCGCCGAAGGCCGCCGCGATCAAGCGGCCCAAGGAGATCGTGATGGGCTTCATCGAGTCCTGGGCGACCTCGGGCGGCGATACCGGCGAGAGCAACCGCATCACGCTGTTGCGCGACACCAACGGCGACGGCGTCCCCGACACGCAGAGCGTCTTCCTCGACCATCTCAACTCGCCGTTCGGCGTCGCGCTGGTCGGCAACGATCTGTATGTCGCCAACACCGACGCGATCGTGAAATATCCCTACACCGAAGGCGATACCAGGATCACTGCGCCGGGCACGGTGCTGACGCCGCTGCCGGGCGGGCCGATCGACCATCACTGGACCAAGAGCCTCGTCGCAAGTCCCGATGGTTCAAAGCTCTATGCCGGCGTCGGCTCCAACAGCAACATCACCGAGAACGGGATGGAGGCCGAGCACAATCGCGCCGACATTCTCGAGGTCGATCGCGCCAGCGGTCGCTGGCGTATCTTTGCCAGCGGCTTGCGCAATCCGAATGGCCTCAGCTTCGAGCCGCAGACCGGTGCGCTGTGGACGGTGGTGAACGAGCGCGACGAGCTCGGCCCCGATCTCGTGCCCGACTACATGACCTCGGTGAAGGACGGAGCATTCTATGGCTGGCCCTACAGCTATTATGGTCAGCACGTCGATCCCCGGGTCAAGCCGCAGCGGCCGGACCTCGTTGCCAAGGCGATTGTGCCTGACTATGCGCTAAGCTCGCACGTCGCGCCGCTCGGGCTCGCGTTCTCGACCGGCAGCAGCCTGCCGAGTGATTATCGCAATGGCGCCTTCGTCGGCGAGCACGGCAGCTGGAACCGGCAGGTGCTCAACGGCTACAAGGTCGTGTACGTGCCGTTCGCGGACGGCAAGCCGAGCGGGCCCGCACAGGACGTCGTCACGGGATTCCTCAACAGCGACAACCAGGCACGCGGCCGTCCCGTCGGCGTCGCCATCGACAAGACCGGCGCGCTGCTGGTCGTCGATGACAGCGGCAACACGGTGTGGCGGGTGACGGCCGCGCATCCGCAGGTCACGCAGCGATAGGAGTTGGACGATGGGCCTTGCTCAATACGCGATCGTGCCAGTGCAGGACGAGTGGGGCGTGCTGCATGATGGCGACGTGAAGAGCAGATACGCCACCAAGGAAGCCGCGTTCGAGTCAGCGGTCGCCGCAGCATCCCTGGCGCTGCGCGAGGGGCACGAGGTTCACGTCAGCGTCCCTGGCCGCGAGGCGGGAGAGACCGCGCTGGGAAGCTAGCTTCTTCACGACCAGCCGCCCGCGCCGCGGTCAGCGTCCGCGCGAAATAACATCAGGTTAGGTTTATCGCATAACTGGGTAATTGTGTTAGCCCGGCGAAAGCCTATTGTCGTGCCAATCAAACACCGATCGGCAGTGACAAACGCTTGCGGAGATCCGCACAGCGCGCGGAGAGTGCTGCCCAATTTCTCCAAGAAGCCCGCCAAGGGACCCAGAAACCAATGTGGAGGAATTTTGAGATGACCGCGATCCATCAGATGAGTCAGTCCAGGAAGGCCGCTGCCAGCGGCTGGATCGGGTCGGCTCTCGAATATTATGACTTCTTCATCTACGCGACCGCCGCGTCGCTGATCTTCCCGCAAATCTTCTTCCCGTCGGAAAATCCCACGGTCGCCATCGTCGCGTCGCTTGCGACCTATGGCGTCGGCTATGTGGCCCGGCCGATCGGCGCCTTCGTGCTCGGACATTGGGGCGACACCCACGGCCGCAAGACCGTTCTCATCGTTTGCATGTTTCTGATGGGCATCTCGACCATGGCGGTCGGGATCCTGCCGACCTATCAGCAGGTCGGCATCCTCGCGCCGGTCCTGCTCGTCATCCTGCGTCTCATCCAGGGATTTGCCGTTGCCGGCGAAATCTCCGGCGCGAGCTCGATGATCCTGGAGCACGCGCCGTTCGGTCGGCGCGGCTTCTATGCAAGCTTCGCCCTTCAGGGCGTGCAGGCTGGACAGATTCTCGCAGCCGCGGTCTTCCTGCCGCTGGCGGCCTACATGCCGAACGAGGCCTTCAACAGCTGGGGCTGGCGGATTCCCTTCCTGCTCAGCTTCTTCGTCATCGTTGCCGGCTATATCATCCGTCGCGAAGTCGACGAGACCCCCGCCTTTGCCCGCGAGGGCGAGCGGGGAGAAACGCCGCGGGCGCCCATTGTCCAAGCCATCAAGCTGAGCTGGCGCGACATGCTCAGGGTCATCTGCATGGCGCTGATGAACGTCATTCCGGTCGTTGCGACCATTTTCGGTGCAGCCTACGCGGTGCAGCCGGCCTACGGCATCGGCTTTGCCAAGGACGTCTATCTCTGGATCCCGGTGCTCGGAAACATGCTGGCCGTGTTCGTCATTCCCTTCGTCGGCAATCTCTCCGACAAGATCGGCCGCAAGCCTCCGATCGTCGTCGGCGCGCTGCTCTCCGGTCTGCTCGCGTTCGGCTATCTCTATGCCATCAGCATCAGGAACGTGCCGCTGGCGATCCTGCTGTCGCTGTTGATGTGGGGCGTGGTCTATCAGGGCTACAACGCGATCTTTCCGAGCTTTTACCCGGAGCTGTTTCCGACGCGCACCCGTGTTTCGGCCATGGCGATCTCGCAGAACATCGGAACCACCATCACGGCGTTGCTTCCGGCCCTGTTTGCGACCGTGGCGCCTCCCGGCTCGGCCAACATTCCCTTGACGGTCGGCGCGATCGCCTTCGGCATCACGGTCATCGCGGCGCTGGCGGCCATCACGGCCCGTGAGACCTATCGGGTCAGTATCGACGATCTCGGCAATCCCGAGGCCGTTCCGATGGCACGGGCTGACTATGAGCGACAGCGCGCGGAGGCGGCGAGCGGTGCGGCCGCAATTCCGACCTGATAGGAACGAGTGAACGCAATGCCGCTGCAATCGATCGTGCTTGCAGCGGCAGGGCTTCACGCTTTATGTGGCTCCTTATTCGAACTTTGTGCGCGCGAGCGCGATCATCATGAGGTCAAGGGATGAACCCCGTCGTCGTTGCTGTCGCTATCACCGGCTCCGTTCCGCGCAAGAAGGACAATCCGGCGGTGCCCATCCTGCCTTCCGAACAGATTGAATCGACGCAACAAGCCTTCGAAGCCGGCGCCACGCTTGCCCATATCCATGTGCGCAACGATGACGAGACGCCGTCCTCTGATCCCCAGCGCTTTGCCCTGGTGCAGGAAGGGATCAGGAAGCATTGTCCGGGGATGATCGTGCAGTTCTCGACCGGCGGGCGGGGCCGCGATCCCTCGGCGCGTGGATCATCGCTCTATCTGAAGCCGGACATGGCCTCGCTCTCCACGGGGTCGGTGAACTTTCCGACGATTGTCTACGAGAACAGCGCCGCCCTGGTCGAGACGCTCGCGACCGGCATGAAGGCAGCTGGCGTCCGCCCGGAAATCGAGATCTTCGATCTGTCGCATCTGCATGGCGCCCGACGCCTGATCGAGGCAGGGTTGATCGACCCGCGTCCGCACGTGCAATTCGTCATGGGCGTCAAGAACGCGATGCCCGCCGACGAGCATGTCCTCGACATCCTGCTGGCAGAGCTCAGGCGGCTGATCCCGAAAGCCACATGGACCGCGGCCGGGATCGGGCGCCATCAAGCCGAGGTCATGGACTGGGCGCTGGCGCGCGGCGCCGACGCGGTTCGCACCGGGCTCGAGGACAATATCAGGATCGACAAGACGCGGCTGGCCGCCAGCAACGCGGAGCTCGTGACTATCGCGGCCGAGGCTGTCACGCGCCACGGCCGGCGCATCGCGACGGCAGCCGAGGCGCGATCCCTGCTCGGGATCGCGGGGTAGGGAGGACCGTTCTCCACCTGACATGCTTCCGGGTGCCTTCTGCCATTCGGCGGCCAGCGTTTCCGTGCGCTGAGTCTCCGGGTAAGACAGACTGACAGGCGTGATCGGCGCCTGCCGGGCAGGCGACGGGTGGAATGCGGTTCTTGAAATCTGACGGCAGGCTCATCGGGGTCCTGCTGGTGCTTGCAATCACCCAGCTCATCGGATGGGGCACGATCGGCCTTCCGGCCGTGGTCGGCCGCGACCTCGGGGCCGATCTCGGCCTGAGCCTGCCGGCGGTGTTTGCGGGCAGCTCGGTCCTTTACGTCACCATGGGCCTGTGCGCGCCCTGGCTCGCCAAGGCCTTTGCGCGGCACGGTGCCCGCAAGGTCATGATGGTGGGCACTGTTGTCGCCGTGCCGGGCTACATCGTCCTCTTCTTCGCGCGTGAGCCAATACTCTATTTCGCCGGCTGGGTCGTTCTCGGCATGGGCGGCAGCGCCACGTTGTCGACCGGCGCGTATATCATGCTGAACGAGGTCGCCGGACGGGGCGCCAAGAATGCCATCGGCGGGCTGATGCTGGTGACGGGTCTCTCCAGCAGCATCTTCTGGCCGACCACGTCGTTTCTTAGTGCCTGGCTCGGCTGGCGCGGGACCTGTCTCGTCTATGCGGCGATGATGCTCGCCATCAACCTTCCGCTCTATGCGTTTCTCGCGCCGCGCCGGAAAATCGCGACGGACCATGGTGGCGAGGCCGTCAAGGCCGCGCCGCCGCCTGCGATTTCAAGAAGCACCTTCGGTCTCGTCGTCTGCGTGATCACGATGAATGCCTTCGTCAATTTCGGCATCGGCGCCATCCTGATCGAGCTGTTGCGGGCGGAAGGCCTTGAGCCGGCGCAGGCGCTCGCATTCGGCTCCATGCTGGGCGTGATCCAGGTCAGCGCCCGCGGCCTCGACTTCCTCGGCGGTGGCCGGTGGGATGGCATCACCACCGGATTGGTCGCCGGCACCGCGCTTCCCGTCGCCATGGTGCTGCTGATGCTGAGCGAGGGTGCGACCTGGGCGGTCGCGAGCTTCATCCTGCTTTACGGTGCCGGCAGCGGCGCAATGGCGGTGGCGCGGGCGACGATCCCGCTCGTGTTCTATGACCAGGCCGAGTTCGCCAAGGCGATGTCGATGATCGCGCTGCCGCTCAATCTGGCCTCCGCGATCTCGCCGCCGCTTCTGGCTGGCCTGCTTACCCAGTTCGGCAGCCGCGGCGCGCTTGGGCTCACCTTGGCCTTTTCCTGCGCAACCGTGCTGATCCTGATTCTACTGGGCCGGCGTCGTCCGCAGTTGGCTGCGGTAGCCGCGACCTGAGGTCGACCGGATAATATTCGCAACGCGGAATTGGGCGTCGCAGGCTACTTCTGCTGCGGGGCGGGGGATGGCCGTATGCCCAGCGCGCAGTGCTCGGGGCCGCAAAAATGGTGTATCCGCAGGGAGCACGGACCGCGATCTCGCCGCCGCGCCAAAATCCAGTTCCCCGGAGGAAATCGACATGTCGGCCCTGCCGCTCTCAGGCATCAAGATCCTTGACCTCACGCGTGTGCTTGCAGGGCCCTTGTCGGCCCAGATGCTGGGCGATCTCGGCGCGGAGGTGATCAAGATCGAGCGGCCCGGCACCGGCGACGACGCGCGCGCCTTCGGCCCGCCTTATCTGACCGATCCCGAGGGCAAGGCGAACAACAACAATTCATTCTATCTCTGCGCCAACCGCAACAAGAAATCGGTCACCGTCAACATCGCCAAGCCCGAGGGGCAGGCGATCATCCGCGAGCTCGCCAGGGACGCCGACGTCTTCATGGAGAACTACAAGGTTGGCGATCTCAAGCGCTACGGCCTCGACTACGAGACCATCAAGGCGATCAACCCCAGGATCATCTATTGCTCGGTGACCGGCTTCGGCCAGACCGGACCCTATGCGCCACGCGCCGGCTACGACGCGATCCTCCAGGCGATGGGCGGCCTGATGAGCGTCACCGGCCATATCGACGGCGAGCCGGGCGAGGGCCCGATGAAGGTCGGCCCGTCGATCGTCGACTACATGACCGGCATGAACACATCGATCGGGCTTTTGTCGGCGCTCTACCATCGCGACGCCAATGGCGGGCAGGGGCAGCACATCGACGTCTGCCTGTTCGACACCGTCATCGCCTCACTGTCGCACTGGCTGCAGATCTACCTCGTCAACGGCAAGACGCCGCCGCGCCGCGGCACCTGGGGCAATGGCGGCATGCCCGCCGGCGTGTTCCGCTGCACCGACGGCGAGCTGATGCTGGTGGTCGGCAATGACGGCCAGTTCCAGCGCACCTGCGCCGTGCTGGGCCAGCCCGAGCTCGCCAACGACAAGCGCTTCATCAAGAACAACGACCGCGTCGTGCACGGCAAGGAGATCATGGCGATCTTCGCCGGCCTGTTCCTGACCAAGCCCGTGGCCTATTGGCTGGACAAGCTCGAGGAGGCCGGCGTGCCGTCGGGGCCGATCAACAATTTCGAGCAGGTGTTTTCCGATCCGCACGTCCAGTCGCGCGGCATGCGGGTGAAGGTCGACCATCCCTTCGATCCCGATCTGTCGCTGATCCGCAATGCGCTGACCTTCTCGGGGACGCCGATCGAGACTTACCGCGCCCCGCCGCTGCTCGGGGAGCACACCCAGGAAGTGCTCGGTGGCAAGCTCGGCTATGACGCGGGGAAGATCGAGGAGCTGAAGAAGCAGGGGATCATCTGATTTCATGACCGGCAAAAGCAAGGCGCGACGTCCGCGCTGAAAGCGTGCGCGCGATGCTCGGGCTCGCGTAGAGCCGGGAATGGCGCCGATCAATTCGTGACGGAAGCATGACGATCTCGTGGCCTTACCCGAGGCTTGCGCGCAATCCCCAGACAAACCCGGTCCGTAGTACATCCGGCTTCCGCTTCGCCCGCGACTCAGATTCGATCTCTCCCACTGAGTTCGGGAGGGAAGCGCATGTCCTACACCATCGGGTTCCAAGCAAAGAACCAGAACGCCATTCTGGCGACTGAGGCGGCCACGGCCAACCAGGCTGTCGCGATCATTGCGGCGCTGCGGCAAAGTGCCGAAGAGATCAAGTTCATCCGCTCGCCACAGGAAGGCGAGATGGGCATCGAGATGCTGCTGCTGCTCGCCAAGGAAGAGGCCGAGGAGATGCCGCAGCGGGCGTAACCCGCTACGACCACACTTCGATCAAAAGCGAAGCATGCCGGCTGCAATATAATGTAGCAAGGCCTCAGTCTCGCTTGAACCGAAGGTGGCCGCCATGAAACGCGAAGCGCTCCGCGTCGAACCGATCTCGTCCTTTCTCGACCGCGTGAAGGCGCCGACCTCGCCGGTGACGCGCGCCGGCAACATGATCTTCGTCGCCGGCCTGCCGCCATTCGACCCCGAGACGGGCGAGATTGGAGGGATGCCGATCGAGCGACAGAGCGAGATCATCATGGAGCAGATGAAGCTCTGCCTTCAGACGGCCGGCGCCTCGCTGGATAACGTCATGAAGTGCAATGTCTACTGCACCTCGACAAAGCACTTCGCTGTGTTCAACGCAGTCTATGCGCGCTATTTCCCGGTCGATCCGCCGGCGCGGATCTTTGTCTGCACGCCGGAATGGTTCGGCCCCTTCGACGTCGAGATCGACTGCATCGCGATGATGTAAGGGCTACCGCGCGGCGATCCGTGATGGCACCTTGGCTTCGGCCTTGCCCGCCGTCAGCGCCATCGTCGCGACGCTGACGACGCGCGCGACCACGTCCTCGACGTCGTCGAGATCGCATTTGCCGTCCGACAGCTTTGTCAGGCGCTCGCTCTCGCGGATGGTGTGATGCGCCATCGCGAGCGCAAAATTCAGGCCCCAATAGATATCGACGTCGCTGCGGTCGGGCAGGGACCTTCGCATCGCGCCGGCGAATTTCCGCAAGTGGTCGATCTCACGGTTCTTGATGCGACGGATCGGTGGCACGGATTCGATCGAGGCGCGGATCATGAACCGGGCCGCGGTGGAGCGTTGGTTCTCCGGGCCTAAGCAGCCGCGCAGGGTCGGCCCGACCAGCGCGCGCAAGATCACCTCGATCGGCGCGCGGCCGCCGCCTTGCTCTTCCGCCGCCTTCAACTCGCGCAGGCGCTCGCGGTTGGTCGCGATCGAGCGGGTGACAAATAATTCCGCGATCAGCTCGTCCTTCGAGCCGAAATGGTAGTTCACCGCGGCCAGATTGACATTGGCCTCCGCGACGATGTCGCGCAGCGTGACGTCGCCAAAACCGCGATCGGCATAGAGCCGTTCGGCGGCGGCGAGAATGGCAGACCTCGTATGATCGCTGGCCATGGATGCGCTCAGGGGAGGGAGTTGCAATTCAAACACTTGTATGAAACTATCGTTTGAAGGCCGGAGAAAGTCAATCCGCACGATGGAAATTGCGCCGCCGTTGAAAGCGGTGCGGGTTCCTCGACCCGCGAACCGCCGAATGGCGCTTGCGGGCCGCGCGCGGCGGGAGGACAGTCCGGCGCAAAACAGGCTTTCCAAAACAGGCTTTCAAAGAGAGACCGAGGAGCGTCCCATGGATTTCGATCTGTCGCCCAAGCAGAAGGAATGGCTCGACCGCGTGCAGTCCTTCATGACCAAGCACGTGCGGCCGGCGGTGCCGATCTATAACGAGCAGGACAAGAGCGGCGATCGCTGGAAGGTCATCCCGGTCCTGGAAGACCTCAAGAAGAAGGCGAAGGCCGAAGGCCTCTGGAACATGTTCATGCCGCCGAACGAGCATGAAGACGACGAATTCCGCGGCGCCGGATTGACCAACCTGGAATACGCGCTGCTGTCGGAGCAGATGGGTCACATCTCCTGGGCCTCGGAAGTGTTCAACTGCTCCGCGCCCGACACCGGCAACATGGAAGTGTTCATGCGCTACGGCTCCAGGGAGCAGAAGCGCAAATGGCTGCGTCCGCTGATGGACGGCGAGATCCGCTCCGCCTTCCTGATGACGGAGCCGGCGGTTGCCTCGTCGGACGCCACCAACATCGAGACCAGCATCGCGCGCGACGGCGATCACTACGTCATCAACGGCCGCAAATGGTGGTCGTCCGGCGTCGGCGATCCCCGCTGCAAGATCGCGATCCTGATGGGCAAGACTGATTTCAACGCCGCGAAACATCAGCAGCAGTCGCAGATCCTGGTTCCGCTCGACACCCCCGGCATCAAGGTCGAGAAGATGCTGCCGGTGTTCGGCTTCGACGACGCGCCGCACGGCCACGCCCAGGTGCTGCTCGAGAACGTGCGCGTGCCGAGGGAGAACATCCTGCTCGGCGAAGGCCGCGGCTTCGAGATCGCGCAGGGCCGCCTCGGTCCCGGCCGCATCCATCACTGCATGCGCACCATCGGCAAGGCCGAGGAGGCCTTGGAGAAGATGGTGAAGCGGCTGATGTCGCGCACCGCCTTCGGCAAGAAGATCGTCGAGCACAGTGTGTGGGAGCAGCGCATCGGCGAGGCCCGCACCAACATCGAGATGACGCGCCTACTGTGTCTCAAGGCCGCCGATATGATGGACAAGGTCGGCAACAAGACCGCGCAGGCCGAGATCGCCATGATCAAGGTCGCAGCGCCCAACATGGCGCTGAAGATCATCGACGAGGCGATTCAGGCCTTCGGCGGTGCTGGCGTCTCCGACGAAGCCGGGCTTGCCAAGGACTATGCGGGGATCCGCACGTTGCGGCTCGCCGACGGTCCGGACGAGGTGCACAATCGCGCCATTGCAAGGTTAGAGGTTCGGAAGTATGCCAACTCTCCCAAGCATTGACAGGGAGAGCTGATGGCGCTCCCTTCACTGTCATTTCGGTCTGGTCCTTCGGACCATCCCGGAATGACGGAAAACAAAAACAGGGAGCGTCACCGTGGCTGACGGCGTCAGGAAAGACGAAGAGTTCTCGGGCACCAAGCCGGTCGAGGAGCGTCATCGCTTCGACGAGCTCGGGCTCGAGGCCTGGATGCGTGACAACGTCGAAGGCTATGAGGGCCCGCTGGTCGTCCTGCAGTTCAAGGGCGGCCAATCCAATCCGACCTACCGGCTGAACACGCCGAGGCGCTCCTACGTGATGCGCAGAAAGCCCTTCGGCAAACTGCTGCCGTCGGCGCATGCGGTCGATCGCGAATATCGCGTCATCGCGGCCCTTGGAAAGCAGGGCTTTCCGGTCGCGCACGCCTATGCGCTGTGCCAGGACGACAGCATCATCGGCGCCGCCTTCTACATCATGTCGATGGAGGAGGGGCGGGTGTTCTGGGATCCGACGCTGCCGAGCCAGGATGGCGATGCGCGCCGAAAGATCTTCACCAGCAAGATCGAGACGCTGGCAAAGCTCCACATGTACGATCCCGTCGCGATTGGCCTCGGCGAGTTCGGCAAGCCCGGCAATTATTTCGCGCGCCAGATCGACCGCTGGACCAAGCAGTATCGGGCGTCCGAGACCCAGCACATTCCCGAGTTCGAGAAGGTCGCGGAATGGCTGCCCAAGACCGTGCCGGTGCAGGCGCGCGTCTCGATCGTCCACGGCGACTACCGCCTCGACAATATGATTTTCCACGCGACGGAACCGCGCGTGCAGGCCGTGCTGGATTGGGAGCTGTCGACGCTCGGCGATCCCATGGCCGACTTCACCTACCTGTTGATGCAGTGGATCATGCCGGGCTTGCAAGGCGCAGACCTCAAGGCGCTCAACATCCCGAGCGTGGAGGAAGCCGCGCAGATCTATTGTAACGTCACCAAGATGACGGTGCCGGATCTTAACTGGTACTTTGCCTACAATCTGTTCCGCCTCGCCGGCATCACCCAAGGTATCGCCGGCCGCGTCCGCGACGGCACCGCCGCCAACGCCAAGGCGCTGGAGTCAGCCAAGCGCACCGTGCCGCTGTCAAAGGCATCATGGGAGTATGCGCAGAAGGCGGGCGCGGTGTAGAAATAACGAGGGCGCGGCCGGTGGCCGCGCCCTTTTGCTTGGTGCGTCGCTGTCACCACATGTTCTGTCATTGCGAGCGAAGCGAAGCAATCCAGACTATCTCTGCGGCGGCAGTCTGGATTGCTTCGTCGCAAGAGTTCCTCGCAATGACGGGGATGCGTGCCGCGGGTGGGGTGCGTAGGGTGGGCAAAGGCGCGTAGCGCTGTGCCCACCATCTGTCAGCGATCGCAGTGAAAATGGTGGGCACGCTTCGCTTTGCCCACCCTACGAAGGCCGGCTGACTTCTCGGTTTGACGGCGCGCCGTTCGACCCTATCTCTCCCCGCAAGGAGACGGTCATGATCCAGCAATTGCGCATCTACGAGATCTTCGAGACAAACAAAGCTGCCTTTCACGCCCGTTTCCGCGACCATGCCGCGCGTATCATGCGAAGCCGATATGGCTTTCAGATGGTGGCGATGTGGGAAACCAAATTCGGCGATCGTACCGAGTTCGCCTATCTCCTGGAGTGGCCGGACGAGGCAGCGAAGATTTCGGCGTGGGCGGCCTTCATGGCGGATACCGAGTGGGCCGAGATCAAGCGCGTGACCCACGCCGAGCATGGCCTGATGGTCGGCCAGATCGAGGACCGGCTGCTCGTGCCGGTGGACTATTCGCCGTCGCTCAGCCTGTCATACTAATTCGCCCTCGGGACCGCGCGCATGATCGACCACGCCACCCTCGTCACCTACATCCTGATCGTTCTCGGCTTCGTCTTCATTCCTGGCCCGGCCACGCTGCTCACCATGGCGCGAGCTGCAAGCTCGGGAACGAGGGTCGGCATCGCCACCGGCGCTGGCATTGCTGCGGGTGACGTGATCCACACCAGCATGGCGATCGTCGGCCTTTCGGCCGTCATCGCCACGTCGGCGCTCCTGTTCAGCATCGTCAAATATGCGGGCGCGGGATTCCTGATCTATCTTGGCATCCGCGCGATGCTCGACAAAGCACCGATCAAGCTGGACGACGGCGCGCCCGCGATCAGCGCGGGGCGCGCCCTTCGGCAGGCCGTGCTGACCGAAGTGCTCAATCCCAAGACCGCACTGTTCTTCCTCGCCTTCCTGCCGCAGTTCGTCCGGCCTGAGAACGGTTCGACCGCGCTTCAGCTGGCGATCCTCGGCATCGTCTTCGTGCTGCTCGGCCTTGTCAGCACCGTCGTATTCGCCGTCGGCGCCGGCCGTCTCGGCAATCTCCTGCGCCGCCACCCTGCGGTCGTGCGGTGGCAGGGCAAGGTGGTCGGGATCATCTACTGCGCCGTCGGCGTCCGGCTGGCCTTGCAGGAGCGCTGAGGCGCGGCGCTCCCGTAGCCCTACGCATCGGAGCTTGTAGCAAGGGTGGGCAAAAGCGCGTAGCGCTGTGCCCACCATCTGTCAGCGATCGCGGTGAAAAATGGTGGGCACGCGTCGCTTTGCCCACCTTACGGCAGCGTCGTTTATGACCCCGCCTTCGCGCAATGCGCGATCAGCTTCTCCACGAACCCCGCGCACTTCTCCAGCTCGGCCATCGCTACAAACTCGTCCGGCGTATGCGCCTGCGCGATCGAGCCCGGGCCGATCACCACTGAGGGGATATCGGCCATGCCGGCGAACAGGCTGGCTTCGGTGCCGAAGGCGACCTTGGCGTGGTCGTTGCGTCCCGCAAGCTGCTTCGCCAGCGTGACGATCGCGGCGTCCGCCTTGGTGTCGAGGGCGGGATAGTCGAGGATCTCCTCGAAATCGATGCCGCATTCCGGATGCTGCTTCTTCATCGCGGGCTCGAGCTCGGCCTTGGCCCAGGAGACGATCGCATCCGTCACCTCCCTGGACTCGGTGATGCCGATGCCGCGGCATTCGAAATCCACGGTGCAGGTGTCAGGCACGATGTTCAGCGCGGCGCCGCCATGCACGATGCTGGTCAGCAGCGTCGAGTGCGGGACATCGTAGAGACTGCTGCGCTCGACCTCGCTTGCAAGCTTCACTGCGCGGCGGCGGATCTCGCTGATCATCTCGGCCGCGTATTCGATGGCATTGACGCCGTCGGGCGCAATCGAGGAGTGGCGGGCGAGGCCGTGGAACGTCGCGCGCACGCCATGCTTGCCCTTGTGGCCGATGATGACCTTCATCTCGGTCGGCTCGCCGATGAAGGCGCCGAGCGGTCGGACCTTCTTCTTCGCGACCTCGGCAAGCATCGGCCGCACGCCGACGCAGCCGATCTCCTCGTCATAGGAGATGGCAAGATGAATCGGCGTTGTCAGCTTCGCCTCCAGCATCTCCGGCACCATGGCGAGGCACACTGCGACAAATCCCTTCATGTCGGTGGTGCCGCGGCCGTAGAGCTTGCCGTCGCGCTCGATGAGCTTGAACGGATCGTGGCTCCAGTCCTGGCCGACGACGGGCACGACGTCGGTATGCCCTGATAGCACGAGACCGGGTCGATCTTCCGGGCCGATCGTGACCCAGAGCGAGGCCTTCTCGCCGGTCTCGTCGGTGATGCGTTCGCCCTTGACGCCGAGGAAGGCGAGATAGCTCTCGATATGCGCGATCAAAGGCAAATTGGTGCGGTCGCTGATCGTGTCGAAGCCGACGAGGTCGGCAAGAAGTTTGCGGATACGGTCGGGTCTGGAGTCCGGCATTTTCACGTTCTTGTTAGAGAATTGCGGAGGCTGATGCCGCTTGCATGAACCATACCAATGTTGCGGCCGGTCGGGCAAATGAAGCCGCAGCTGTCATTCCGGGGCAATGCGCAGCATTGAGCCCGGAATCCATCAGGCGGCATCGCGCGCGGTGAAATGGATTCCGGGTTCGCGACTTCGTCGCGCCCCGGAATGACGCGGTAGGGCTACGAGACCTTGCGTTGCCCGACGGGCAAAACACCCAAACCCTCGGTCAATCCGTATCGGCACAAATATGCCACTTTGCCGAAATTCGGAAACGGCGTATGTGTGGTCCCACTCCGGCCCAAGGAAGAGGGGCGTATCGCGATCGTCACGAACGCGGGCCGGGCGGCGGTGGGCGAGGGTCACATCGGCGCGAAGGGTTTTGCAGGGCGGGCAACCGTGAGCGAAGACCTCGCGCACACGACCGGTGCGATCTGCGTACGGCCAAATCGTGTGGTCCTGGCGCCCGGAGCCTGTGCGTCAAGGCTTGCGGTGATACGTTGTGTCCAACCGGACATGCGTATCAATCATCCGCAAGGCAACGGGGGCAATAGTGCATCGCTCCCCGGGGAGAGCACGACATAAGCCGTTCCAACCATCCGCGCAGGGAAGGCCGGGATGCCTCCGGCTGCCCTGTTACCCGCTGTGCAGTGTAGCGCAATCTACTCATGGCATGGCGGTCAATGGGAGCCAGCCGGCTCCCGGCCTTCCCTGCGCCCTCTTTCAAATGAGGGTGAGGCGACGGAGCAAAGCTCGGGCGAAACAAGCCGCGAGGATGCGAACTCATGTTGATATTTCAAAGACGGTCTCGT